>NZ_DATCWX010000029.1:0-6257 GCF_036566125.1 Intrasporangium sp.
CCGCCGTCAGCTGCAGGGCCGCCCCGAGCGACGTGCCCGCATCGCCAGCGGCTGGCTGCACCCAGACCTCGTCGAATGGCGACTCCCGCCAGACGCGGCTGTTCGCGACGCAGTTGAGCGCCACGCCGCCCGCGAGGCACAGGGTGCGGTCACCGGTGCGGGCATGCAGCCATGTGGCGAGGTCCACGAGCACCTCCTCGAGCCGTGCCTGGACGCTGCAGGCGAGGTCGGCATGGGCCTCGGACCACTCGCCGTCACCCTTCGGCCGGGGCGGCGCGAACTCCGACCACTCCGGGATGGGCGCCTCGAATCCCCCGGTCTCCGTCGCGAACACGTTGTCCCGGAACCAGTCCAGGTGCCGCGGACGACCGTAGGACGCGAGGGCCATGACCTTGAACTCGTCGCTGGAGCGGAGGAACCCGAGGTGCTCCGTCAGCGACTCGTAGAGCAGGCCCAGTGAGTGCGGCAGCTGCTGCGTCGCCAGCGTGTCCAGGCGCCCGTCCTCATAGCGCCCGGAGAGGTGGGAGGCCTGTTCACCTCGACCGTCGAGCACGAGGACGCTGGCCGGCCGACCCGGTTGCGGGACCGGAGCGGCCAGAGCGGCCGACGCCGCGTGTGCGACGTGGTGCGCGACGAAGCGCACCTTGGACCGGTCCAGTCCCGGCAGCGCCGACGCGATGAACTCGGGTGCGCGCTCGGCGTAGAGCCGCCTCAGGTGGTCCCAGGGGTCGTCGAGCCCCATGTCCTCCGCCGGCTTGGCGAGCTGGGGGTCGAAGGAGTACGCGACGGCGTCGAGATCCTGCGGCACGAGGCCGGCGTGCTCGAGACACCACCGCATGGACAGCTCCGGCAGCTCCCAGGCCGAGAATGGCACCGGCCGTTTGCCGTGCTTGCGTCGGCTGAACCGCTCCTCCTCCGCGGCAGCAACAACACGTCCGTCCACGACGAGCGCCGCCGATGGGTCGTGGAACAACGCATTGACTCCCAAGACTTTCACACGGAAGTGCCTACCCATGCTCGGCCGAAAAGCACTTCTCGGCGTCTCAGGGACGGGGCCTAGGTTGAAGTCCATGGAGTCCGGAGGTGCACCGCGTCCGGCGCCGTCGGGTGCTGGTCACGTCCGCCGGCTCGGCCGGAGGCTCGTCACGGTCGGTCCCCACCGGGGCGCGCACCGCGTCGCCGTGCGGGCCGGCATCTCGGTTCTCGTCCCGCTGCTCCTCCTCGTCTCGGTGGGCCGGCCGGAGTGGACGCCGTACGCCGCCTTCGGCGCGTTCACCTCGCTCTACGGCCGGGCGCACCCGCGCGCCGACCGGACGGGCATGCAGGTGATCGCGGGGCTGGCCCTCGTCGTGTCCGTGACCCTTGGTGTCGCTGTGTCGCTCGCGCCGGGGTCGCGCTGGCTGGTCGTCCCGGTCGGCGCCCTGCTCGCGGCCTGGGGTTCGCTCACCTCCGACGCCTACGCGTGGCACCCGCCCGGTCCGCTGTTCCTCGTGTTCGGGCTCGCAGTGTGCGCCATCGTCCCGGCTGAGCCCGTCGACCTGATCATTGCCCCCGCGATCGCCGCGGCGAGCGCTGGCTTCTCGCTGCTGGTCGGCCACGTCGGCGTCCTTCGGGAGCCGGGCTCGTGGGTGCGCCCATCACTCCCGAGGCCCCGGTTCCGGGACGCCCTGGACCCCGTCGGGTCACGGGCCCACCTGCTTCGCTACGTCGTGGCACTCTCCGCGGCAGGAGCGTTGGCCACGGGTCTCGGTTGGGAACACCCGTACTGGGCCATGGTGGCGGCGGTCGTCGTCCTGGCCGGTCCCGACCTGGCCTCACGCCTCGTGCGCGGCCTGCAGCGCATGGTCGGCACGCTGCTCGGGATCGGGATCGCCGCAGCCGTGCTGGCCCGTTCGCCGCAGCAGGGCGTGTGGGCAGTGGTCGTCATCGCGGCACTGCAGGTGTTGGCGGAGCTGTTCGTCGGGCGGAACTACGCCCTGGCCCTGCTCTTCGTCACGCCGCTGGCGCTGATGATGGGACAGCTCGTCGCACCCTCGCCGGTCGGGCCACTGCTGGGCGACCGGTTGCTCGAGACGGTGGTCGGCTCGCTCGTCGCCATGGCGGTGCTCCTTCTCGTCCCGGACCGCCTGCCCCGCCGGCGGACCGTGTCCAGTGCCCAGTGACGGAGGGTCGATGTCCGATCAGGTTGAGGTCGTGGTGGCCCATCACGATTGCGCGACGCTCCGGGTAGGCGAGGTGTTCCTCAAGATCGACGCCGACCAGAACCGCACCGACGTCGAGGTCGAGGCGATGGCCATGGCGCCGATCCCGACTCCGCAGGTCTTGTGGCGCAAGCCGCCCGTGCTCGCGCTCGCCGCTCTCCCGGGGACGGCGCTCGGCCGCCTCGGCGAGCCGTCGAGCGCGTCGTCGGCAGCGTGGGGCGCGGCGGGGGCCATGGTGCGGAAGCTGCATGACGCGCCCATGCCTCCGTGGCCCGGGGCGAGCCTCGACGAGAGGACCACGGACCTGGACCACGAGTGCACCTGGCTCCTGGCGAACGACGTCCTTCCCGCTGAGCTGGTCACGCGAAACCGCGAGATCGCCGAGGCTGCGCTCCGACCCTGGACACCGGTGTTCGTGCACGGCGACCTCCAGGTCGCCCATGTGTTCGTTGACGGGGACCAGATCACCGGCGTGGTCGACTGGTCCGAGGCCGGTCGAGGAGACGCCATGTTCGACCTCGCCATTCTGACGCTCGGACACCCGGAGCACCTCGCCGACGTCGTCGCCGGTTACGGCGGGGACCTCGACCTCGACGTGATCCGCGGCTGGTGGTCACTGCGGAGCCTGACGGCGATCCGCTGGCTCATCGAGCACGGCTTCGACCCGTTCGAACCGGGTTGCGAGGTCGACGTGCTGAGGTCCCACCTGTGAATCCGATCCGCATGCCGTGCCAGCACGTCGATTCTCATGCGTGAGGTGACCCCGCCCATCTACGATGCCCGGAAAGCAGATGGCTCGGGGTGTCCAACAGAAGGCAGCACCCAGACATGTCCGGTTTCGAAAAGTTCGCAAGAAGGGCCCCCGTCATACGGCGGACCTCATCCGGCCGTCGCGCCGCGGCGGCATTGGTGGTCCCGGCGGCCCTCGTCGGTCTGCTCTTCTCCGGTGGCCCGGCGTCTGCCGCGGCGACCTCCACGACCAGCGGCAGCTGCAACGGAGTCCTGAACCAGCTCGCGTCCCGCGGCACCGTGCAGGACAACCTCCTCAAGGCTGCGGCGACGCAGAACGCGGACCTGATCGCGTCCCTGACGGCGCAGCGGACCGCCCTGCAGACACAGGGAACGGATCTACAGGCGCAGATCGACCAGGCCAATCAGCAGCTCGCCGACCTCGAAGCCAAGGGCGTCGAGCTCGAGGCGAGCCTCAAGACGCGGCACCTCACTCTGGACGCGGCCACCGCGCAGCAGGCCAGCGTTGTCGGCGAGATCTCCGTCCTGCAGAAGGCGCTGGACAGCCTTCGGGCCCAAGAGAGCGACGTTCAGGCGCAGTTGGACGTACTGGTCGCCGAGCTCGCCGACCTCAGCGGCCAGACCACGCCTGAGGAGGGTGCCATCCTCGACCTGCAGACCCGGATCGGTGCCCTGGTCACGCAGCTGAACCAGCTCAAGGCCGAGATCTCCGCCACGGAAGCTCAGCTGTCCACGCTGCACGGCCAGCTCACGTCCCTGGACGTTCAGGTCGGCACCGAGCAAGCGGCGATCCGCGACCTCGAGGCGCAGGAGAAGGCCAACAACGACGCGATCATCGCCGAGACTGCCAGGTTGCAGGCCCTGCAGGACGAGCTCCGGAGCGTCCAGGACCAGATCAACACGATCGATCGCACGATCGCACTGGGTGGTTGCGCCGCCTGACCCCGGGGCCGCCCGAGGGGAGACGCGTCGGGAAGCCAGCCCAGCGGCATACGGCATCGTTTTTGAGGCGGCATACTCGCGGGGTGAAGAACCTCACCGAGCGCATCCCGCGGGACGTCGACCCCGACTCCCTCTACGAGGCGTTCGTCGGGTGGGCGACCGACCAGGGGCTCACCCTGTACCCGCACCAGGAGGAGGCGTTCCTCGAGGTCCTGAGTGGCAGCAACGTCGTCCTCTCGACGCCCACGGGCTCCGGGAAGTCACTGGTTGCCAGCGCCGCCCACTTCACCGCCCTCGCCGAGGACCGGGTCTCCTTCTACACGGCCCCGATCAAGGCGCTCGTGTCCGAGAAGTTCTTCGCCCTCGTCGACCAGTTCGGCGCCGAGAACGTCGGGATGATCACCGGCGACGCGTCGGTCAACTCCGACGCTCCCATCATCTGCTGCACGGCCGAGATCCTCGCCAACCTCGCCCTCCGCGAGGGGGCGGCCGCCGATGTCGGCCTCGTCATCATGGACGAGTTCCACTTCTACTCCGAGCCGGATCGCGGCTGGGCCTGGCAGGTGCCGATCCTCGAGCTCCCGCAGGCCCAGTTCATCCTCATGTCCGCGACCCTCGGCGACGTGACGATGTTCCGCGACGACCTGACCCGGCGGACGGGGCGGGCCACGGCCGTCATCACCGGAACCGAACGGCCGGTGCCGCTCGAGTTCTCCTACGCCGAGACGCCGATCAACGAGACCATCGAGGAGCTGCTCGAGCACGACCGGGCGCCCGTCTACGTCGTGCACTTCACGCAGGCCGCGGCGCTCGAGCGCGCCCAGGCCCTCGTCGGCGCCCGAATCACGACGCGCCAGGAACGCGACGCGATCGCCGACCGGATCGGTGGCTTCCGGTTCGGGGCGGGCTTCGGCCGGACCCTGACACGGCTCGTGCGGCACGGCATCGGGGTCCACCACGCCGGCATGCTGCCGAAGTACCGACGACTCGTCGAGCAGCTGGCCCAGGACGGCCTGCTCAAGGTCATCTGCGGCACCGACACGCTCGGCGTCGGCATCAACGTGCCGATCCGCACCGTCCTGCTCACCGGGCTGACGAAGTTCGACGGCACCAGACAGCGGCTGCTCAAGGCCCGGGAGTTCCACCAGATCGTCGGGCGGGCCGGGCGAGCCGGCTTCGACGCGCGGGGCTGGGTCGTCGCCCAGGCGCCGGAGCACGTCATCGAGAACCTCCGCGCCCTCGAGAAGGCCGGCGACGACCCGAAGAAGCAGCGCAAGGTCCAGCGCAAAAAGGCGCCCGAGGGGTTCGTGAGCTGGTCGCGCGAGACGTTCGAGCGGCTCATCGCCGCCGAGCCGGAGCCGCTCCAGCCCAGACTCCGGATGTCCCACGCGGTGCTCATCAACCTCCTGGCCAGAGAGGGCAATCCCGTGGCGCACGCGGTGCGTCTCATCAGGGAGAGCCACCACGACGACAAGGACCAGCGCCGGCTGGGCCGGCATGCGCTCGTCCTCGCCAGGGAGCTGCTGACGTCCGGCGTCGTCGAGAGGCTCTCCAACGCCGATGCATCCGGGCGTCGTCATGCGCTGACGATCGACCTCCAGCGCGACTTCGCGCTCAACCAGCCGCTCGCGCCCTTCGCCCTCGCGGTGATGGACACCCTCGACCCGGAGTCAGAGACCTATGCGCGCGACATCGTCTCGGTCATCGAGGCGATCCTCGAGGATCCCCGCCAGGTCCTCTGGGCCCAGGAGCACAAGGCCCGCGGGGAGGCCGTCGCGGCCATGAAGCTCGACGGGATCGAGTACGAGGAGCGGATGGAGCGGCTGGAGGAGGTCACCTGGCCCAAGCCCCTCGGGGACCTGCTCGAGGCGATGCTGGCGACCTACCGGCAGACCCATCCGTGGGTCTCGGCCGATGCCCTGTCGCCGAAGTCGGTGGTCCGCGAGATGTACGAGCGCGGCATGACGTTCAACGAATTCGTCTCGGCCTACGGCCTCTCGCGCTCCGAGGGGCTGGTGCTGCGCTACCTCACCGATGCCTACCGGACGCTGCGGCACACCGTCCCCGAGTCCCACCGCAGCGACGAGCTCGAGGACATCATCGAGTGGCTCGGCGAGCTGGTCCGGCAGACCGACTCGAGCCTGCTCGACGAGTGGGAGGACCTCGTCAACCCGTCGGAGGCCGTGTCGACGGCACTGTCCCGGGAGGCGGAGGTCGCGCCACCCACCCGACCCATCACGGCCAACGAGCGGGCATTCACGGTGCTCATCCGCAACGCGATGTTCCACCGGGTCGAGCTCGCCTCGCGCGACCACTGGGAGTCGCTCGGGGAGCTCGAGGCTCGCGTCGCCGAGCTGACCGACC
>NZ_DATCWX010000033.1:0-6188 GCF_036566125.1 Intrasporangium sp.
AGCAACCCGCTCGACACGGAGGCTGCCGTCGGGCGTGTGCGTGGCCTCGATGAGCCTGAGCTTGAGACTGTCCGCCTGACGCTGGGCGATGACCTTGGGCTGTGCCCGGTAGGCGAGCTCGTTGACGGTCCCCTCGAGGCGGGCTCGAGCGGCCTCGAGGTCCCTCTCGATTCGTGCGGTGTCGGTCATGACGCGTCCTTTCGGCAGGCTGAGGTCGACTCTAGTCGCGGGTGGTCTCGGCAGGTGTCAGGCCGCGATGCCAAGGTCACGTCGGAGCTTCGCGACGTGACCGGTGGCCTTGACGTTGTAGAGGGCGTGCGAGACGACGCCGTCCTCGTCGAGGACGAACGTCGAGCGGATCACGCCCTCCATCGTCTTGCCGTAGAGCTTCTTCTCCCCGTAAGCGCCGTAGGCACGGTGGACGTCGAGGGACTCGTCGGACAGCAACGGGATGGTCAGCGCGTCACGCTCGCGGAACTTCGCCAGCTTGGCCGGCTTGTCCTTGCTGATCCCGATGACCTCGTACCCGTCCCGCCGGAGCGACTCGAGCGACTCGCTGAAGTCGCAGGCCTGCTTCGTGCACCCCGGCGTCATCGCGGCCGGGTAGAAGTAGACGATCACCTTCCGGCCGCGGAAGTCCCGAAGGCTCACCGATGCGCCGGTGTCGTCGGGAAGCGTGAAGTCGGGGGCCTGGTCGCCCGGCTCGAGTCGGTCGCTCACGGGGTCTCCTTCGTCGGGATCGTTCACGGGAGTGCGGACGGCGGGACTCGAACCCGCACGCCGATGGCACAGGAACCTAAATCCTGCGTGTCTACCAGTTCCACCACGTCCGCCTGGCGGCTCCGCTGACCTCGAGAGCCGGGGACCAGCCTAGTTGCCTAGGCTGACGGCATGCGGCAACGGGTGAGCACGGGCAGTCCATGGGAGGACCTCGTCGGCTACTCACGCGCGGTGCGGGTCGGCGACACGATCCATGTGTCCGGGACCACGGCGGTCCGGGACGGACAGGTCGTCGGCGCCGGAGACCCCTACGTCCAGACCACGGTGGCCCTCGAGATCCTGACCGCTGCCCTGGCCGAGCTCGGCGCCACGCCGGCCGACGTGGTCCGCACCCGGATGTTCGTCACGGACATCTCTCGATGGGAGGAGTACGGCCGAGCCCACGGTGAGGTGTTCGGGGACGTGCGGCCCACGGCGTCCATGCTCGAGGTCTCGGCGCTCATCCACCCGGACCTCCTCGTCGAGATCGAGGCCGAGGCGATCGTCGGTGGGGCGGGCGCGCCAGCCTGACCGGAGAGCCTTCACTCGACGCGCACGGTCACCGTGTGGAGGCCTTCCGCACCGTTGGGCGCCGGGGGTCGCGAATCGGCCGACTGGAGGGTACCCGTCAGGTCCCGGGCACGCACGCGCAGCGTGTGACTTCCGGACGTCGCGTCCCAGTCGAGGACCCACTGGCGCCAGGCGTCGATGCTCGCATCTGTCGCCAACCGCGCCTGCGTCCATGGACCGTCGTCGATCTGGACCTCCACCTCGGCTATCCCACGATGCTGCGCCCACGCCACTCCGGCGACCGCGACCCGGCCCGCCGACACCGTGGCGCCCGATCGAGGGACGTCGATCCGTGACGACGTCTTGATCGGCCCCTCGGCGGACCACCCCCGCGGGGTCCAGTAGCCCATGTCCTCCGCGAAGGTCGTCACCTTCAGCTCGGTCACCCACTTGCAGGCGGAGACATAGCCGTACAGCCCCGGCACGACGAGCCGCACCGGGAAGCCGTGCTCGAACGGCAGCGGCTCACCGTTCATGCGCACGGCGAGCAGGGCGTTGCGGCCGTCGGTCATGGCTGGCAGGGGCGTCCCGCACGTCCACCCGTCGGCGCTGGTCTGGAGCACCATGTCGGCGCCGGGCAGCGGGCCAGCCTGCGCGAGCAGGTCGCGCACCGGCCAGCCGGTCCACACGGCGTTGCCCACGAGGTCCCCACCGACCTCGTTGGAGACGCAGGTCAGGGTCACGAGCGCCTCGCGCATCGGCTTGGCCTGCAAGGCGTTCCAGTCGATCCCGACCTCTCTCTCGACCATGCCGGTGACCCGGAGGCGCCACTCGTCGGCGTTGAGCCGCGGCACGATGATCGCCGTGTCGATCCGGTAGAAGTCGTCATTGGGCACGAGGAACGGGGTCGCTCCCGGCACCTTGAGGTCGGCGCCCGCCGGCACCGGGATCTTCGTCGCCCGGGCTGGTTCGAGTGCGATCGCCTCCCGCGAAGCCGTGGCCGCCGCCGAGTCACCGCCGAGCAACCAGCCGACGTATGCCGCTGAGCCGCCTACCGCTGCACCCAGCAGGAGGCGTCGCGCCGGGTTGTTGGCGCCCATCGCGTGCGCCGGGCGGGTGCCGCGGCTGAGGAACCACAGACCCGCGGCCGTTCCGAGCACCGTTGGAACAGCGTCAGCGAGTGACGCATCCGGACGCGAGAGAACGGCGGCCACCCCGACGGCCCCGAGGACGCCGAACGCGACAAGGGCCGCCGTGAGCCTGGACCGGGCGAGGACGCCGATGACGGCGCAGAGGACGGCCAGCACGAAGACGACGCCGACGAGGAGGGCCCGCTTGTCATTCGTGCCGAAGGCGGCGATCGCAAGGTCCTTGAGCCACGGTGGTGTCCGGTCGATGAACGCGCTGCTGACCGCGGCGACCGGGGCGGCCTGGCCGCCGGCAACGCCGAGCCACCCAAGGACTGCCGCGGTGAGGGTGCTCAGCCCGACGGTGAGCAGCCCGGCGACGAGACCGTTCGCGGCAGCCGCCCAGGCCGAACCCGGCTGCGTCGCAGGTGGTCTGCTGGCGACCGGATTGGGTGCCGTCGGGCTGGCGGAGCTCATTGGCCGAGCAGCTCCCTCAGCTGCGGCGCCAGCGCCCGGAAGGCCCGGAACCGGTGCGAGACGCCGTTCTTCTCCTCAGCTGCGTACTCCGCGAGCGTGCGTGCGTTGCCCGGATCCGGCTGCTCCTCGGGGATGAAGATGGGGTCGTACCCGAAGCCGCCGGTCCCCCGGGGCGCGTGAGCGACCCGGCCGGGGAAGCGGCCCGTCTCGACCGCGGACCGTCCATCGGGAAGGACGAGTGCTGCCGCGCAGACGAACGCCGCGCCCCGGTGCTCCTCGCGGACATCGCCGAGCTGGGCGAGCAGCAGCTCGAGGTTCGCCCGGTCGGCACCCGGTCCCTTGCTCCCGGACCAGCGGGCGCTGAAGATGCCAGGCGCGCCTCCCAGCACGTCGACGGCAAGTCCTGAGTCATCCGCGAGCGCCGGGAGTCCCGTCGTCTCGGCCGCTGACTTCGCCTTCAGCGCAGCGTTCTCCGCGAACGTGACACCGTCCTCGACGACATCTGGTGCATCAGGGAACTCGTCCAGGCCGACGATGTCGAGGCCGAGCTCGCCGCAGACGTCAGCGAGGATCTCGCGCAGCTCCTCCACCTTGTGGTGGTTGCGCGTGGCGAGGACGACCTTGGTCATGAGGCCGGCCCGTCGGCGCCCGGGTCGAGCGCCTCCTGCTGCGCGGCGGTGAGGCCCGCGCAGCCCTTGGCGGCCAGCTCGAGCAGCTCGTCGAGCAGGGCTCGCTCGAACGGCTGGCCCTCGGCGGTGCCCTGCACCTCGATGTACCGACCGTCACCGGTCATGACGACGTTCATGTCCGTCCCGGCCGTCACATCCTCCTCGTAGTCGAGGTCGAGGACCGCCTCCCCGCCGACGATGCCGACCGACACCGCCGCGACCGACCCGATGAGGGGCTCCGCATTCTTGCCGATCAGGCCCTTCGCCCGGGCGTCCGCGATGGCGTCGGCCAGCGCCACGTAGGCGCCGGTGATGGCGGCCGTCCGGGTCCCGCCGTCGGCCTGCAGGACGTCGCAGTCCAGGATGATCGTGTTCTCCCCCAGGGCTTTCGTGTCGATGACGGCGCGGAGGCTGCGTCCGATGAGCCGGGAGATCTCATGCGTGCGGCCGCCGATCCGGCCCTTGACGGACTCGCGGTCGGAGCGGGTGTTCGTCGCGCGCGGCAGCATGGCGTACTCGGCCGTCACCCAGCCGGTGCCCTTTCCCTTGAGCCAGCGGGGCACTCCCTCGGTGAACGAGGCGGCGCAGAGGACCCGAGTGCGCCCGAACTCGACGAGGACGCTCCCCTCGGCGTGGTCGAGCCAGCCCCGGGTGATCCGGACCTCGCGGGTCTCGTCGGGGGCACGTCCGTCATGTCGTGTGGCAGTCATGCCCAGAAGGCTAGCCATCCCTCAACGGTAGGCCGCCCGCCCGCTTGCTGACCCAGCCTGCGCCCGACGTCACGAAGACGTAACACCCAGCTCAGCGGCATACGACATGGCGTCACACGACGTAGGTGGCACCCGGCTTGGCGACCTCCACCTCACCCGGCCACACTGCGGCGGCCTGCGCGCAGCAGACGTCGGGATCGTTCCACGACGGCATGTGCGTGAGCATGAGGCGCTGCACTCCCCCGGCGCGGACGGCCGCCTCGGCCGCGCGGCTGCCCGAGAGGTGGATGCCACGGGTGTCGTCGCGCCCGTCGACGAAGGCGGCGTCGGCGAGGACGAGGTCCGCGCCGGTCATCAGGGGTGTCAGCGCGTCACACAGGTCGGTGTCACCGGTGTAGGCGAGCGTGCGGCCCGCTGCCTCGACCCGGAAGCCGTAGGACTCGATCGTGTGCTTCACACCCACGGGGGTGATCGTGAACGGGCCCAGGACGATCGGCTCGCGATCGCGGATCGTGCGGAACTGGAAGATCCCCGGAACGTCCTCGATCGCCTCGTTGCCGTAGGCGTGGGCCAGGTGCTCCCCCAGTCCATCCGGACCGTAGGCCGGGACATCCTCCCGCCCGGAGCCGCCGGGCACGTACTTGAGCATGACGTAGAGACCGCACAGGTCGATGAAGTGGTCGACGTGCAGATGGCTGATCAGCACGGCGTCCACGGTGAGCGGGTCGATGTGACGCTGGAGGTTTCCGAGCGCGCCGTTGCCCAGATCGAGCACGATGCTCCACGTGCGGCCCTCGGACTCTGCCCGCAGCAGGTAGCACGAGGCGGGCGAATCGGGGCCCGCGAAGGACCCGGAGCAGCCGACGATGGTGAGTTCCACGGACTGAGCCTAGGTGCGAATGGCGCCGGCCACCGGCGACTCGCGAGTTCTGTGTGTCACACAGTTATCAGACGTCGTCCATGAGCGCTTGGGTCAACGTCTCCTGCAGCCAGGTGAGGAAGTCATACCAGGCCATCGCGTAGCCGAGCGGATCGTCATCGTCGATGACCTCCATGGCCGCGTGGAGGCGTTCGGCGTCCTCCTCGGTGCGCATGCCCATCCGCTCCCCGAGGAGAAGGCGGACGTCGGTCAACGCCATCAGGAAGGCCGGTGCCTGCGACTCGTCGAGCGCCACTTCGTCATTCGCAGCGGCGGCGAGCCGCTCCATGGCGACGTCGAGGTTCGCACTCTTGCGCTGACGCAGCCCCTCCTCGGTGAGGCGTCGGAACTCTGCAGCGACCGCGTCGTCACCGCGGTGCGCATCAGGGAGCAACCGGTCGAGCGCCGGATCGCGCTCCTCGCCTTGGTCCTCGCCCTGGTCCTCGGCCCGGTTCTCGCTGGCGACGGACACGCCCATCGAGGCGACCACGTCCGCGAAGGCATCCCCCGTCGGCTCGACCTCCGGGGACAGGACGATCCGGGTCTGCTGCATGAGGCCGTGGATCATGAACCGCTCGGTGTCGTCGAGGAGGGCGACGTAGCGTCCGTCCTCGGGCAGGAAGGCGCGGGCCATCACTCGTCCTTCTCGAAGGTTGCCCACAGGCCGTAGCCCTGGAGCGACTCGGCGTCCCGCTCCATGGACTCGCGCGGACCGTTGGACACCACCGCCCGGCCCTTGGTGTGGACGTCCATCATCAGCTTCTCCGCCTTGGCGCGGGGATAGCCGAAGTACGTCTCGAAGACCCACGTCACGTAGGTCATGAGGTTGACCGGGTCGTTCCACACGATGGTGACCCAGGGGACGTCGGGCAGGACGAGCTCATCCGTGCCCGTGGCCTCCTCGGTGGCTTCCTCCGTCTCCGGGCTGCGCACGGGGGCCACCGGCGCGAGGGACATGCTCGTCAGGATCACGCATCCACCCTATGACCGCCCTGCCACAGAGCGGGATCGTAGGCTG
>NZ_DATCWX010000044.1:0-18084 GCF_036566125.1 Intrasporangium sp.
TCGGCTGGACCGACGAGGGGCTGCTGCTGCTCCGGCCTCTCTACGGGACGTCGCTGCGCAAAGCGCTGTGGGACCCCGGCGCGGCCCTGCCGACGCCCGGACGGCTGGTGGAGGTCCTCGATCGGTTGCCCGAGGCCATCCTCGAGCTGCCCCGACGCACGAGCTGGACGGAGGGCGCCGCGCACTACGGAGCGCTCCTCGGTGCGGCCCTCCCGGAGGAGGCGGATCGGGTGGCTGGGCTCGCTGGCGAGGTCTCCCGGCTAACCGCCATGGGGGCCCCGGACGAGCCGGTGCACGGCGACTTCTACGAGGCGCAGCTGCTGGTCAGGGACGGCCAGATCACCGGGTTGCTCGACGTCGACACCGCCGGGCCGGGGCGCCGGGCCGATGACCTCGCCTGCGTCGTCGGTCACGTCGCCGTCCTCGGCACGATGCGCCCGGAGCACCGAGAGCGGCTGACCGCCCTGGCGGCGTCGTGGTTCGACGAGCTCGCGTTCCGCGGCGGCCGGAGGTCCGCCGCGTCCCACGGGTACCTCGGGAGGCAGGGCGCGCAGGCCGTTGACCCTGCCGACTTCGCAGCCAGGGTCGCTGGCGTCGTGCTCTCGCTCGCGACCGGACCTCATCGGGTGCAGGAGCGCGACTGGCAGGACTCGACCCGTCGTCGGCTCGACGTGGTGGAGCACTGGGTGGGCCGGGCGGGCCGCGGAGGAGAGGCATGAGGTGGTCGGGGGCTGGAGGGCGGCGGGCAGCTCGGACGTCAGGGCCAGCGGACGAGGTGCAGCCGGCCGTCACGGGCCTCGACAGCCTTGTCGACGAGCATCTTGACGGGGACGGTCTCCCGATGGCCTGCTGCCACGTCGGTCACCTGGACCGCATCGGCCGCGGCCTCGCGCTCCCCGATCACGGCGATGAGGTGATCGCGTCGGCGGCGTGCCTCTGCCACTCGCGCCCCCAGCGAGTCGTCGGGTCGCAGCTCGGCGCGGATCGCGTTGCTGCGCAAGGAGTCAACCAACGATCGCGCCGCGGGGTCCTGGGCCTCCGACACCGGCAGCACGGCGACTTGGACCGGCGCGAGCCAGAGCGGCAGCCGGCCCTGATATCGCTCGAGCAACGCTGCGACGACGCGCTCCATGGAACCGACGGTCCCGCGGTGGATCATGACGGGGCGATGCCGTTCCCCGTCCGCACCGTGGTAGGTCAGGTCGAACCGCTCAGGCAGGTTGAAGTCGAGCTGCACGGTCGCGATGGACTCCTCGTGGCCGCGGCCGTCACGGACCTGCAGGTCGAACTTCGGCCCGTAGAACGCGGCCTCGCCGGGTGCCTCGATGAGCTGTAGCCCAGCGTCTTCGAGGACCGCCCGACCAGCCTCCCGCAGCGCGGCCTCGGCGCCGCGCCACTGCTCCGGACTTCCGAGCCATGCGTCGGAGTCGTCGCGCATCGACAGGCGCACGTAGTCGACGGGCAGCCCGAGGATCCGCTGCGCCTCGATGGCGGCGCGGAGCCCGCGGGCCGCCTCCTCACCCGCCTGGTCGGGCCGGCAGAAGACGTGGGTGTCATCGAGGTGGATCTGACGCACGCGGCTCAGTCCCGAGACGACACCAGACCGCTCGGCGCGGAACATCGCTGCCAGCTCGTTGAAGCGAAGGGGCAGCTCGCGATAGGAGCGGCTCGCGGCCGCGTAGATGAGGGCGTGGTGCGGGCAGTTCGCCGGCCGGAGCACGAGTTCGTCGTCGGCGTCCTGTTCGCCGAGCCGCATCGCCGGGAACATGTCGTCGCTGAACTTGGCCAGGTGCCCGGACCGCTCGAAGAGCGCGCGCTTGCCGAGCACGGGGGAGTAGACGTCGAGGCACCCGTCACGGTGGGCGAGGTCCTTGGCGAGGCGCTGCAGCTCGGCGCGGATGACAGCCCCGTCAGGCAGCCACAGCGGCAGGCCGGAGCCGGCTAGTGGGTCGGTGGCGAAGATCCCGAGGTCGCGGCCCAGGTCTCGGTGGTCGATGGTGGCGTTCATGTCGTTCCTTCGGGTCGTGAGTCGACCGCGGAGACGACAACGCCCCGGAGTCGACTCCGGGGCGTGGGTGCTGGGGTGTTCAGTGCAGCATGGGCGCGCCGGAGGGATCCGGCGTCGTCGTCTGCACGTGGCGTTCCATGCGTGTCAGGATACCGACCTGGCCGTATGCCGCTCACCTCCTTTCTGACAAATGGCTCGCTCCGCGCGGTGTCCGGTCGTCAGACTCGAGGAGTGAGTGACGCGTTCGAGATCCGACCTGTCGACCTGCTCGATGTGGCCCAGACCGACGCCGCCGTGCGTTGGAATTCGGTCTTCGACGCGGTCCAGCAGGAGCTCTTCGGCGACCAGGGCAGTGAGTGGAGCCTGGCGGAGCTACGAGCCCTCCAGCGCAAGCCCGACACCAAACGGGCGTGCTTCGCGGCGTGGTCCGATGGGCAGGTTGTCGGTGCACTTCACGTCATGCTTCCCCTGCGGGACAACCTCCACCTCGCCGTCTTCTGGCCCGCGGTGGTTCCAGCCGCGCGGGGAAGGGGGATCGGATCCGCGCTCCTGGGAACCGCCGAGCGTGTGGCGACCGAGCATGGCCGGTCGGTCTTCCTCGTCGAGTCGGAGTGGGCCGGCGACGGCACCGACCTCGCGGAGGGCTTCGCGACCCGTCGCGGCTACGTCGTGGCCCAGACGATGCTGCGCAGCGAGATGGCGCTCCCGGCCGACGTATCCGGCCTCCGCGCGATCCTGGACTCGGCGGGGGCCGAGGACTACGCCATCGAGTCCGTCGTCGACGACCTCCCCGAGCAATGGCTGGAGGACCGGGCGGTCCTCGCCCAGCGGATGAGCACCGACGCACCAACCGACGACGTCGACTGGAAGGAGGAGGTGTGGGATGCCGAGCGGGTTCGCGCGGGCCATCAGGAAATGCGCTCGGCCGGTCGTCGGATCATCGAGTCCGTGGCCCGCGACCTCCCGACCGGGCGACTCGTCGGCTTCACCCGGGTCGAGGTGTCGCCGGAGAGCCCGGACCGGGCCTACCAGCAGGACACGCTCGTGCTGCGCGAGCATCGTGGGCACGGGCTCGGCGCGCGCCTCAAAGCGGCCAACGCGCTGCTGCTCATGGAGGCCCTGCCGACGGTGCGTGCGATCCGGACGTGGAATGCCGACTCAAACAGGCACATGCTCGCGGTAAACCGCGCGCTGGGCTACGCGGTCGACGGCTACAGCCGCGAGTGGCAGAAGCAGGTCTAGCAGCCGCCGTCGGACTTCCAGCAGTCGAGCGTGCAGTACCCGCCCGGGTTGGCTCCGGCGTTTACTGCACCCTGGACGGAGGGGCAGGGACGCGGAGTGCACGCTCGACGAGGAGCGAGCCCAGCGGCATAGGGGCATCTGCCCACGGCATAGGCTCGGGGGCATGTCTGACGAGCACGGCTTCTCAACGCGCGCCATCCACGCCGGCCAGGAGGCCGACGCCTCAACGGGCGCGGTCGTCCCACCGATCTACCAGGTCTCGACGTTCAAGCAGGACGGCATCGGCGGCTTCCGGGGCGGCTATGAGTACAGCCGATCGGCCAATCCGACCCGGACGGCGCTCGAGGAGTGCATCGCGGCGCTCGAGGGCGGCAGCCGCGGCTTCGCCTTCGCGTCCGGCCTCGCCGGCCAGGACTGTGTCGTCCGCTCCCTGCTCGTGCCCGGGGACCACGTCGTCGTGCCGAGTGACGCCTACGGCGGCACCTACCGCTACATCAACAGGGTCGCGCGCCCGGGTGGCATCGAGCACTCGATTGCGCGGATCAGCGACGTCGACGCGGTGCGCGCCGCCATCCAGCCCGGCCACACGAAGATGGTCTGGGTCGAGACCCCGACCAACCCTCTGCTCGGTGTGGCCGACATCGAGGCCATCGCCGAGGTGGCCCATGCGGCCGGGGCCGTCCTCGTCGTCGACAACACGTTCGCCACCGCCTATCTGCAGAACCCCATCGCGCTGGGCGCCGACATCGTCACCCACTCGACGACGAAGTACTCCGGCGGCCACAGCGACGTCGTCGGCGGCGCGGTCGTCACCGCTCCCGAGATCTCCGTCGCGGGCATGGAGGACGCCGAGGAGCGAATCGCCTTCCACCAGAACTCGATCGGCGGTGTTGCAGGCCCATTCGACTCCTGGTTGACACTGCGCGGCCTCAAGACCTTGGCGGTCCGCATGGAGCGGCACTGCGACAACGCGGAGAAGGTCGTCGACTTCCTCACCGGCCACGACGGCGTGTCCCAGGTCTTCTACCCGGGCCTCGAGTCGCACCACAACCACGACGTGGCGGCCCGGCAGATGAAGCGCTTCGGCGGGATGGTCTCGTTCCGGATGCGCAAGGGCGAGGACGCCGCGGTCAAGGCGTGCGCGGCCGTCCAGCTGTGGACCCTGGGCGAGTCGCTCGGCGGAGTCGAGTCGCTCATCGAGCATCCGGCCCGGATGACCCACGCCTCGGTCGCGGGCACGGAGCTCGAGGTTCCGGGCGACCTCATCCGCCTGTCCGTCGGCATCGAGGACGTCGACGACCTCATCGCCGACCTGCAAGAGGCCCTCGACATCCACGGCTGATCCCGCGACGCCAGCTCCCATGACGATCTTCACGGTCGACTTCGGCTCGACCTTCACGAAGGCCGCGCTCATCGCCGACGACGGCACGGTCCTCGGCACCGCCTCGACGCCGACGACGGGCACGCAGGGGCGGGGGAGTGAAGACATCCTCGACGGATACCGCGTGCTGCACGACCGCCTCGGGGTGCCTCACGGCGCGCACGTCCACGCCTGCTCCAGCGCCGGCGGCGGCCTGCGCCTCGCCGTCGTCGGCTATGAGCGCACCGTCACCGCCGAGGCAGGCCGCCGCGTCGGCCTGTCCGCGGGAGCCAAAGTGGTCCACGTCGCCGACGGGGCGTTGACGACGAAGGCGGTGAGCGGCATACGACATGCTCGTCCCGACATCATCCTGCTCGTCGGCGGCACGGACGGCGGCAACGCGGATGTCCTGCTGCACAATGCTGACCGTCTGGCCAAGGGCGCGATCGGCGGACACGGCCGTCACGCCGTGCCGATCGTCCTGGCCGGCAACATCGACGCCCGGTCCGAGGCGACCGCGCTCCTCGAGGCAGCGGGGCGGCCGGTGATCCACGCCGACAACGTGCTGCCGCAGATCGGCCTCATCGCGCCAGACTCCGCACGGGCGGCGATCCGCGAGGCGTTCCTCCGGCACGTCATCGGTGGGAAGGGCCTGTCGCGGGAGGCAGCGTTCGGGCAGATGGTCGAGGGCCCGACGCCCGACGCCGTGCTCCGGGGCGTCGAGGTCGTCGCGGACGTGCGCGGCGACGGCGACGTCATGGTCGTCGACATCGGTGGTGCGACGACCGACGTCTACTCGGTCATCACTCCCGAGGGCGAGGACGCGAGCCTGCGCAAGGACGTGGTGGCGCCGCTCTGGCATGCGCGCACGGTGGAGGGCGACCTCGGGATGCGGTGGAACGCCGAGCACGTCGTCGAGGCGGCCGAGTCCGAGGGCCTGCTCGGGTCCGTGGGTGATCCCGAGGCACTGCGGTCGTATGCCGCCCACATCCACGAGCGCCCGCGCTCACTCCCAGCCGACGACGGCGAGCGCCGCCTCGACCTCGAGCTGGCGCGGCTGGCGGCCCTGGTTGCCGTGCGGCGGCATGCCAGACCAGGTCAGCCGACGGAGTCCCCCCGTCCACTCGCGAACGTGACCACGCTTGTCGGATCCGGTGGCGTGCTGCGGCACACCGACGACGCCGGTCGGGCGGACGTGCTCGGCGCCGTGCTGGCCGACCATGCCGGTGGCTGGAAGGTGCCGCGCTCGGCGTCGGCCACGGTCGACGAGGCGTACCTGCTCTATGCCATCGGCCTGCTGGACGCACACGACCCGGCCCTGGCCCGAGCGGTCGCCGCCCAGCTCGCCTGAGGACGCCAGACGTTCGCCGGGGCGAAGTTGTACTGGGTCGAAGGGAGGTTTCGCCGACACAGGTTCGCCCTGGCGGAGTTGACGTGGCGGCGCGGACTGCCCCCTCGACGAAGGGGCGGGAGGGCTGGGAGTGCAGCGGCCTCGGGAGCGAGCACAGCGGCATACACAAAAGTGCAGTCCCCGCCCCGCGGGAACTGCACTTTCGCTGGCGACTCAGCTGGTGTAGGGCTTGGCCTCGAGGATCTTGACCTCGATGGTCTTGCCGGTCGGCGCTTCGTAGCTCGTCATGTCGCCGACGGCCTTGCCGTTGACCGCGGCGCCCATCGGGGACTTCTCGGAGAAGACCTGGAGGTCGCCGTCGGCGATCTCGCGGTTGCCGAGGACGAAGGTCTCCTTGTCGCCGAAGATCTCGACCGTCACGATCATGCCCGGCTCGACGACACCGTCGTCGGGCGGGGTCTCGCCCACCACCGCGCTGTGCAACAGCTCCTGGAGCTGGCGGATACGGGCCTCCATCTTGCCCTGTTCCTCGCGGGCGGCGTGGTAGCCGCCGTTCTCCTTGAGGTCGCCCTCCTCGCGGGCCTCCTCGATCTTGCGGGCGATGTTCAGGCGACCTTCCCCCGTCAGCTGGTCCAACTCAGCCTTGAGGCGGTCATAGGCCTCCTTCGTGAGGAAGCCAGCGGCAGTCTCGGTCACGGTCATAACTCCTCGATGTACCAGCGCCCACGCGGTGCTCGCGTGGGCGCCTGTTCGTTCGACTCACCAATAAAGGGGGCCGGACCGATCTGCACCAGCATGAAAGGTGAGTGGTCGCGACCCGTGGTGAAAGACCTAGGATAGCAAAATCCGCGTCGCCCGCGCAGTCACGGCGCCACGACGCAGGTCTTGACGTCTCCCGTGACCGCTCGGCTCGTCGTCCGCAACGCCACCGACGTCCGGGTCGAGTCCGCTCCGGCCAGCTCGACCGGGACATCGGTCGACCCCACGACCGCGAAGTCCCCGGCCAGGGCCTGGACCGTGCAGGTGAGGTCCTCGCCGCCAGGGCTGTGCACCTCGAAGTCGACCCGCACGCTGTCATCGTCGACAACCTTGTAGCCCGTCACCTGCCAGGTGGGCAGCCCCACCGTGGCAGACAGCCCGAACCAGATGGCCAGCGCGACGCCGATGGCGATCCCGATGCTGCCGATGACCCACCACTTGAGGGTTCCGGGGGCGGTGCGGGGGAGCGGCATGTGTGGTCCTGGCCTGATGAGAGGATGGCGCGGTGACACCGGGCCCGTCGGTCGACGGGTGGGCCGGGAAACCGTCCACGAGACGGTGAGAACGATACGACGAGCCAGATGAATGACGAACAGGGAGCCAGGGAACACGGTGTTCGAGGGCCTGCGGCTGATGGCGGTGCACGCGCACCCGGATGACGAGTCGAGCAAGGGCGCCGCGACGACGGCGAAGTACGTCGCCGCTGGTGCCTCGGTGATGGTCGTGTCGTGCACCGGAGGTGAGCGCGGCGACATCCTCAACGAGAAGCTGAAGAACGACCCGCAGATCCTGCGTGACATCGCTCAGGTCCGCCGGGACGAGATGAAGGCGGCGCAGGAGGTGCTCGGCTGCGAGCACACGTGGCTCGGGTTCGTCGACTCCGGACTGCCCGAGGGTGACCCCCTCCCGCCGCTGCCCGACGGCTGCTTCGCGCTCGAGGACCTCGACGTGACGACTGAGGCCCTGGTGCGCGTGATCCGCGAGTGGCGACCGCACGTGATGACGACGTACGACGAGAAGGGCGGCTACCCGCATCCCGACCACATCATGAACCACACCGTGGCCATGTCCGCCTTCGAGGCGGCCGGCGACCCGGCCCGATACCCGCACGCCGGCGAGCCGTGGCAGCCACTCAAGATCTACTACAACGGCGGGTGGACGAAGGAGCGCCTCACCACGATCCACGAGGCGCTGTTGGCCGAGGGCTTTGAGAGCCCCTACGCCGAGTGGCTGGCAAACTGGCAGCCCCGGCGCGCGAGCGGGGTCATGACGCAGATCCAGTGCGGCGAGTTCTTCGAGACCCGCGACCGCGCGCTGCTCGCCCACGCCACGCAGGTGGACCCGGACGGCTTCTGGTTCCAGGTGCCGCGCGAGCTCCAGCAGCGCGTGTGGCCCGTGGAGGAGTTCGAGCTCGCCATCTCCTACGTCCCGGTCGAGCTGCCGGAGGAGGAGCTCTTCGACGGCCTCGGCTCGGCTGCCGAGGCCGACGCACTGGCCAAGGGCGGGCAGCTGGAGCTCGCCTACGACGGGCGGCTCACCCCGGACGACGAGGAGCGGTTCGACCCGGCTGAGCGGATCGAGCATCCCAACGAGCCGGCGGAAGGAGACGAGGGCTGATGGGTGGAAGCGGCAACCTGCCGATCGGGCCGGGCGTGTGGGGTTTCCTGGCCCTGTTCGTGCTCGCCATCGCGCTGTGGCTCCTGGTGCGCAACATGAACTCCCGCCTGCGCAGGATGGCCTACCGCGAGCATGAGCGCGTCGAGGCCGAGCGCGCGGCCGACGATGCAAAGACGAAGCAGGGCCTCGACTCCACCGACGAGACCGACGAGGGACCCGAGTCCACCGAAAAGGGCTGATCGGCGTATTGCCGGTTGAGGAGGGGTCAGGCCATCGAGGGGGCGGCGACGATGGCCAGGGTCACCGCGGCGAAATGGGCCATGAAACCGCCGAGCGTGAACGCGTGGAACACCTCGTGGAAGCCGAACCAGCGCGGTGACGGGTTGGGACGCTTGGCGCCGTAGACGATGCCGCCAGCCGTGTAGAGCAGCCCGCCCATCGCGATGAGCGACCCGACGAGCGGACCGCCGGACCTCCAGAACGGCACCACGTAGAACACCGCCGCCCACCCCAGGGCGATGTAGAGGGCGGTATAGAGCCAGCGCGGCGCGCCCGTCCACACGATCCGGAAGGCAACCCCGGCGATCGCCGCACCCCAGATGATGGTCAGCAGCAACCGGGCCTCGTCGTCCGGCAGGAGCGTCACCGCGAACGGCGTGTACGTGCCGGCGATGATGAGGTAGATGTTGGAGTGGTCGAACCGCTTGAGCAGAGCCGCCATCCGCGGCCCCCAGGTCCCCCGGTGGTATACGGCCGACACCCCGAAGAGGAGCGTGGCGCACACGGTGAACACGGCGGCGGCCGTCCGGACTGCGCCGGGATCCGAGATGAGGACGAGGACGATCCCGCCGATCAGAGCCACGGGGAACATGCCCAGGTGCAGCCAGCCACGCAGCCGCGGCTTGACGGCGGCGACGAGGTCGGACACGGCTCCTGCAGATCGGTTCGGGGTCTCGTCCATGACATGCAGTGTACCTACGCAACCGTAGGTTACGCGCCCGTAACACGCTGTCGAGCCCCAAAGGCACACCCCAGCAGTGCCGCCGTGGGAGCGGAGTAACGTTGGAATCGGCCCGCGCTCGGGGCTCGATCGCGACGACGGAGGCGAGGGGAGACCCAGTGGGTTGGCGGGATCTGGTCTACGGCGCGTACGAGCGCCGCGTGCTCAAGGACCTGCCCCGTGAGGCCCTGCCGCGACACGTCGCCGTCATGCTCGACGGCAACCGGCGGTGGGCCAAGGCGCGCGGCGCCGGCACCGCGCACGGCCACCAGGCCGGGGCGGACAAGATCGAGGACCTGCTCGAGTGGTGCGAGGAGGTGGGAGTCGAGTACGTCACCCTGTGGCTGCTCTCGACGGACAACCTGCAACGCGAGGAGGCGGAGCTCGGGCCGCTGCTCAAGATCATCGAGAACGCCGTGGCGGACCTCGCCGCAACCGGTCGCTGGCGGCTTCGTCTGGCCGGCGCCGCGGACCTGCTTCCCACGGAGACCGCGGAGAGCCTGCAGCGCTCTGCGGCCCTGACCGAGGGCGTATCAGGGATGACGGTCAACATCGCCGTGGCCTATGGGGGCCGGCGCGAGATCGCTGACGCCGTGCGGGACCTGCTGCTCGAGCACGCCGCCAAGGGCGAGACCATCGAAGAGATCGCAGCCGCCCTCTCGGCTGCCGATATCGCCGCTCACCTCTACACCAAGGGGCAGCCCGATCCCGACCTCGTCATCCGCACGTCCGGTGAGCAGCGGCTGGGCGGCTTCCTCCTCTGGCAGAGCGCGACCTCGGAGTTCTACTTCTGTGAGGCCTACTGGCCCGACTTCCGCCACGTCGATTTCCTCCGGGCCCTGCGCGCGTACGCCGGCCGGCACCGGAGGCACGGCGCCTGACGAGTTGGGGGCGGCGCGAACTGGGTCGGTGAACTCTGCGCGACACGACGCCAAGATGTCGTGCGAACCCCGCCCCCGCGACGTACCGTCAAGGCAGCGGAGACACCCGTCCCCGCCACCAGGAGGCCCGCGCATGAGGCAGACGCTTCGGACGGAGGGCCGGGTGCGGCCCCGTCGGTGCAGGGCCACCCGGAACCTCGCGAGCGAGTAGGCGCCACGAGCGCGCCGGCAAGGAGCGGGCATGGCCTCGAAGACCCAGGCGGAACACCAGGTCTCCAACGACACCACCACCTCGTCCGACGCAGTGCCGAGCCGCCAACGCTCCACCCGCAAGCGCACACCGGATCGCAAGACCTACGTCCTCGACACCTCCGTGCTGCTGTCAGACCCCCGGGCCATGCTCCGCTTCGCCGAGCACGAGGTGGTGCTGCCGGTCGTCGTCGTCACCGAGCTGGAGGGGAAGCGTCACCACCCGGAGCTCGGCTTCTTCGCTCGGCAGGCGCTGCGGCTGCTCGACGACCTGCGGATCAGCGAGGGACGCCTCGACAAGCCGGTCCCGGTCGGCGATGACGGGGGCTCCCTCCGGGTCGAGCTCAACCACACCGACCCCATGGCGCTGCCGGCCGGCTTCCGGCTCGCCGACAACGACACGCGAATTCTCGCGGTGGCCAAGAACCTGGCCAACGACGGCTGCGACGTGACGGTGGTCAGCAAGGACCTGCCGATGCGGGTCAAGGCCTCGGCCTGCGGGCTCGACGCCGAGGAGTACCGGCACGAGCAGGGCGTCGACTCCGGGTGGACCGGCATGGACGAGCTCGAGATCACAGCCGAGGAGCTGGACCAGCTCTACGACCGCGGCCGCATCGAGCACGCAGGCGCCGCCGACCTGCCCTGCCACACGGGGCTCGTCCTCCTCTCGTCGCGTGGGAGCGGGCTGGGGCGCGTGGGAGCGGACAAGCAGATCCGGCTCGTGCGGGGGGACAGGGACGCCTTCGGGCTGCACGGTCGGAGCGCCGAGCAGCGGATCGCGCTCGACCTGCTGCTCGACCCCGACGTGGGGATCATCTCGCTCGGCGGTCGCGCCGGGACGGGCAAGTCGGCGCTCGCCCTGTGTGCGGGGCTCGAGTCCGTCATGGAGCGTCGCGTCCAGCGCAGGGTCCTCGTGTTCCGGCCGCTCTTTGCCGTCGGTGGCCAGGAGCTCGGCTACCTGCCCGGCACCGAGCAGGAGAAGATGAATCCGTGGGGTCAGGCGGTCTTCGACACGCTGAGCGCCCTGGTGTCGCCGGAGGTTGTCGACGAGGTGTTGGACCGTGGGCTGCTCGAGGTGCTGCCGCTGACTCACATTCGTGGTCGCAGCCTGCACGACGCCTTCGTCATCGTCGACGAGGCGCAGTCCCTCGAGCGCAACGTCCTGCTCACCGTCCTCTCGCGGATCGGCCAGAACTCCAAGGTGGTGCTCACGCACGACGTGGCCCAGCGCGACAACCTGCGCGTGGGTCGGCATGACGGCGTCGCCGCGGTGATCGAGAAGCTCAAGGGCCATCCGCTCTTCGCCCACGTCACCCTGACCCGGAGCGAGCGCAGCCCGATCGCTGCCCTCGTCACCGATCTCCTGGAGGGCCCGGACGCGTGACGGAGGGCTTGGCGGCTGCATTGTGATCTGCCTCACATGGCGGATCACAGGTGCCCGCACCCTCGATGCTGGACGTTTGGTCTCAAAGCGGTAACCTTCGGCTCAGCCCCTCCACCAGGTCCGGCTCCGTGCATTTGGGGGAGATCCGCTTGCGGGTCCCACGGAGACCTGACCGCACCGACACGTCGATCAGGAAGGTCGAGCCTCTCCCCATGGCCCGGTACGTAGGTCGCCATCGCGCCCAGCCATCGACATCGGCCCCATCCGTCCCCCCGGCGCCCTCGCCTGCTCGCCCACCGTCCCACCGTCCGCCACCACGTCACGAGGCTGCTGTTGACCGGATGGACGCGGCGCCGACGAGGCGCACAGCCGCGCGCGGAGATCGGCATGCCGCTCCTCGGGGTCGGCACGCAACCTCTGAGATCGGTCGCCACGAGGCCCCCGAGTTCGGTCGTCACGAGGTCCTCGAGTTCGGTCGTCACGAGGCCCGTGACTCCGGTCGCCACCTGGCGCCACCACCCACGGCGGACGCGCTCTATGACCAGGTGTCCCTGCGCGCTCGCGGTGTCGAGCGCCCGCGCCTCGCCGCAGACCCCGGGAGGCCCGTCCTCACCCGCCGCGCCCTGAAGGAACGGTCCAACCCGCCGCGGCGAGCCGGTCGTCCCGTCCTCGTCGGCACCTTGGCGATCAGCCTCGGCGCCACGGCCGTCGGGTTCGCCACGGCTGACCTGGGGAAGGCCGAGGCCGCCTTCGTCGTCGGCGACAGCGTCGTGGCGCAGACCGCCGAGCTGTCCCGGACCACGACCGTTGACATGACGTACCGGGCGGCCGCGTCGGTCTCCCGGAACGAGCGGCGCACGGCCATCGTCGCCACTGGGCTGCGCTCCGCCGCCGCGCTCGAGAAGAAGCAGAAGGAAGAGGCCGCCAAGCGGGCCGAGGCCAAGCGCCTCGCCGAGGAGAAGGCGGAGCGGGAGCGGATGCGGGAGCAGGTCATCGCCAACGCGAAGCAGAACCCGCAGGCCGCCGCCCGCATCCTCATGGCCGACCGTGGCTGGACCAGCGACGCCCAGTTCAACTGCCTCGTCAACCTCTGGAACGGCGAGAGCGGCTGGCGGTGGTGGGCGGAGAACCCGAGCTCCGGCGCCTACGGCATCCCGCAGTCCCTGCCGGCGAGCAAGATGGCGACCTTCGGCTCCGACTACCGCTCCAACCCGATCACCCAGATCAAGTGGGGGCTCTGGTACATCGAGCAGGCCTACGGGTCGCCGTGCAACGCCTACTCGACCTGGCTCGCTCGCTCTCCGCACTGGTACTGAGGTAGGTGACGCCAGGGGCACTCGGGGAACGCCGGGCGCCCGAGCGAGCTCAGCGGCATACGGTCAGATTTTCCTCAGGCGGACGCGCCTGACCTCGTGGTTCTCGCCCTTGGAGAGCACCAGCGTTGCCCGTGAACGGGTGGGCAGGATGTTCTGCACGAGGTTGGGCCCGTTGATCTCGCGCCAGATCCCGTTCGCCGTGGCGACGGCCTCGGCGTCGGAGAGCGCCGCGTAACGGTGGAAGTACGAGTTCGGGTCGGAGAAGGCCGTCTGGCGCAGGCGAAGGAACCGCTGGACGTACCACTTGCGGATGTCGTCGACCCACCCGTCGACGTAGACGGAGAAGTCGAAGAAGTCACTCACCGCCAGTCCGGTACCGCGGACCGGGTGCACCTCGGGAGCCTGCAACACGTTGAGTCCCTCGACGATGAGCACGTCGGGCTGGCGCACCACGATCTGCTCGCCGGGGACGATGTCGTAGGTCAGGTGCGAGTAGACGGGCGCGGTGACCTCGGCCTTGCCGGACTTGACCTCGGCGACGAAGCGCAGCAGTGCCCGGCGGTCGTAGGACTCCGGGAAGCCCTTGCGCTGGAGCAGGCCACGCGCCTCCAGCTCGGCGTTGGGGAAGAGGAAACCGTCGGTCGTGACGAGCTCGACGCGCGGCGTGTCCGGCCAGCGGGCGAGCATCTCACGCAGGATGCGGGCGGTGGTCGACTTGCCGACCGCGACCGAGCCGGCGACCCCGATGACGAACGGGGTCTTGGCGGGGCGCTCGCCGAGGAACGTGGTCGTCACGTCGTGCAGCTCTCGCGTCGCGCCGACGTAGAAGTTGAGCAGCCGCGAGAGCGGGAGGTAGACCTCCTCCACCTCGTTGAGGTCGACGCGATCGCCGAGGCCCCGCAGGCGGGCCAGGTCGTTCTCGTCGAGGACGAGGGGGTAGTTCTTGCGGAGGCGGGACCACGCCGCACGGTCGAGCTCGACGTAGGGCGAGGGCAGGGTCGTCGGGACCTGCCCGTTCGGGCCGTCGTCCTCGATGACGACCGCTTCCGTCAGGTCGTCTCGACGGGATGGCTGCGACACCCTGCCATTCTTGCCGACGTCGGCCGCCAGCGTGGACTTGGGCCGTCTGGTGGTCCCTTAGGCTGTTCCGCATGTGTGGAATCGTTGGCTATGTCGGCAGAACGCAAGACGGCACGGCGCTCGACGTCGTCATGGAGGGACTGGCTCGACTCGAGTACCGGGGCTACGACTCCGCCGGGGTGGCCCTCATCGATGGCGACCACGTGGAGACCCGCAAGAAGTCGGGCAAGCTCGCCAACCTTCGGAACGAGATCGAGGCGGACCCGCTGCCGCTGTCGACGACCGGCATCGGCCACACCCGCTGGGCCACCCACGGCGGCCCGACGGACGACAACGCCCACCCACACCGCGGCGGGGCGGACGGCAAGCTGGCCCTCATCCACAACGGGATCATCGAGAACTTCCACGCCCTGAAGAGCGGGCTGATCGCGGATGGTGTCACCTTCTCCAGCGAGACCGACACCGAGGTCGTCGCCCACCTGCTTGCCCGTGCCTATGAGGACAAGGGCGACCTCACCGAGGCGATGCGGACGGTCGTGGCGGACCTCGAGGGAGCCTTCACCCTGCTCGCCATCCATGCCGACCAGCCCGGCGTGGTCGTCGGGGCCCGGCGCAACAGCCCCCTCGTCGTGGGCCTCGGGGAGGAGGGCAACTACCTCGGCTCGGACGTCGCGGCCTTCATCGGCCACACCCGCCACGCCCTCGAGCTCGCCCAGGACCAGATCGTCACGATCACGCCCGACGGGGCGACGGTGATCGGCTTCGACGGCTCGACCGCCGAGGGCAAGGCCTACGAGGTGACGTGGGATGCCGCCGCCGCCGAGAAGGGCGGTTACGCGACCTTCATGGAGAAGGAGATCAACGACCAGCCCCACGCCGTGCGTGACACCCTGCTCGGGCGGACCGACCCGGACGGTCGGCTGGTCCTGGACGAGCTGCGCATCTCGGAGGAGCAGCTCAAGGCCGTCGACCGAATCACCATCGTCGCCTGCGGCACCGCCGCCTACGCGGGCATGACGGCGAAGTACGCCATCGAGCACTGGACGCGCATCCCGGTCGAGGTGGCGCTCGCCCATGAGTTCCGGTACTGCGACCCGATCGTCGACGAGCGCACCCTCGTCGTGTCGATCAGCCAGTCCGGCGAGACGATGGACACGCTCATGGCGGTCAAGCACGCCCGCGATCTCGGTGCCCTGACGATCTCGATCTGCAACACGCACGGCTCGACGATCCCGCGGGAGTCCGATGCGGTGCTCTACACCCACGCCGGGCCCGAGATCGCCGTGGCGTCGACGAAGGCCTTCCTCGCCCAGATCACCGCCTCCTACATTCTCGGGCTCTACCTCGCCCAGCTCCGCGGCGGCGCCTACGCCGACGATGCACAGGCGGTCATGAAGGAGCTCGCTGACATCCCGGGCAAGATCGAGAAGGTCCTCGGCCAGATGGGAAGGGTCAAGGAGATCGCCGGATTCATGGCGGACACCCGCGCCGTCCTCTTCCTCGGGAGGCACGTCGGCTATCCCGTCGCGATGGAGGGGGCGCTCAAGCTCAAGGAGCTCGCGTACATCCACGCCGAGGGCTTCGCGGCCGGCGAGCTCAAGCACGGGCCGATCGCGCTCGTCGAGCCTGGGCAGCCGGTCTTTGTCATCGTCCCGTCGCCGACGAGCGAGCACGGCCTGCACGGCAAGGTCGTCTCCAACATCCAGGAGATCCGGGCCCGTGGTGCCCGCACCCTCGTCATCGCCGAGGAAGGCGACGAGGCCGTCGTCCCGTTCGCCGACGAGGTGATCCGGGTGCCCGCGACGTCCTCGCTGCTCGCTCCTCTGCTCACGGTCGTGCCGCTCCAGGTCTTTGCCCTCTGGCTCTCGACGGCCAAGGGTCTCGACGTTGACCAGCCGCGCAACCTCGCCAAGTCCGTCACGGTCGAGTGACGGCCCGGTGATGACGCTCGGCGGTGCGGTGCTGGCCCGTGGCGGCCGGGTCGAGAGCGGTCAGGTCGGGACGGGGTTGACGTGATCGTCGGGGTGGGCATCGACGTCGTCGACATCGCACGGTTCGAGGAGACGCTCGCACGCACGCCCGCCCTTCGCGAGCGGCTCTTCACGACGGAGGAGCGCGGGCTGGGGATCGCCTCCCTCGCCGCACGGTTCGCGGCAAAGGAGGCGCTGGCGAAGTCGCTCGGCGCCCCCGCCGGGTTGCAGTGGACGGACGCCCGCGTCGTCACCAACGATGAGGGCAGGCCGTACCTCGAGATCGGCGGCTCCGTCCAGTCGCGGGCCAACGACCTCGGCGTCGACCGGTTCCACGTCTCCCTGTCCCACGACGCGGGCGTCGCGTCGGCTGTCGTCATCGCGGAGGGCTGATGATCCGGGCGCTTGCGGTCGCCGACGTGCGTGCCGTCGAGGCGGCGGCCATGGCCGGGCTCCCCGAGGGGGAGCTGATGAGCCGCGCGGCCGAGGGGCTCGCACACATCGCCGCGGCCAGGCTCGTGGAGCGTGATGGGCGCACCGTCGTCGCGCTCATCGGCGCGGGTGACAACGGGGGAGACAGCCTGTATGCCGCTGGGCTCCTTTCTGACACCGGCTTTGCTTGCGCTGTGGTGCTGTTGCCCGAGTCCGGGCGGGCGGGAGTCCACGCCTTGGGACTGCAGGCCGCCGAGCTCGCCGGGGCCACCGTGCTGGTCGCTGCCGAGGATCCCGCTCTTGCGGCCCGGGTCGTGGCCGAGGCCGACCTCGTCCTGGACGGCATCGTCGGGATCGGCGGGAAGCCGGGGCTCCGCCCGGCTGCGGCCGCCCTCGTCGACGCGATCGCGGACGACGCCTGGGTCATCGCCGTCGACGTGGCGAGCGGTCTCGACCCCGACGGCATGGAGGCCGACGACGACGCGGTGT
Organism: Intrasporangium sp.; assembly: GCF_036566125.1. Lineage (GTDB taxonomy): Bacteria > Actinomycetota > Actinomycetes > Actinomycetales > Dermatophilaceae > Intrasporangium. The sequence continues at coordinate 17,139 of NZ_DATCWX010000044.1, forward strand.
GGGCGGACGAGACGGTGACCTTCGGTGTCCCGAAGCCGGCCGCCCTCCTTCCGGCCGGCGAGTCGGCGACCGGCCGGCTCACCGTCGTCGACATCGGGCTAGCGACCGACGACGTCGCTGCTGCGGTGGAGCGGCTGACGTACGACGACGTGGCCGACCTCTGGCCCGTGCCGGGACCGGCCGACGACAAGTACTCCCGTGGCGTGCTCGGCGTCGTCGCCGGGGGTGAGTCCTTCAGCGGCGCGGCGGTGCTGGCGGTCACCGCTGCCGTCGAGTCGGGGGTCGGGATGGTCCGCTACGTCGGCACACCAACCCCAACAGGTCTCGTGCGAGGCAGCGTTCCCGAGGCCGTGATTGGCGAGGGTCAGGTGCAGGCGTGGGTCGTCGGCCCTGGCCTCGACCCCGAGTCGACCGGTGAGGCGGCTGAGGCCCAGTTGCGGGTGGCGCGGGAGGCCCTCGCTGGGGACCTGCCGATGGTCGTCGACGCCGGCGGCCTCGACCTGGTGACCGGCAGGCGGACGGCGCCGACCCTGCTCACGCCGCACGCGGGAGAGCTCGCCCGCCTCGTGACCCGGCTTTCGGGGTCAACCAACCGGAATCAGGAACCGGGTGACGGTGGGACGAGCACGACGTCCGGTGGAGATCCGGTTGGTCGACCCGTCAGGCGGGAGGACGTGGAGCGGGAGCCGGTCCGGCACGCCCGGCTCGCGGCCGAGCTGACCGGGGCGACGGTTCTCCTCAAGGGCTCGACCACACTCGTCGTCGGGCCCGAGCGGGACGGGCCGGTGCGCTCCCAGGCTGACGCCCCTGCCTGGCTGGCCACGGCTGGTGCGGGCGACGTGCTCGCCGGGGTGGCCGGCACCCTGCTCGCAGCGGGCCTGGACCCGCTCGACGCTGGATCGCTCGCAGCACTCGTCCACGGCGTCGCGGCCGACCGCGCGTCCGG
>NZ_DATCWX010000055.1:0-9338 GCF_036566125.1 Intrasporangium sp.
CCGGTCGCGCGGCGGCGGGCACCTGGCAGCTGTGCGACCGACGTGGCGGACTCCATCACGACGTACGCCAGGGCCGCGGCACCGCTCACGGCGATCGTTCGCAAGGCGGTCCGCCGAGTCAGGTCTCCGGCACGAGGGCGCTGCGGCCGACCCCTGACATGGAGCACTGCGAGCGGTACGGCGGCGACTGCCGACGCAACGTGCACGTCGAGGGCACTGATGCCGGCAACCTGCAGTGGCCCCAACGTGCTGTGCGCAATGCCCGCAGCCAGGCTGACCGCGACCGCCACAGCGAGAGCAACCGCGAGGGCGTGCCTGCGTCGCCGGCGCAGCCCGCGTCGCACGATCACGGTCTTCCACGGGGCGAGCACGAGAATGCCGAGGCCCAGAACACCGTGCAGGACGCTGACGGCCCTGGATGCGACAGGACCGGAGACGCCGAAGTCCAGCCAGCCTGTCGCGAAAGCACTCGTCAGCAGCAGCAGGAGCGCGATGTTGGTCCGCCTGCCCGGGCGCGACAACACGACCATCGTTCCAGTGTGCCGCGACCTTGGCCGCTCACTCACGCCAGCGCACGAGTACCCGAGGAGGCGCCACGCTGCCGCTCAGCCTCCACGTGGGTTGGACTGAGCCACAGACGAACTGAGCCGTATGCCGCTGAGCTGGCTCAGCGGCATACGGCTGGGTCGAGCTTCCTCCCGCCCTCCCAACCCAAGCGCGCAGGCCTTCCCCTCTGGGTTCGGTGGCTCACCCCGCCAAACCGACCCCTGCGGACGGACAGCAGTCCGTCGCCGCTCACAGGGACCGCTGGGAGCGGGGACCAGTGAGGATCAGCAGCATTCCACGCGGGGCGCCATGGCGTCGCAGCACTGACGAGGACCGAGTTCGGCGAGGGCCATGCCGGCCACGACGAGGAGTCCGCCAGCCCAGCCGAGCCAGCCAAGGCCGGACTCGCCGAGGGCAGTCGCGATGACCGCGGCGAAGACAGGCTCCATGGTCATGACGACGGCGGCAGTCGTCGCGGTGAGAGCGGACTGGGCCCAGGCCTGGACAGCGAAGCCGATGCAGGTGGCAACGATGCCGAGGTAGAACGCGGCCTGCCAGGCGGCCAGGGTTGTGGGGACGGTGATGCCGTCAGCGCCGACCGCTGCGACGACACCGCAGAGCACCGCTGCGACCGTGACGCTCAAGGCGGTCATGCCGTAGGCGTTCTCCCGGGTGGCCCACTGGCTCAGCCCGGTGATGTGGACGGCGAAGCAGGCGGCGCCACCCAAGGTGAGGGCTGCCCCGAGCGAGGACGGGGCGCTCACGCCGCCGGCCAGGACTGCGATGCCCAACGTGCAGAGGGCGACCGCGGCCCAGCCGGCAGCCCCGATGTGCTCCTTGAAGAAGACGGCTGCGACGACGGGGGTGAGGATGACGGCTGCGCCGGTGAGGAATCCCGAGACCCCGGCAAGGGTGTGCTGCAGCCCGGTGGTCTGGAGCAGGAATCCGGTGGCGAGCGCGAAGCCGAGGGCTGCGGAACGCCTCCGATCAGGCCGGGTCAGGCGCGTCACCGCCCGTGGGCGTATCAACAGGAGCGCGACGGCGCCGATGCCGAAGCGCCAGGTGAGGAAGGAGGCGGGGTCGAGCTCGTCGAGGGAGTCCTTGGTGACGATGAAGGTGGAGCCCCACACCGCGGTCGCTGCGACCAGCCCTGCGGTAGCCGGGAAAGTCCGCTTCACAACTCCTCCTCCGACCCGTATGGGCCGGCCCTCGACCTCAGGAGCCCCCGGTGCCAGCGGCAGGATGGACTCCCAGCTCGCCGAGCAGGCTCGTGACGCGCCGTCGGATCTCGTCGCGGATGGGGCGCACGGCATCGACGCCCTGCCCGGCGGGATCGTCAAGCTGCCAGTCCAGGTAGCGCTTGCCCGGGTAGAACGGGCAGGCGTCCCCGCAGCCCATGGTGATCACGACGTCGGAGGCTTGGACCGCCTCTGGGGTGAGCAGCTTCGGCGTCTCGGCGGAGATGTCAATGCCGTCCTCGAGCATCGCCTGCCGGACCGCCGGGTTGACCGTGTCGGCGGGTGCCGACCCAGCCGAGCGCACCTCGACGCGGCCTCCGGAGAGGTGATGGGTGTAGGCGGCGGCCATCTGGGACCGACCGGCGTTGTGGACGCAGACGAACAGGACCGAGGTATGGGCGGCGCTCGTCATGGCTTCTCCGTGGGCTGAATCGATTGGTGCGGGTAGCGATTTCGCAGCGCCAGCGAGACGTACACGAGGCCGACGAGGACGGGGACCTCGATGAGGGGACCGACGACGCCCGCGAGGGCCTGTCCAGAGGTGACCCCGAAGGTGGCGATGGCGACGGCGATGGCGAGCTCGAAGTTGTTCCCGGCGGCCGTGAAGGCGAGGGTGGTGGTCCGCTCGTAGGTCAGGTGCAGCGCCTTGCCGAGCAGGTACCCGCCGCCCCACATGAGGGCGAAGTAGGCCAGCAGCGGCAGAGCGATCCGGGCGACGTCGAGCGGGCGGCTGGTGATCTGTTCGCCCTGCAGGGCGAAGAGGATGACGACCGTGAACAGCAGCCCGTACAGCGCCCACGGTCCGACCTTGGGCAGGAACGACCGTTCGTAGGCAGGTCGGCCCCAGCGCTTCTCGCCGAACCGTCGCGACAGGTACCCGGCGGCCAGCGGGACGCCGAGGAAGACGAGGACCGACGCGCCGATCTGCCATGGAGAAACATCGATCCCGGCCTGATCGAGACCGAGCCATCCCGGCAGAAGCGTGAGGTAGAACCAGCCGAGAGCGGCGAAGGCGACAACCTGGAAGAGAGAGTTGAGCGCGACGAGCACAGCCGCGGCCTCGCGGTCGCCGCAGGCGAGGTCGTTCCAGATGATCACCATGGCGATGCACCGGGCCAGGCCCACGATGATGAGCCCGGTCCGGTAGGCAGGCAGGTCGGGCAGCAACAGCCAGGCCAGGGTGAACATCAGCGCCGGACCGACGAGCCAGTTCAGCACGAGGCTCGCCACGAGCATGCGCCGGTCGGTCACGACGGTGTCGAGCCGGTCGTAGCGGACCTTCGCCAACACCGGGTACATCATGATGAGCAACCCGAGCGCGATCGGCAGCGAGATCCCTTGGACTGCAAGGGAGCCCATCGCCAGGTCGAGGTCAGGCACGAGCCGGCCGAGGGCGAGCCCCGCCGCCATGGCGGCAATGATCCACACCGGCAGGAACCGGTCCAGCGTGGACAGCTTGCCCCCGACACGAGGCTCGTGCCCGACCCGCAGCTCGGTCTGGGTCATGCCCGCACGGCGCGGATGATGGCGGACTGCGCGTGCTCGTGGACCCGGTGGGTGGGGCGCACCTCCACGTCGGTCCACCCCGCCCCGGCGAGGGCGGCGCGGTACTCCTGCTCGGTCAGGGCGCCGGCGATGCAGCCGGTGTAGGCGGCCAGGTCGGCCCGGGTCGCCTCGTCCATGTCGACGTCGGCAAGCACGTCGGAGACCGCGAACCGCCCACCGGGACGCGTGACCCGGGCCGCCTCGGCCAGCACGACGTCCTTGTCTGCCGCGAGGTTGATGACGCAGTTGGAGATGACCACGTCCACCGAAGCGTCCGGTAGGGGAATCTCCTCGAGGTAGCCGTGCAGGAACTCCACGTTGGCCACGCCGGCGTCGGCGGCGTTCTTCCGGGCCAGCTCGAGCATCTCCGTCGTCATGTCCAGACCGATCGCGCGGCCCGATGGCCCCACGCGACGCGCCGAGATGAGGACGTCACCCCCTGCCCCGGAGCCGAGATCGAGGACCGTCTCGCCCTCGTGCAGGTCGGCGACCGCAGTCGGCACGCCACACCCGAGGGAGGCCTCCACGGCCGCGGTTGCGCCCTCCGCCTCCTCCTGCGAGTAGAGGCCCGAACCGAAGACGACGGTCCCCTCCGCGGTCACATTCCCTTCCAGCGTGCTCGGCCCGCAGCACGACCCGCCCGACCCGCCCGACCCGCAGCAGGGTGCTCCGGCAGCGACCGTTGTCAGCTGTCGGGCGGACTCGGCGTACCGCTGGCGCACGATCTCGCGGATGTCATCATTTGCGGTCACGTGGACCACTCCTTCTTGAATCGATGGATGTCGATACAGCCAGAGTGGCGCATTGCTTCGATGTTTGTCAATATGGAGTGGTGGTGATTGAGATCCCAGTCGAGGACATCAGCGCGACGTGCGCGCCAGGCTGCGACGAGCCCGCCCTGTCGGTGGCCGACGCCGAGCGGACCGCTGCCGTCCTCAAGGCGCTCGCCGACCCGGTGCGTCTCCGGCTGTTCACGGACATCGCCATCAAGCCCGGCGAGACCTGCGTGTGCGACATGCCCGACGTCGGCGTCTCCCAGCCCACCGTCTCGCACCACCTGCGCAAGCTACGCGAGGCCGGCCTGATCGACTCGGAACGGCGCGGCACGTGGGTCTACTACCGAGCGACCGACCGCGGCCAGGACGTCCTTCGCGCGGTCCAAACCCTCAGCTGAGCCCGGTACCGCGACGCCCACTTTCCGTTCTGACGCTGCTCAACGTCAGCTGCGCGCGGTGATGGCGGTAGTGCTTGGGCGCCCACTCGAGCAGGTCCTGCCGCGTCATCCACGCGGTGAAGTAGGGGTCCCAACTGGGCGGGACACTCATCCCTCGCCCCAGCTCCGTCTCGGTCGCACCATCCGCCCAGCCGAGCAACCATTCCGTGTCCCGCGCCATCCAGCGACGGGCTCGCTCGAGCCCCAAGAGCCGGGCACCGCCGACGCTGCCGATGTAGTTGACCCACTCGTACGGCGCCGTCGCCGCCGCGAGGACTCGCGCGTATCCGCGAGCAACCGCACCGGGCAGGCGCGAGAATCCGCCCATCACCGGGACCATGACTCGGGCGATGCGCTGGCCGAACCACATGTGGAAGAGCAGCTCCCGGTTGGACCACTTGGTCCCCTCGGACGGTCTGTCGAGCTCTTCACTCGGTGCATGACCGACCAGTGCCTCGAAGTCCTCCCGCATCCACTCCAACGCCGCACGCAGTTCCGGGCTGAGCGCCATGCCACCAGTGTGCGCCGTCGCCGTAGGACTGAGCCACAGACGAACTCAGCGGTATGCCGCTGAGCTGGCTCAGCGGCATACCGCTGAGTCTTGTTTCCTCCCGCCCTGTCTGACTTGACCCGCTGCTGCGAGGATGCGCACCTCGTGCTCGGCGGCCGTGGCAAGGACGTCGAGGTCCGGGTAGAGGCCGGCGTCCCCCTCGGCCAGCACCTGGAACCCGCCCGCGTACGACAGCGCGCCGACGCCGAGGGTGATGTTGCCCATGAGGTTGAGCAGGGGGAAGACCTCGAGGACCGGGACTCCGGCGAAGGACAAGGGCTGCCGGGGACCGACGATGTCGGCGCTCAGCAGGTTGACCCGTTTGCGGATGATGAGCCGGAGCATGAGCCCGCTGAGGATCCTGTTTCTGAAGACCGCGCCCATCGAGGGGTGCGCGAGCGCCTTCGCCCTCGACGTCCCCACCGTGATCCGGTGAAGTCGCTCGACAGGGTCGGCCACCCCGACCGGGAGCTCGACGGCCATCTGGGAGATCCGGTTGCCCAGGCCGGCGTCGCCCTTCCCGCGGCGAAGTGAGACGGGGACGAAGATCGCGAGGGTCAGGTCGTCGACAAGCTCGCCTCGACTGGTCAGCAGGGCACGCGCCCCAGCACAGATCATCGCCAGGAGCACGTCGTTGACGGTGGCCCGGTTCGCCTGGGCCACGGCCTCCACGTCGTCGAGCGGGGCGCGGACGAACGCCAGCCGCCGGTGCGGACCGACGAGTCCGCCGAGGCTCGTCGCCGGTCCCGGCTCGCCGGAGACGAGTTCACGCGTCGCCCGCCACGATTCCGCAGCGGTCCCAAAGACGTGGCGAGGGCGGCGGATCGCGCTGACGGCGCCATGCAGGGAGTCGGCGCGGCGGCGCAGGCCGTCGCCGAGGAGCTGCCACCGAGACGGCTCGGGTGAAGGGGTCCACGCGGTCCTTGCGCCAGCGGCGGTCGGGACCGGGGCGGCCAGCAGCGCTGCCAGACTGGCCACCCCGGAGACCCCGTCGGCCACGACGTGGTGCAGCCGCACGAACATCCCGACCCGGCCCCCGGCCAGCCCGGGCAGGAACCACATCTCCCAGAGTGGTCGCGTCGGATCGAGGCGCCGGCTCCGGATCTGCTCGACGGCGTCCAGCAGCCCGGCCTCGTCACCGGAGGGAATCGGCGGCGCCAGCCGCACGTGCTGGCTCAGGTCGAAGGCTGGTGCATCGGCCCAGAACGGCCCACCCAGTCCGCGACGCGGCACCCGGAGCACCTGGCGCAGGCGCGCCAGCGCGTCGATCCGCTGAGCCATGGCCTCCCTCGCCCAGTCGATCGGGAAGCGGCCATCGGCATCGAGCACGCCGGAACAATCCAGGATGAGAATCGCGCCTACGTCCTGCGGCCAGACCTTGTCGGACAGCAGCAGGAGCCGGTCATCGGGGCTCAGCCTGTCGATCGTCATGACTGCCACCTCCGACATCTCATCGACCAGCATCCTCAACACGCGGGACCGCGAACAGGGTCGAACGGCCCTTGTTGGCCGCGAGCTCGCGTCCCCACGCTGAGCCCATGGGCGCTCCAGAGGTCGCACTGCAACGAATTGTCGCCCGAGTGCTGGCCCGATGGCCGACCGCAGGACTGGCCGTCGCCGTGATCCGCGACGGAGAGCCGATCTGGTTCCACGACCACGGGGTCGCCGACGTGGCGACCCGGGCACCGGTCACCCCGGACACTGTCTTCCGCATCGGTTCGCTCACCAAGACCTTCACCGCGGTCGCGATCATGCAGCTCTGGGAGCGGGGGCGCGTCGACCTCGACGCTCCGGCGAACGAGCACCTCAGGACCTTCCGGCTGCGCCTCATGCGGCCGGACCTTCAGCCGGCAACCCTGCGCCACCTGCTCACCCACACTGCCGGTGTCGGCTACTGGCGACGGCTGTCCGACCTGCTCCACCCCGCCTCGGGGGCGGGTGTGGAGGCGCGTCGACTGGTGCCGCTCGGTGAGTACTACCGCCGCGGACTGCCGCAGGAGGTCCAGCCCGGCACCAAGTGGGTCTACAGCAACCACGGCTTCGCCGCGCTCGGCCAGGTCGTGGAGGACGTCTCCGGCCAGACACTCCGCGACTACCTGCTCGAGCATGTCCTCGACCCGCTCGGGATGGACCACACCGACCTCGTCAGGTCCAACCGTGTGCGGCCCGCGCTGGCGACCGGGTATGTCGTGCGCGCCCGCGGGCTCGTGCCCGTGGCCGACCGGGAGGTCCCGACTCCCGGCGGCGGTGGCCTCTACTCGACCTCGGCCGACGTGGCTCGCTACGTCGACTGCCTCCTCCACGGCGGCGCGGGTGCACGCGGCCGGATCCTGCAGCCGCAGACCGTGGCGCAGCTGTTCTCGCCCCAGTTCCAACCAGACGTGCGCCTCCCCGGCATGGGGCTGGGCTTCAACCTCGGCGCCGAGGACGGGCAGCGCACGGTCGGCAAGGACGGCGTGGTGTCGGGCTTCCTCGCCGACCTGACCATGGCCCCGGGGGCAGGGGTCGGCGTTGTCGTCCTGGCCAACACCGGCGGGCTGAGCGGCCAAGGGGCCCCGGTCCCCCTCGGAACGACCCTGCTGCGTCAGCTCCTCGGGCTGCCCGAGGACCCAGTGCGCACCGACATCCCGCCCCGACCGGACGCCTGGGCCGAGCTGTGTGGATGGTACTCACCTGCCCCGGGTCCGGTGACGAACCTCTTCGCTCGAGCCTTCATGGGCGCCGGCGCCGAGGTCGTCGTCGACAACCACCGGCTCGTCCTCAAGCCGCTCACCCCCGTCCCGGCCCTTCGAAGGGGCATGCCACTCCATCCCGACGACCCGGACGACCCGCAGCGGTTCCGAGTCGACCTCTCGGAGCTCGGCATGGGCACCCTCCCGGTGGTCTTCACCGGCACCGAGGACGACGGTCAGGCCCGGCGGCTGTGGCTGGACCTCATGGCGTTCGACAAGCGCCCCGACGTGCGCAACCCCCGTCGCCTGGCGACAGCCAGCGTCCTCACCGCGGGTGCGGCCTTCCTCGCCGCCCAACTCGGGCGTCGCGGTACCCGTCCAGACGAGCTGCCCTGAAGGAGAAACGATCATCATGCGAACCAGACACAACCAAAGGAGGGACTGGCCGAAGCGCATCCGGCTTCGCGATGTGTCCCTCTACGTCGACGTCGTCGGGCGCGGCGAACCGATCGTGCTCATGCACGGCGGACCCAGTGCCGACCTGTGGACCATGGGTGCCTTCCGGAGACTGGCCGACCAGTTCACGGTGGTCCTCTACGACCACCGGTGCAACGGGCGCTCGACCGGCCCTCCCGCGTTCACGATGACCTGGGACAACCTCACGGCTGACGCCGACGCGCTGCGCGAGCACCTCGGCTTCGAACGGTGGGCCGTCCTCGGCCACTCCTTCGGCGGCCACGTCGCCCTCGAGTACGCCCTGCGGTACCCGGAGCGAGTCTCGCGGCTCGTCCTCGTCGACACGGGCGCGGATGCCCGCTGGTCCCGCGAGAACTCCCTCCGGGTCCTCGCCGAGCGCAGCTACAGCCCGGCCAAGATCGAGTTGGTCCGGCGCTGGTTCACCGGTGAGTTCGAGGCGCGCGAGTACCTGCCGATCTTCTGGCGGATCAGCAGCGCCTACATGCCTAACCACGGCTTCCGCGGCATGGTTCGCGAGCTGGCCGAGGGCGGCTGGCGCTCGCGAATACGCCCCGAGCCCTTCCTGTTCGCAGGACGCTCCCTCCTCCCGGGCTGGTCCGTCGTTGACCGTCTCGGCGAGATCACCGCCCCGACGCTGGTCATGGCAGGGCGCGAGGACTTCCTCTTCCCACCGGAGTGCCAGCGCGAGCTCGTCGAAGGGATTTCCGGGGCGCAGCTCGCCCTCATCGACGAGGCCGGCCACAACCCCCAGGACGAGATGCCGGCCGAGGTGATGGCCGTTCTGCGCCCGTTCCTCGCGGGGGCACTCGACCGCAACCAGACCACGGGCGGGTGACCGCCTGCGGGACACCTTCCACGCCTACGACGCGTTGTGCACCTCATCGAGACGTGGTCGTAGGGTCGTATTCCTTATGGACGACCACAGCTTCGGCCACGCAGTCCGGGACCTCGTCTCCCGCGACGCGGACCTCGCGCGCATCGTGCACGAGCACGGCCGGCCAGTGCTGTGGACCCGGCCGCCGGGCTTCCCGGCCCTCGTCCTGTTCGTCCTCGAGCAGCAGGTGAGCCTGGCCTCCGCGGCGGCCGCCTACTCGCGT
>NZ_DATCWX010000086.1:0-2060 GCF_036566125.1 Intrasporangium sp.
TCGGTGGGCGCCCACTCGAGCCACTGGTCCGTGTAACCGGCCGGTCCCGTGAGGAACTCGTAGGGCGCCTTGTGGGGCACGGTGTCGTGCGGCTTGACCGCGTCGAGGAGGGGGTCGGAGTTGCAGTCGCAGACGAAGACCGTCGTGCGGTCGGAAGCGGTCGCCTCCGCGGCCACCTGCATGGCCTGCGCCAGGGCGAGGTCCGAGCTGAACGCCTCGAAGTGCGAGTTGACGAACCGGAAGGATGACCCACCCGCTCGCACGTCCACCCACTGGTAGCCGCGGGAGAAGTCCATCGTCACGCCGGAGATCTCCACCTTGAGGTTGTGGGTGAAGAGCTGGTCGTGCTCGCCGGTCACCGTGAGGGCGTTGGTGGCTCGCTTGAGGATGACGTCGTGCATCGTCAGCCGGACGTCACGCGGGTTGCCCATCGTCGCGGTGAAACTCGGCGACTCCACATCGGCACGCTCGCCGACGACCTCGGCGATGTAAGGGGTTCCGGCCGCACGCAGGTCGGCGAGCAGGGTCGCGAGGAAGTCATAGTCGACCGTCGTGGCATTGGGTACGCCGACCTTGTCCAGCTCGAGCGGCCCCGAGCGCCAGAGGGCGACCTCCTGCAGGCCGACGAGATCGGGCTTGGCGGTGGCGATCTCGCGGGCCAGCAACGTCGAACGGACCGGGAAGTCGGTTTGGTCGACGATGCGTCGCGTCACGTCCGTGGCGATGGCGAGCGCGGCGACGACCTCCTGCGGTGTCTTGCCCTGCGCCTGGGCGGCGAGCGCGGCCTCGACAGGTCGGTTGATGTCGGCGCCGAGGTAGATGTTGCGGGTCATCACCGTGATCGGCTTGCCCGGTGGTTCCGGCGCGGCTTGGGCGGCGGTTGCCGCGGCCATCGGGACCGCGACCAGGGCAGCGGCGGCCGCAGCGAGAACGGCACGCGTGGACAGTCGGCGCATCGGGTTCCTCCCCATTGAGCTATCCCATCGGGACTGTGAGGGTGAGCCTGCCGGTCCGCCGCTCGGGATGCAATGCTGTGGAGCCACTTGTGCCCTGCGAATCAGCCGGCCTCAGTTCCGCGGTCGCGGCGTGCGCGTCCATAGGCGAGCGAGGCCGCCACGATGCCCAGGGCCCAGAGCGTGTGGAGACCGTTGACGACGAGCAGGCCGAGGGTGGCGACAAAGGCCACCGCGGCGGTCCACCAGCCGAGGCTCCAGCGTGGGAGGAGGCGCAGCGCCGCGCCCGTCCCGAAGACGTAGACGAGGGTGAAGCAGCCGGTGGTGAGCAGCATGAGTGGAGTCAGGCCGAGGTCGAGGACGGCTGCGACCACGAGCGAGAGCGCGCCGCCGATGGTGAGCACGGCGAGACTGCGCCGCGGGACCTCGCCGGGGCCGCTGCCCTTGGCCAGGGTCGACGGGAGGCTTCCGTCGCGACCGAGTGCTGCGCCGAGCCGTGAGCCGCCGGCGAAGTAGGCGTTCATCGCGCCGAGCGTCAGCATGACGGCCGCGACAGCCGTGAGGACGCGGGCGCCGTCACCGAGTGCGACGGCCATGAGGTCTGACAGCGGTGCCTCGCTCCGGCCGGTTGCCGGGCCGAGCACGAGAAGGCTCGTCGCCGCCAGGCCGAGGTAGAGCAGTCCGACAACGGCGACGGCGATCGCTGTGGCGCGCGGGACGTCCCGCCGCGGGTTGCGGTAGTCGGCCGAGAGGGGAGCGACAGCCTCCCAGCCGGCGAACCCCCAGACGAGGACGGCGGCGGCGGTGGCCACGGGTCCCCAGCCGTTCGGCGTGAATGGTGACAGGTGGTCGGTGTTGCCATGGGGCAGGGCCAGGGACATGGTGACGACCATGAGCAGGGCGAGGGTGGCGGCCAGGGCCAGCTGCACCCGGCCGGAGAGCCGCAGGCCCACGGCGTTCATCGCCGCGGTGCCCGCGAGCAGCGCGGCCGCGACCGCCAGCGTGGTGGTCCGGCCACCGCCGACCACGTCGGCGACGTAGCCACCCGCCATCATCGACGCCGGAGGCGCGCCGACCGGGATGGCGAAGTAGAAGCACCAGCCGACG
>NZ_DATCWX010000103.1:0-11078 GCF_036566125.1 Intrasporangium sp.
GGAGCCGACCACCGGACCGTTCGCCGCGCGTCTGGCCCAGAACTCGCCGACTGGCCACATCGCGGCGCCACTGCTCATCGGCCAGGGGACTGCCGACACCCTCATTACCTCCGACTCCCAAGCGGCGTTCGTCGAGAGTCGCTGCCGCGCTGGCCAGCCCGTGGACAATCGCATCTACACGGGGCGTGACCACGTGGGACTGATGGCCGCGGACTCACCGGCTATCGCCGACTTGCTCGCCTGGACTGACGAACGCTTCTCAGGCGCCGCGCCGGCCGACACCTGCCCGGTGCCGCGGGCACGGCGGTAGTGCCGGGCGACGCGGGCGCGGTTGCCGCAGCCGGGAGAACACCATTCCCGGCGGGTGTGTCGCTGCACGAAGTAGAGCACGCAGCCGGGCCCGTAGCACGCCCGCACGACTGGCGCGTCCGATCCGAGCAGCCGGGCCGCCTCCCGGGCGAGTGACGTCACATGATCCGAAACCGACGTGCCGGGCTCGGGCCAGTCGAGCTCGAAGCGGTGCTCACCTCGCTGCTCGAGGCGAAGGGCCGGCTCCACCAGGCGTGCGTTGACCGTCTCGAGGGCCCGCCCGAGGGCGGTCTCGCTGATGCGCGCGTGCTCGCGCGAGTCGTGAGTGGTCTCCGCGGCGATCCGCCGCAGCGACGCTCGAAGTTCGCGGTACTGCGCGAGATCCCCCTCTGAGGGCGGAGCGGGAGCACCGAATCCGATGCGTGACCACCAGACGCTGAGCTGTTCCGTGGTGCGCAGGGCGTCGTGCACGCCGGACCGGTCGGCCCACACGGTGTTCATCAGCCGCACGGAGGCGGGCTCGCTCGGATACAGGTCGGGAACGTCGGTCACTCTGACTCCTTCACGCGAATGGCTCACGTTGGCTCGGAGTTTAACAGTTACTCCGTTGACAAGCATTAGATCCATTCCGTAATGTCCCTAATGCATCAGGATGCAGTAACCATTACCAACGTCCAAGGAGACAGTGTGAGCACCCCAGCCCTGAAGACCGGACACATCGGACTCAACGTGACCGACCTGCGCCGGTCGATCGAGTTCTACGGCAAGCTCTTCCAGTTCGATGTCCTCGCCCAGCAACTCGACGGTGACCGCGCCTTCGCTCTTCTCGGCGACAGCGCGTCGCTGCAGGTCGCACTCTGGGAGCAGAGCAGCGGCACCTTCGCCACCGGCCTCCCCGGCCTGCATCACCTCTCCTTCGAGGTGGCCGACATCTCGGCCGTGCGTCAGGCCGAGGCCACGCTCAAGGAGCTCGGCGTCGAGTTCGCCTACGACGGCGTCGTACCGCACGGCGAGGGTGCATCCTCGGGCGGCATCTTCTTCACCGACCCGGACGGGGTCCGGTTGGAGATCTATGCGCCCGTCGGCGCCGAGGGCGCGGCGGCTCCGGTAAAGGGCGCCCCGACCTGCGGCTTCTTCTGATCCTTCCCGTGACCGGCAGGTGCGGGCCCGGCGAACGAGTCGGGCCCGCACCGTCAACGAAATCGAGACACTCATGTTCCATCCAGGTGAGAAGACGGTGCAGTTACAGGCTGGCATCGACGCCGACGAGTGGGGCTCTGCGGGCGTCGGCCGCACCATCCCCCCGATCGCGGCCGAGTTCCTCGCACGACAGGTGTTCCTCGCGATCTCGGCAATGGACGAGTCCGGTCGTCCGTGGACCACTCAGCTGACGGGCTCGGCCGGCTTCGTCCGCGTCGAGTCCGAGGCCGAGATCCTCGTCCGGACCCGGCTGCCCAGCGTCGACCCCCTGTCTGACGTCCTCGACGAGGTCGCCCGGGCGGTACCCGTCGACGTCGGAATGATCGCGCTCGAGCCAGCGACCCGGCGACGGATGCGGGTCAACGGCATCGCCCGCAGGGTGGGTCACGACCTCGTCATCACCACCGAGCAGGTCTACGCGAACTGCCCGAAGTACATCCAGACACGGACGCCGCACGCCGCCGGTCACCGCCCGGAACCCGCTCGGCGCGAGGGCCAGTGGCTGACGCCGCAGCAGGAGCGCTGGATCACCGAGGCTGACACCTTCTTCGTCGGGACGGCGGCACCGGGGCTCGGCGTCGACACGTCCCATCGCGGTGGCAACCCCGGGTTCGTCACCGTGCGCGGCAGCAAGCTCAGTTGGCCCGACTATGTCGGCAACTCGATGTACATGACCCTGGGCAACCTCGAGGTCGAGCCACGGACGAGCCTGATGTTCCTCGACTGGGAGCACGGGCATGCAGTGCACCTCACCGGCCGGGCCAGAGTCGACTGGGACGCCGACCGAGCGGCTTCGGCGCCGGGAGCGCTGCGCCACATCGACTTCGACATCGAGCGTGTGATCCAGGTCGACCACGGCAGCGCCCTGTCCTGGACCTTCGAGAAGTACTCGCGATTCAACCCCGCCTGACCGCCCTAGCAACCGAGCCGTTCCCATCGGCCACCCTGAAAGGAGAAGGATCATGCACGTCACCGTGGATCGGTCCCTGTGCGAGATCCATGCACAGTGTGTCTTCGAGGCTCCGGATGTCTTCCAGCTCGACGAGGACGACGAGCTCGTCTACGACGCGCAACCGGACCAGCGTCACCGCGCCCCGATCGAGCGCGCCGTCGCCTCGTGCCCCGTCGCCGCGATCACGATGGTCGAGGCGTGACCTGTGCGCCGGATCGTCATCGTCGGGGCCGGCCTGGCCGGGTTGAGCGCGGCCGAGGAGCTACGCCGGCGTGGCCATGATGGTGACCTCACCGTCATCGGTGCGGAGCCCCATCGGCCCTACCGGCGCCCCCCGCTGTCCAAGCACCCGCTGCCCCGGGCTCAAGCGGACGTCGCGCTCGGGTCAGCCGACCACCTCAGGGCCACGTGGGTCCTCGGCACGCCCGCACGTCACCTGGACCGTCGACGCCGGCTCGTCCAGCTCGCCGATGGCGAGCAGGTCGCCTTTGACGGCCTCGTCATCGGGACGGGCTGCCGTGCGCGAGAGCTCCCGCGGGCCCTGCACCGTGGTCTTCCAGAGGTGATAACCGTTCGGGGCGTCGACGACCTCGCCCGGCTCCGGGACCATCTGCTGCGCCGCCCTCGTGTCGTGATCGCCGGAGGGGGCTTCCTCGGCTCCGAGCTCGCCGGATCAATACGAGAGCTCGGACTCCCCGTCGAGCTCGTCGAGCGGGCCCGACTCCCGCTCCTGCGGGCACTCGGGCCTGAAGTGGCTGAACGGGTGTCCCGGGCACATCGCGAGCGGGGGGTGGTCCAGCACCTGGGCAGGGTGGTCACCGAGCTGCTCGGCGCCGACCACCTCGAGGCGGTCCGACTCGATGACGGAACCACCATTCCCGCTGAGCTGCTCATCACCGCAATGGGATCCGAGCCCAACATCGAGTGGCTCACGGGCTCGGGTCTGGCTCTCACGGACGGCGTTCTCGTGGACGAGACCGGCACCGCCGCTCCAGGGATCGTGGCCGCCGGAGATGTGGCCCGATGGCCGCATCCGTGGGACCGCTCGGCGCGCATCCGGGTCGAGCACTACCACGGCGCGCTCGCACAAGGGACCCACGTCGCCCGCACGCTGTTCGGCGACGCCCAGCGGTACGACGGTCTGCCGTCCTTCTGGGCCCACATCCACGACCTGCGGCTCCACTCAGTCGGCTTCACCGGCGGGACCCACCGTCTGCACATCGTCAAGAGCCACCCCGACGGCAGGTTCCTCGCGGAGTACCGGCACCGGGACCGCGTCGTCGGTGCCATCACCCACGGCTTCGTCCGCGACCTCCTCCCGTACCGCCTCACCCTCAAGGAGACAGCATGAACCGCCCGCCCCTTCCACCCTTCACTCTCGAGACAGCTCGACAGAAGGTCCAAGCCGCCGAGGATGCGTGGAACACCCGTGACCCGCACCGGGTTGCGCTGGCCTACACCGTGGACTCGGTGTGGCGCAACCGCGACGAGTTCGTTACCGGCCGTGAGGACATCGAGCGCTTCCTCTCGCACAAGTGGCAGCGCGAGCTCGACTACGCCCTCCGCAAGGAGCTCTGGGCGTTCTCGGACGAACGGATCGCCGTCCGGTTCCAGTACGAGTGGCACGATGCCTCGGGGCGATGGTGGCGCAGCTACGGCAACGAGCTGTGGGCCTTCGCCCCCGACGGTCTGATGCATCGTCGCGAGGCGAGCATCAACGACGTGCGGATCGACTCGTCCGACCGCCGTATCAACGGGAGCCGCCAGGAGGCTGACGCCACGCCGCTGCCGCTCCACTGAGGCCGTATGTCGCTGGGCCGGCACCCGCGTGGACCAGGCCGCGGGTGCCACCCGGCTTCCCGGCGTGGCGTGCGCTTGAGAGCTCTAGGTCGGATCAGCGAGCTTGTTGGTCCCGGTCAGCACATCCTCCGACAGGATGCGCCGCACCTTCTCGGGCTCCTCGAAGATCGGGCTGTGCGCCGAGTGGTGGAAGGTGTAGAAGCCCTTGACCGGTGCCTGGACCCTGTCGAAGTACTCGTGGGCGAGGCTGAGACAGCAGGTGTAGTCGTGAACGCCGTGGAGGAGGTAGAGGGGGATCTCGACCTTCGGCACCTGCTCAGAAAGGTCGGTGGCAAGGATCTGCTGCGTCCATTGCGGCATGACGCCGGTGGTGAACTTGCCGCGCCACAACCTGACCTTCTCGGCGACCGTGTACTGCCGACTCGTGATCGACGGCCAGAAGACGCCCGTGATCACCGAGTGCATCTCGTGCATCGTGCCGACACCGAGACGGTGCATCGCCTTGTCCCGCACCGAGAGGTAGGCGTCCGGGGTGCCTCCCGCGATGGTCACCGGCGCGGCTTCGAGCTTTCGGACCATCCGCCGGTCGCCGCGCTCCCGGTACCGAGCGAGCATGTACTCATATGCGATCCGCTCGGACTCGAGCTGCCGCACCATCTGGGACATGCCGACGTACGCATGGAACCGCTCCGGCGCCCGCGCCGCCGCCTGCAACCCGAAGAACGTCCCGCCCGAGTGCGCCATCACGTAGACCTTCTCCTGGCCGAAGCGCTCGCGAAGGTAATCGGTCACCGCGAGAGTGTCGTCCAGGTGCTGCTCGAGCGTGAAGTTCTGCGGCGAACTGCGGGGGTCGAACGACAGCCCTGCGCCCCGGCGGTCCCACCAGGCGACCGTGAAGATCCTCTCGAGCCCGGTCGGGTAGCGCTCGGTCAGGAAGAACTCCGGCATGCCACCGTGCAGGTAGAGCAGCACCGGGTTCATCACATCGGCGCTTTGGAGGAACATCCCTTGACGCCCGCCGTTGATGTCGAGGTAGGTCTTCTCCGAGACGCGGCCCGGCAGCCGGTGACCATCGGCGTCGGTTAGCGCTGTCATGACGTCGATGGTGCTCGCGGAATCGAGGGCGCCACCAGAGGCCAACGTCCCGCAACGCGGGACGGGCCGCGTGGGCCGAAGGCGGGATGGGAGGGCTGGGAGGTGGGTTGCGCTGGGAGCGAGCTCAGCGGCATACGACACAGGCAAACGGGTCGGCCGCCGCCGGGGACCCGGCGACGGCCGACCACTGGAACGCGACTGGCCCCTTACCGGTCAGCTCGCTCCTGCACCTTGATGGTGTTGATGACCGGGCTGTCCATCGCCTTGCGTTGGACGAGCTCGATCGTGAGGTCGCCACCGCCGTGCTCGACGACGACCGTGTCGAGGTTGGCCGTGAGAGCCGGCACCTCAGTGATGATGTCCTTGCCGACGATGGCGTAGGCACCGTTCACCTTGACGTCGAAGACACGCTTGCCTGCCTTCGTGTTCGTCCACTCCGAGAAGCCCAGCTCGATCTGGTACGTACCGGCAGGTGCGTCGTCGAACTGGTAGGTGAGGGCACCGACTCGGCGCGACGTGAAGAGCGACTGGTCCGGCGTACCGGCGATCGCCTTGTTCGTCGTCTCGGTCTTGCTGCTGGTGCCGAGGTAGCCCCAGCCGCCGTCGACGTGCGCCCGATCGGCCTTCCACTTGAACAGGTCGGAGGCGTCGAGGGCGTTGCCGCCGGCGTTGACACCGACCTGGTAGGCGGAGATGACGACCTTCGCCGGGACGTTGACCGCGCGAACCCGGCCGGCGCCCGTGCTGACCACGAGAGCGCCTTCCCAGACCCCCGGCTCACCGAGGGAGGCGTCGACGTTGACCGTGAAGGTCTTCGTCTCGCCGACCGCGATCGTCGCCTCGGTCGGGTTGACCGAGAGCCACAGGAGGTCGGTGTCCTCCGGGTCGCCCACATCGACGAGGTAGGCCTTCCCGTCGACCTGGTTCGCGGTCCAGAGGTTGCCGGAGGCGTCCGACTCGAGCCCGGAACCCGGGAAGGAGTCGTTCGTCGGGTAGGCCACGGTCTTGAGAGTCGAGCAGTCCGCCGGCGACAGTTGGTAGAAGACCGTCGTCGCCGCGCTCGGCACCATCCAGATCGTGTCGGAGGTGTTGTTGTAGGCGAGACCGGCGATGCCTGCCTCGGCCGGCTCACAGCTCGAGAGGGTCGCACCCGGTGTCGCGTGGGTCGTACCCGCCACCGTGTAGATGATCCCCTCGTTCCAGCCGCCGATGTAGAAGACGTCGGCGGCGGCGTTGTAGGCCAGGCCGCGCTGGGAGATGCCCGACCACGGCGACCCCGAGATGCGGCTGCTCTCGGCCCCGGTCGCGGGGTCGAAGCAGACGATCGCGTTGTCACCGCCGACGTTCACCTGGCACATGTCGCCAGTCCGGCTGTTGAGGGCGAGGTCGCCGCTCCATGAACCGCCCCACGTTGCCGGGTAGCTGCCCTGCAGAGCACCCGCCGTGGTGAACCGGTTGTTGGTGATCGCCGTGGCGTCGGACAGCCAGACGTTGCCGTCATGGCCGACGCCCCACGGGACGTCGAGCCCGGTCGCCCATGACGCGAGGACGTCGCCGTCGGCGTTCGGAGCCGCTGCGAGGCTCTTCTGCGCCGCCACCTGGTCCTTCGTGTAGAGGCCCTTGGCGGAGATGGCACTGCGGTCGCCCTTCGTCGCGGCCTTGACTGCCTGACCGCTCAGGGCGGCCGGACGTGCTGCCGACGACGCGCTCTTGCGACCGGACTCGGTGACCGAGAACTGGAGCGCTGCCGACCCGGTGTTCTTGACCGTGAACGTCTCCGTCCGCGTGTCGCCGGCTCCGAGGACTCCCCAGTCGTAGCTCGTCGCACCGGTGATCTCCGCGATCCCGGTCTTCAGAGCAGGACTGAACTCCGCGGTGTCACCGTCCTCGTCGAACGTGACCTGGGTCGACTCACCGACGTAGTTCGTTGCCGTGACCGCGACGTCGTAGCTGCCGAGGAAGAGCACCTTCGAGAACGTGCCGTCGGCACCGGTGGTCACCGTCACGGGCGCACCAGTGGACGGAGTCATCGTGACCTTGGCGCCCGAGATCGGCTCGTGGTCGTTGAAGTCCGTCACCGTGCCCGAGAGCGTGCCGCTGGGCGGTGGGCTGAAGGTGATCGACTTCTGCGGAGCCACCGCGCCGGCGGTGTTGAACGAGTACTGCCAGGCCTCGGTGCCCGTTGCGTTCTCGATGCCTACCGTCGCCGAGCTGCCGGTGAGGGCCGGCTTGCCGTCGGTCTGCGGGCCGTAGCCGAGGATGACCTTGCCGTTGCGAAGCAGCGTGGCCGAGAAGTTGGTCCGCGCGTTCGCATCGGAGTAGGGCCGGACGTTGCGCCACTCGATGACGAAGGCGTCCTGTCCACCGACCGTCGTCGTTCCCGTGTAGACCCCGGCCGACGCATCGACGTTGAGGTCGTCCCAGAACGGGTAGATCGCGGCATTCGGCGTCGCAGTGCTGGGGATGGCGCCGTTGGAGAACGCCGACACCGTGGCCAGGAAGTTGACGTGGCCGTTCGTGGACAGGAAGGCCCGGTTGTACGACTGGCCGTAGAAGCTGAACGCCCACGGCAGGTCGATCGCCAACGTCGAGTCGTCACCGGCGAGGGTCGTCTTCGTCGAGCCCTGCAGGTAGTCGCCCGTGCCCACGACACAGGTGTAGCCGTAGCCGTCGGCCCGGCCCGCCAGCGCCACTGCCACCGTCTCGTCGCCGTCGACGACGAGGCTCTGGGAGTACGGTGCTGCGCAGCCGCCGGCGGTCACGGACAGGGTGTAGGTGCCCTCCGGAACGTCGGGCACGGAGAAGGTGCCGTCCGCCCCGGTGGTCGCCGGCGGCAGTGCCGAGGCGAGGGTCACCGTCGCTCCGGCCACCGGAGCACCGTTGCCCTGGAGGGTCACCGTGCCGGAGACGGTGTGCCGGGGCGCTGCCACGAGCGCCACGTCGACGGTGGCCGTTGCGCCGGCCGTCACGGTGGCGTTCTGCGTTGCAGTGGCGTAGCCGAACGCGCGGACCGTGATGGTGTAGGCGCCCGCGGACACTGCGGCGTCGTACGTGCCGTCGGCACCGGTCGTGACGGAGCGCGGCGTCGGACCCGCGATCTCCACCGTGGCACCGGCGACAGGGCTTCCGCCAGCCGTGACGGTGCCGGCCACGTGGCCCACGTCGCCTCGCGGTGTGGACTGGTACAGCGCGAAGGCGTCGAGCTTGCCCTCGCCCCACACATTGTTGTCGTCCACCGTGCCGCCACAGGTGAGGTCGCTGGTGTCCGCAGCGGTCTCATCCAGCAGCGCGCGGGTGGCGGCGAGGTCGCGCTCGAGCGAGGGTGCAGCGCTCCAGGCGAGGGCCACGGCGCCGGCGACGTGTGGCGATGCCATCGAGGTGCCGCTGATGTTGCCGTAGCCGCCACCTGGCAGTGACGAGCGCACTGCGACGCCGGGAGCGGCGATGTTGGGCTTGGTCTCGCCGTCCTGGCCGGGACCACGCGCCGAGAAGCTTGCGATGTTGCCGGTCGAGTCAAAGGCTCCGGCCGAGTAGTTGATGGTGCGCGAGCCGGGAGAGCCGCTCGTCTGGCAGCTCGGACCGCTGTTGCCATTGGACCACTGGCCCCAGATGCCGGACGCCGCCCACGCGAGCTGGATGTCCTCCAGGAACGGGGCGGTCGACGGGGAGCGCGATCCCCACGAGTTGTTGATGATGTGCGGGCGCTTCGACGTGTCCGGAGCGGATCCGTCGAGGCGAGTCGGCGCGAGCATCCACTGACTGGCGTCGGCGAGGTCCGCATCGGCGCAGGTGTGGCACCCGTTGGCCTCGATCCACCGAGCGCCGGGGGCGACACCGATCTGGTTGGCACCGTCGGCCCCGACCATCGTGCCCATCGTGTGCGTCCCGTGACCATCGGAGTCACACGGGTCGCCTGCCGCATTGCAGTTGCCAGCGACGTCGAAGAAGTTGTAGTTGTTATCGAGCGTTCCGTCGGGCAACAGGCCGCGGTACTTCGACCGAAGCGCCGGGTGGTTGACGTCCGTGCCGCTGTCGATGCTGGCGACGACGATCCCCTCACCGGTGGTGCCTGCTCCCCAGACGTCGTCGGCGTTGATCGCGGCGACGCCCCACTCGACGGCGTTGGGCGCCATGCCGCTCGTGTCAGGCTTCACCTCGACCGGCTTGATCAGCTCGAGGACGGTCGTCTCGACGATCTGCTTCACCTCGGACTTTGCTGCCAGCGAGGTGGCGAGACTCAGCGTCCCACCGCGCACGAGAACGGCGTTGGTGATCCAGTAGGGCGTGAAGTCGGCGTTCGCCGCCTTGAGCTGCGCGACGACCCCGGCCTGCGAGCTCTGCGAATGCTTGCGCAGCGTGTCGTAGACCGCCTTGCCGCGCTGGTCCCAGTCCTTGATGGCGCTGGCCTTGGACAGGTCTGCCCGGTCTGCGAGGCGAACCCAGAAGTCAGCGGTCTTGCTGGTCGTCAGCTCCTTCTCGGCTGCTGCGGTGAACTTGGCGGTCGGGTCGGATGCGGCTTGGGCCGACGGTGCGACCAGTCCTGCCATGGCGATCAGGGTGGCGACCGCGGCAATGACGGCCAGGAGTGGTCTTCTGATCCGCGCTGAGCGTTCTCGTGCTCTCATCTGTCCTCCGTGGTGAGGGTGTCCCGCCGTCGGGTGGCGAGATACACGGGAGCCCTCAGGGGTCTGAGGGCTCTCCCTACGCTGGCCGGTGGGCGCGACCCCGACAAGGACGGCAGGTGGGCAGTCCTTGGGCAGGAATTGGTCAGAAATGGGTCAAATCTCCCCATTTCCTGTGGACACCCTGTGACGCCGAGCGGTAGGCAGGTGGTGGGCGAATTGCAGTCGACGAAGGGGCATCGACATGCTGAACAACGCGGCAGATCCAGGACTGGTGCTGTGTGTGGGCCTGTCCCTCAATGAAATTGCGGGCGTCGCGCGACTGCTGCAGGATCGAGCCGTCGTCCTCGGTGCCGTCGATGTCGACGCTGCCCGGACGCTCCTCGAACCGCCCGCAACCCCGGCCACCGAGGCCGCGAGCCCTCACCTCGCTCGGTCGGAGAGCCGACCAGTCGATCCGGCCCGACTCACCGTCGGGGCACTTCGGATCGACGTCCGGGCTCGCGAGGTTGCCCTGAAGGGAAGGCCAGTCCACCTGTCGGCTCGCGAGTTCGACCTGCTGACCCTGCTGGCGTCAGACCTCGGAAGGGTGTGGTCCTTCGCCGCGCTGAGCCGACAGGTCTGGGGCAGCGACTTCGCCGGCGACCGCGAACGGCTCACCTCAACCGTCAAGCGGCTCCGCAAGCGACTGGGCTCCATGGCCGGCTGTGAGGTCCGGTCCGTTCATGGGGTCGGCTATCGGCTGAGCATCCTGCCCGCTGCGCCCTGAGCGCCGCTCGGACCTGCCCGCACGTTCGCCGAAGAGGAACCACGAGATGACAGCACTGGCCAAGGCGATGCCGGCAGCGACGGCGTACCCGCGGCGGAACCCGGCCATCCCTCCAGCGGTCAAGCTGGCTGCCGCGACCCCGGACATCACCGCGGCACCCAGCGAGGCGCCGAGCTCGTGGAACGTGCTGAGCAGACCTGAGGCGACACCCGCCTGATGGTGTTCGACGGACCCCAGGGCAGTGGCGGACGCGACGACGAACAAGGCTCCCAGCCCTGCCGAGGCAAGGCTGACGGCGATCACCGTCGTGGCCGTGCTTCCGGCAGCCGCC
>NZ_DATCWX010000119.1:0-6539 GCF_036566125.1 Intrasporangium sp.
GGTCGGCGGCTCTTCGACGCTTCGGCGCGTCACGGACGAGAGCGCGCCGACCTTGGCGCCGGTCTACGCAGCACTGCGGCACATCGTCGACTTCACGTCGTCGCTGCCTGTTGACGCGTACCAGCGCGGAAATGGCGGCAAGAGGACCGAAATCGACCTTCCGAGGGTGTTCGCGGACCTCGAGAAGCCCGGCCGGCAGGGTTTGGGCGTCTGGATCGGCCAGGCGGCCTACGGGCTCGCTGCGCACGGCAACGCGGTCGGCTGGGTGGTGTCGCAGTCGGATGGCTTCCCAACCGACGTGGAGTGGCTGTCGCGGACGGAGTGGGGCTTCCAGGAGCACAATCGGCAGTGGACGGTCAACGGCAGCACCGTTTCGGCGTCCCGGATCGTTCATGTGCCGTGGATCGTGCCGCCGGGGAAGACGCTGGGCCTGTCCCCCATCGAGCACTTCGCCGCGATCGTCCGGGCTGGCCTGTCGGCGCAGGACTATGCGGATGTGGCGCGTGGTGGTGGTATCCCGCCGGCGGTGTTGAAGAACACTCAGATGACGCTGAACCCTGATGAAGCGGAGAACGTGCAGTCGCGGGTGGTGCGCTCGTTCGCGTCGGGCAAGCCGTTCGTTACCGGGTCCGACTGGGACCTGTCGCTGCTGACGATCCCGCCGAACCATGCGCAGTTCATCGAGACGCTGAAGCTCTCGGCGTCCGCCATCGCGTCCATCTACGGCATCGACCCGCGTGAGATCGGCGGCAACGCCCCGAACGGGTCGATCACGTACTCGACGGACGAGACGCGGTCGCTGAACCGGGCCAACGACATGCGCCCGTACATCGTGCGCATGGAGCGGGCGTTCGCACGGCTGCTGCCTGACCGGCAGTACGTGAAGCTGAACGTCGACTCGACGATCCGCACCGACATAAAGACTCGCGTCGAAGTCATCGGCGCGCAGATCCAGGACGGTCGCCTGTCCGTGGATGAGGCTCGCGCGCTCGAGGACCGCACCTCGGTCCCTGGCGGCAGCTTCCACAACGTGCCCGCACCCAAGGCGGAGCCGACAGTGAGACAAGGAGATACACCATGAGCGACGCAGAGCGGCGCTTCACGTCGGTCCCGGTCGAGGTCCGTGCCGGCGCTGACAAGCAGCTGACCATCGGCGGGTATGCCGCCAAGTTCGAGCGGATGAGCCAGAACCTCGGCGGGTTCGTCGAGATCATCGACCGTTCGTTCTTCAACAAGTCCCGCGGCGACGGCTGGCCGGACGTGATGGCGCGCCACAACCACGACGACAACCTGCTGCTGGGCACGACGGGCGCGCAGACCCTGCGGCTGTCGCTCGACGAGATCGGGCTCGACTACGCCGTGGACGTGCCGCAGACCCGCATGGACGTGTACGAGCTCGTGCAGCGTGGCGACGTGCGCAAGTCGTCGTTCGCGTTCATCGCGTTCGAGGACGACTGGACCACCTCGGACCAGGGCTTCCCGCTGCGCCGGCTCGTGAGTGGCCGGCTGATCGACGTGGCGTCGGTCAACACCCCGGCCTATGTCGACACCGACACGGGGCTGCGTTCGCTCGCGGCCAAGTTCGACACGCCGCTCGAGGAGGTTCGCAGCCTCGCCGCGCAGAACGAGCTGACCAAGTTCTTCAAGCGCACCGACACCAAGGACCCGAAGGCGCGGAGCGTTCCCCTGTCGCCGTCTGCGTGGCTCGTGAGGGCGCAGAACATCGAGGTCGAGAACACTCTCTGATCCACCGCTGAGGCGCGGGCAGGGTGACCCCACCCGCACGAAAGCGGCTGCACAACCGAACATCCGGCAGGGCGACCCCACCGGGACCGACAGCACTTCAGTCACAAGTCCCAGGAAGGGGATTCAGCATGTCCAGCATCGCAGATGCACTCATGGAGCGACGCGCCGCGATCGCCAAGCAGATCGAGACCATCGCCACCGAGGCGAGCAACGAGGGCCGCGCGCTCACGGTCGAGGAGGAGACCAAGCTCGACGGCCTCCAGATCGAGGCCAAGCGCCTTCTCGAGCGCGCCAAGGAGATCAAGGAGGGCGAGGACCGCGCCGCGGACCTCGAGGCCTCGTTCCGTCAGGGCGGCGCCGGTTCCCGTGCGCAGCAGAAGCGCGAAGAGCGCGAGTCCTCGTTCGGCAAGTGGGCCCGTGAGGCCCGCGTCGGTGATGGCTTCGACGTGCAGGCCGAGGCCGGTGCCGAGGCCCGCGCGCTCGCGGTCTACCGCGGGCAGGAGCAGCGCTCCCTGTCCGCCTCGGGCGGTGTCGGCGCCAACAGCGTCTACTCGCAGCTGTGGGAGTACGCCATCGCGTCCTCGCAGCTCCTGCAGGCCGGGGTGCAGATCATCAACACCACGGACGGCAACAGCCTGCCGATGCCGAAGGCCACGGTCCACTCGACGACGTCCGACTCCACGGTCGCCGCGAGCGGCGCCATCGCCGAGTCGGATGCGACGATCACCACGGTCGCGCTCGACGTGGCGAAGTACGGCTTCCTCACCTACGTCCCGTCCGAGCTGATCCAGGATGCGACGTTCGACGTGGAGGGCTACATCGCCCGTTCGGCTGGCCGTGAGCTCGGTCGTCGCGTGTCCAAGGTGGCTTCGGCCGCCGCGGTCGCCGGGTTCACGACGGCCGGTTCGACTGGCCCGACCGGCACGTCGACCACGCTCGGCACCCAGTCCACGGCCGGTCAGGGTTCCGACCTGCTCGTGGACCTGTTCCACTCGGTGCTGCCGGACTACCGGGCCAGCGCGGCGTGGACGATGCCCGACCCGGCCGCCGCGATCGTCCGCAAGCTCAAGGCGTCCACCGGTGAGCCCGTGTGGCAGCCGGCGCTCACCGCGGGCGACCCGGACCTGATCCTCGGCAAGGCCGTCTACATCGACCCGTTCCTGCCCTCCCCGGCAGCCTCGGCCAAGTCGATCTACTTCGGCGACTGGTCGGCGCTCGTGGTCCGCATCGCGGGCGGCCTGCGCTTCGAGCGGTCCTCGGAGTTCAAGTTCGGCAACGACCAGGTGGCGTTCCGGGCGCTGGTCCGCACGGGTGCCGCGGCGCTTGACCCGAACGCGGTCAAGTACTTCGTTCACTCGGCCACCTGATCCGGGGCTCTGACGGGTGGCCCCGGCTCCGGCTGGGGTCACCCGCACCGCCCGATCTGATCAAGGAGGAAGTCATGCCGAAGGTTCGTATCAAGGTCCGCCCGTCGGGCCTCATCAACGGTCGCGAGTGGCCGAAGGTGGGCGAGGTCCTCGACCTGCCGGCTGTCGTGGTTGAGTCGATGGGTGACGCTCTCGAGCCCGTCAAGGCCGAGAAGCCTGCCGACAAGGCCGAGAAGCGCCCGGCTTCGCGCAAGCGGGTCGAGACGCGGGAGGGCTGAGTCGTGGCGTGGGCGACAACCGCTGACGCGACCCGGCACTGGCAGGACTCGGCCGGGCTCGACACGGCCACGGTCGAGGACCTGCTCGAGGCCGCGTATCAGGAGCTGCTCGCCTACGCCCCGATCCGGGTCGACGCCCGCACCCTGTACGACGTGGTGACGTCGGACGGCTCGACGGAGGTCACGTCGGAGTCAGCGTTCTTCGGGACGTCGGACGTGGGCCGCACCGTCACCGGGACGGGCATCCCTGCCGACACGACGATCGTGCGCGTGAAGGACCCGGGCACGGTGGTCCTCTCAGCTGCCGCGACGGCTCCCGGGTCGGACGTGGAGGTCACGGTGGGCGAGATCGTTCCGCCGAGTAACTACGTGCTCGCGAACGTCTACCAGGCGCGGGAGATCTACACGGCACAGCAGCGTGGGGACACGTCCGCAGATGTGGTCGGGTTCGGTGACTTCGCGATCCGTGCCCGCCCGTTGTCCGCTGTGGTGCGGCAGCTGCTGCGTCCGCAGGGGCATTCGCTGCTCGGGTTCGCCTGATGGCCAGCGCGCGCAGCACGATCGCGGAACTGGTCGAGACGGCCCTTGCCGATCCGTCGGTGACGGTCATCCCGTTCGTGCGGCTGGTCGACGTCACCGCGAAGACTGTCATGGTCGGTCAGACGCGGGTGGAGCCGCTGCCGGAGGCCCCGCTGGCGATGCGGCTGCACACGTTCGAGCTGTACGCGCTCGTCCCCGGCACGACCCCGTCAGAGTCGCTCGAGGACGACCTCGACGTGTTCGCGCTGGACGTGATCGACGCGCTGGAAGGTAGCGCGGTCCCGAACGAGGTGGTCGTCGTCTCTGCTGAGCGCGCGCCGATCGACGCGAAGTACCACGGCTACATCATCACCATCACATGCCCATTCACCAAGGCGTGAGCACTCGCGCCAATCCCTTTGGTAAATAAGGAGATTCGCCATGCCCGCGATTGCGAGCGCCCCATTCGTCCTCAAGGACGCCGTGTTGACGGTCGACGTCGACGACTACGAGAAGCACGTGTCCTCGGTCACGTTCACCCCGGCGATGTCGGTGGTGACGTGGACCCCTATCTCTCCCTCGGGTGTGTTCTCCGATTCGACGTCGCCGTCGTGGACGTGCGCGGTGGAGTACGCGCAGGACTGGACGACGGCTGACAGCCTGTCCCAGTACCTGATGGACAACGCGGGCCAGACGAAGACGGTGATCTTCAAGCCGCTTGGTGCGACGACGGGTGACCCGACTTTCACGGCGACGGTCATCATCGCGCCCGGCCCGATCGGTGGCGCGGTCAACACCGTGCAGACCGGCACGGTGACGATGGGTGTCGTCGGCGAGCCGGTCCGGGGCACGGTCGCCTGACGTGGCCACCTGTCCCACGTGCGGCACTCCAGCGTGGGAGGGTCCGAAGACTGAGGCGAGGACGGCATGGGAGGACGCCTTGGAGCGACTGGACTTCGCGGCGGCCTTCGGTCGGATCGGGGACATTGCGCGGGAGAATGCGCGCGACCTCGTCATCCAGATGGACCAGGCCCGGCCCGATGGCTGAGGATCTGGAGGCGTTCGCGCGGCAGTGCAAGGCGCTGTCCCGGGCCGTGTCGGCGCTGCCGAAGGACGTCAAGCAGAACCTCTCGCCCCAGGTCGTCGAGGCCATCGGCCCGAAGCTGTCGCAGGCGGTCGGGCACGCCGCGCGGGGCCCGTTCCGGCGGGCTCTGTTCGGCGCCGCCCGGGTGCGCGCGAACCCGAACCCGACACTCGTCGTCGGTGGCCGAACGGGGGCGTCATCGACGCTCTCGGGCGGCGCGGCGGCGCGGGACGTGGTGTTCGGCACGGAGTACGGCGGCGGGAACCGTGTCTCAACGGTGAACCGGAAGCCGGGCAAGCGTGGGCGCGTGTCGGCGGCGGAGCGTGCCAAGGGCGGCGCCGGCGGGAAGTCGGTCTACAAGCGGCACACGACGCGCCAGTTCCACAAAGGATGGCCCTACGTGTGGGACACGACCGAGGAGCAGATGCCTTGGGTGCTGGACGCCTACGCGGACATCATCCTGAAGAAGGCGAACGTCCTCATTGATCAAGCGCTTGGCTGATCTGGGCCTCGATGGTTTCGCGCTTGTCGGGGCAGTACTCCTCGGCGGCGAGCGGCAGAAGCCGGGTCGATATCTCTCGACGCTCCTCACTGCTGCGGTTCGACCAGCCCGGCACGTCACGCATGACCGCGGACATCTCCCAGTAGTCCCCCGCGCACAGCAGCGTTGCGACGGCCTGCGCGTTGTCCTCGGTCAGCCCAGCCGACTTGGCGACTGTCGCGTAGTCCTCCCCCGACGATCCGCACCCTGCCAGCAGCGCGACGGTCAGGGCCACGGCACTCATCGTCTTCCCCATGCTCATGTGACGCAGAGTCGCACACACCGGTTCCTGATGCACCAGCGGGGAGGTTGACGTGGCCAAGTCGAACCGCGACCTCACGATCGCGCTGATCGCGAAGGCTGACCAGTTCGACCTCGCTGAGCCGGCGAGGGACCTCGAGAAGCTCGGCGACTCGGCGAAGGACGCGGGCAAGGAGCTCGAGGGGCTCGACAAGTCGGCGAAGTCCCTGGAGAAGGTCGGCGACGCCGCGAAGGATGCCGGCCGCGAGGTCGAGTCCGGGATGGAGAAGGCCGAGAAGTCGGTCGAGTCTGTCGCCTCCCCTGAGACGCGCCGCGATCTGGACAACTTCTTTGAGCGTGTCGGCAAGGCCGGCAAGCAGGCCGGGCGCGAGATCGACGACGGCATGGACCGCGCCAAGCGCGGCATGGACGACATGAAGTCCGAGGCCGGCCAGTCCGGCAAGGAGGCGGCCGCCTCGTTCTCCGGCGGCTTCGACAGCGTCACCGACTTCATGCAGGAGACGGCCGCCAACGCCCTCGCCGGCTTCGGCGCGATCGGTGGCGCGCTGGGAATCGCGGCCGCGGCCGGGCTCGGGTTCCTCGCGAACAAGGCGGCTGAGGCGGCCGAGAACATCAAGAACGCCCGGGACAGTCTGCGCGAGCTCTACAGCAGCGGCGACGCGACCGGCAAGGACAAGATCGAGGAGTTCTTCGAGTTCCTCAGCGATGTCGGAGTGGACCTGCCCGGGCTGAACCGGGTGCTC
>NZ_DATCWX010000124.1:0-8809 GCF_036566125.1 Intrasporangium sp.
CTAATGCTGGTGCTCGAGCAGGTCCTTGCGCCCGGCACCGAGGACGGTGAGCGGCAGGAGGGTCTTGCCGGTGGGGCCGACCTCTATCTCCGTGCCCATCTGGGGGCACACGCCGCAGTCGAAGCACGGCGTCCAGCGGCAGTCGTCGACCTCCCGCTCGTCGAGGGCGTCCTGCCAGTCCTCCCAGAGCCAGTCCTTGTCGAGACCGGAGTCGAGGTGGTCCCAGGGGAGCACCTCGTTCTGCTCGCGCTCGCGGGTCGTGTACCAGGCGACGTCGACGGGCTGGTCGGCCAGAGCCCGCTCAGCGGCTTCCATCCAGCGCTGGTAGGAGAAGTGCTCCGACCAGCCGTCGAAGCGTCCGCCGTCGCGCCAGACCTCCTCGATGACGCGGCCGAGCCGACGGTCACCGCGTGAGAGCAGCCCTTCGACGATCCCCGGCTGGCCGTCGTGGTAGCGGAAGCCGATCGAGCTGCCGTAGCGCTTGTCCGCGCGGATCGCCTCGCGGAGCTTGAGCAGACGAGCGTCCGTCTCCTCCGAGCCCAGCTGGGCGGCCCACTGGAAGGGGGTGTGCGGCTTGGGCACGAAGCCGCCGATCGAGACGGTGCAGCGAATGTCGCGTCTGCCGGAGACGCGGCGGCCCGTCTCGATGACCTTCGTGGCCAGCTCGGCGATCTGGAGGACGTCCTCGTCCGTCTCGGTTGGCAGGCCGCACATGAAGTAGAGCTTGACCTGCCGCCAACCGGCGCCATACGCCGCGGCGACCGTGTTGATGAGGTCCTCCTCGGACACCATCTTGTTGATGACCCGGCGGATGCGCTCGGACCCACCCTCCGGCGCAAACGTCAGGCCGGAGCGGCGACCGTTGCGGGTCAGCTCGTTGGCGAGGTCGATGTTGAAGGCGTCGACGCGCGTCGACGGGAGCGACAGCCCGGTCTGGGTCCCCTCGTAGCGGTCCGCGAGGCCCTTGGTGAGGTCGGCGATCTCGGAGTGGTCGGCCGACGACAGCGAGAGCAGGCCGACCTCCTCGAAGCCGGTCGCCGCGAGACCCTGCTCGACCATCGCGCCGATGCCGGTGATGGAGCGCTCGCGCACCGGGCGGGTGATCATGCCCGCCTGGCAGAAGCGGCAACCGCGGGTGCAGCCCCGGAAGATCTCGACCGACATCCGCTCGTGGACCGACTCGGCGAGCGGCACGAGGGGCTTCTTGGGGTACGGCCACGCGTCGAGGTCCATGACGGTGTGCTTCGAGACCCGCCATGGGACGCCGTGCGCGTCCGGAGCCGGGGCAACGCGTCGGATCCGTCCGTCCGGAAGGTAGGACACGTCGTAGAACGCCGGCACGTAGACGCCGCCGGTCCGGGCGAGCCGGAGCAGGACCTCACCGCGTCCGCCCGGGCGACCCTCGGCCTTCCACTCCCCCACGATGTCGGTGATCGCCAGGACCGCCTGCTCGCCGTCGCCGATGACGGCCGCATCGATGAATTCGGAGATCGGCTCAGGGTTGAAGGATGCGTGGCCGCCAGCGATGACGATGGGGTCCTCGAGCGCGCGGTCGGACGCGTGCATGGGGATGCCCGCCAGGTCGAGGGCGGTGAGCAGGTTGGTGTAGCCGAGCTCCGTCGAGAACGAGACCCCGAGGAGATCGAAGTCGCCGACCGCGCGGTGCCCGTCGACCGTGAACTGCGGCAGGCCCGCCTCGCGCAGGGCGGCCTCCATGTCGGGCCACACGGCGTAGGTGCGCTCGGCGAGGGCATCGGGCCGCTCGTTGATGACCTCGTAGAGGATCATGACGCCCTGGTTCGGCAACCCGACCTCGTAGGCGTCGGGGTACATCAACGCCCACCGAGTCGTCAGGTCCTCGCCGGACGGCCCGTGACCGCCGACGTTCCAGTCCTTGACGGTGGAGTTCAGCTCACCGCCGACGTACTGGATGGGCTTGGTGACCCTCTCCAGCAGGGGCTCGAGGGCATGGAACATCGACTCGCCGGGCATCCGTCCATGGTACGTGCAGATCGAGAGTGCACCTTCTGCCAGCCGGGTGGCCGCGCCGGACTGCGATTCAGGCAGAAGAGTGCACTCTCGACTGGGGTCAGTCCTCCTCGTAGAGGGCGTCCAGCTGGTCCTGGTACTTCTCGCTGACGGCTCGCCGGCGAAGCTTCATGCTCGGGGTGAGGTCGCCCATCTCCACGGTCAGGTCGTGGTCGAGGATGGTGAACTTCTTGATCGTCTCCCACCGGTTGAGGCTGTCGTTGAGCTTGTCGACGTAGCCCTGGACGAGCGCACGCGCAGCGTCTGACGTGACGATCTCGGCATAGGACCTGCCCGCCATCCCGTTCGCAGCGCCCCAGGCGGTCATCGCGTCGGGGTCGAGCGTGACGAGCGCCGTGGCGAAGTTGTGCCCCGCACCGTGGACGAGGAACTGGCTCACGTAGGGGCACATGCCCTTGAACTTCGCCTCGATCTCCGCCGGCGCGATGAACTTGCCGCCCGACGTCTTGAAGAAGTCCTTCTTGCGGTCGGTGACGTGGACGAAGCCGCGCTCGTCGATACGGCCGATGTCACCCGTGTGGAACCACCCGTCCGCGTCGATGATTTCGGCCGTCGCCTCCGGCTGGTTGTGGTAGCCGCGCATGACACCCGGTCCCTTGACGAGGATCTCCCCGTCCTCCTCGGCGACCCGGACCTCGGTCCCGGGAAGCGGCCAGCCCACCGAGCCGTAGCGGTAGGAGCCGGGCACCGGTTCGTTGACGGTGGTGCCCGACGACGTCTCCGTGAGGCCGTAGCCCTCGACGAGCAGCAGCCCGACAGAGCCGAACCACCGGGCCACGTCCGCGTTGAGGGGCGCCGAGCCGCTGATCATGAAGCGAACCCGGCCGCCGAAACGCTCCTGGATCTTGTGGAGCACGAGCTTCGTGGCCAACCGGTGCCGCCGCGCCAGGCCGGCGGACGGCGTCTCGCCCCTCTCGAGCACGTCTCGCATCTCGGCGCCGACCTTGAGCGCCCAGTCGATCAGCTTCTTCTTGATGCCCGTCTCCTCCCCGAGCATGAGCTCGATCCGGCCGCGTGCCTTCTCGAAGATGCGGGGCGGGCCGGCCATGAAGGTTGGCTTGACGATGGCCATGTTGTCGACGATCTTGTCGATCCGGCCGTCGACGGCGGTGGGGAAGCCGATCTGGAGCCCGATGGCGAGGAGCATCTTGCCGAAGACGTGCGAGAGCGGCAGCCAGAGGAACTGCAGATCGTCCTCGCGGATCGTGTCGGTCGCCTGGATGACGGCCCCCTCGTAGACGACGCTGTCCTGCGCGAGGCGGACCCCCTTGGGGCGGCCGGTCGTGCCGGAGGTGTAGATCACGACGGCGAGGCTCTCCGGACCCAGCTGGTCGATGCGGGCATCGACGGCATCGGGGGTGGAGGCGAGCAGCTCACGACCCGTGGCTGCGAGGTCATCGGTCGTGATGACCCATCCATCCTCGCTGGCCTGGCCGGACATGACGATGACGTGCTTGACGTGCGGGATGTCGTTCCGGCGCTCGGACAGCTTGGCGACCTGGACACCGTCCTCCGCGAACACGATGGCGCTGCCGGAGTCATTGAGGATGTATGCGACGTCGTCCGCGATCGTCGTCGGGTAGACGGTGGTCGTAGCACCGCCTGCGCAGACGATCGCGAGGTCGGCGAGCACCCACTGGAGGCTCGTCGTCGAGGCGATGGCGACCCGGTCCTCGATCTCGACGCCGAGGCTGATGAGGCCGGCCGCCCACTCCTGGACTGTGTCGTGGGTCTGGCGCCACGTGAGGGTGGTCAGCTCGGCCCCGCCGTCCTTGAAGTAGAGGTAGGCAGGCTTGTCCGGCGTCTCCTGGACCCGTTGGCGGAAGAGCGCACCGACGCTTGGCGCGCGGTTGTCGAGGACGGCTTGGTTGACCTGGCGGTCGGCGACGGCGTGCAGGGGCATGCAGGACTCCTTCGTCACGGCTGCGAGACCCCGTCCTCGGCGACGGCGGGGCTCCGCTTGAGCCGGATGATGCCGCAATCGAGGCCAAACGTCACCCAGTGGAGGCAGATCGGCATCACTCCGTGACCGATGGGTAACTTGTCGTCGGGTCCGGAGACGCTGCTTCGCCGACTCCGCGGCGATGGTGCTGACGAGGCCCTGCCGCAGGGCGTCCTAGGCGGGCACGGTCGCGGACAGGATCTCGCGGCACCTGGCGACGTCCTCGCGCATCTGGTCGATGAGGGCCTCGATCGAGTCGAACCGCAGGGTCGGCCGCAGGTGGGAGACGAAGTCCATCGCGACACTCTCGCCGTAGAGGTCGAGATCCGTCCGGTCGAGGACGTAGGCCTCAACGCGGCGTTGGTGCCCGTCGAAGGTCGGGTTGGTGCCGATGGAGATGGCCGCCGGGAGGGTGCGGTCAGCCGCTCCCGGCTCGCGGTCGAGGCGGACGAGCCAGCCCGCATAGACGCCGTCGCTCGGGACGAGGCCCGCATGGTCCGGGGAGAGGTTCGCCGTGGGGAAGCCAAGCTCGCGACCGCGGTGGTCGCCGTGGACGACCGTCCCGCTGACCCGGTGGGGCCGACCGAGGATCTCCGCCGCGTGCCGGACCTTGCCGTCGAGGATCTCCGCGCGCAGCTGGGTCGAGCTCCAGCGACGGCCCTCGGGAGCCGCCTCCCCGATGTCGTCGAGGGCGATGACGTCGAAGCCGTGCTTCTCTCCCAGCTCGGTCAGCGTGCCGACGTCTCCCGAGTTGCGCACGCCGAAACGGGTGTCCTTTCCGACGACGACGGCGACGGCGCCCAGGGCGTCGACGAAGGTGGTCTCGACGAACTCCTCCGGGGTCTGCTGCGCGAACTCGTGGGTGAAGTGGAGCACGAGGGCCGCACCCAGACCGACGGAGTCGAGGACCTCGAGGCGTTGCTCGAGCGACATGATCTGGGCTGGTGCACGCTCGGGGTAGAGCACGGCCACGGGATGAGGCTCGAAGGTCACCGCCACCGGCGTTGCGCCCCGGTCCCGGGCCTCACGGACGACCCGGCCGAGCACCTCTCGATGCCCTCGGTGCACGCCATCGAAGTTGCCCAGGGTGACAACCGTC
Source organism: Intrasporangium sp. (assembly GCF_036566125.1). Lineage (GTDB taxonomy): Bacteria > Actinomycetota > Actinomycetes > Actinomycetales > Dermatophilaceae > Intrasporangium. Next base: position 5,091 of record NZ_DATCWX010000124.1, read on the forward strand.
GGTCCCAGGTCAGATGGGATGTCCTGGAGGGCGTACCAGCGATGCACGGCGACCACTGTAGTGGCCCGGGCGTCCGCTCCTGTCGTCGCCCGCCATCGGTGACCGGGTTCCGCTCAGTCGGCGGGGGCGAAGACCACCCGCGCTCTGGCCTCGCCCCGCGTCTCGTCGAGGATGGCGACGAGCCGGCCATCCGGGTCGATCGCCGCGACGGAGTCGGCACGGTCGGCAGCGCTGGCGATGCGCTGGCCGTGCCCGAGCCTGCGGGCCTCCTCGACCGTGACCTCGTGGACAGGGAGCTGGGCTCTCGCCGCAGCCGCCAGGGGCAGGATGCTGACGGCGTCCGCCCCGCCACGCTCGACGTGTCCGACGAGCTCGGCGAGTGGGACCGCTGCAGACAGGTCGAAGCGGCCGACCCGGGTCCGTCGCAGGGCGGTCAGGTGCCCCCCGACGCCGAGCGCAGCGCCGAGGTCCCGCGCCAGCGCCCGCACGTACGTGCCCGACGACACCTCGACCTCCACCTCGACATCCAGGACATCGAGTGTCCGGCCGCCCTCGAGCGTTGCGGTGGCGGGTGCGACCGAGTGCACGTCGAAGCGGCTGACGGTGACGGGTCGTGCGGGCAGATCGACCGCTCCGCCCTTGCGGACGGTCGCATAGCTCCGTTCGCCGTTGACCTTGATGGCACTCACGGCACTGGGGACCTGATCGATCTCGCCGGTCAGGCGCGCAACGGCAGCAGGCAGGGCCGCCTCGACGGCGGCACGGTCGGCGACCCCGGCGGACGCGGTCGGCTCACCCTCGGCGTCGTCGGTGACGGTCGTCTGTCCGAGCCGGATCGTCGCCCGATACTCCTTGTCACAACCCACGAGGAAGGTGAGCAGCTTCGTCCCCTTCTCCACGCCCAGCACGAGCACACCCGTCGCCATCGGGTCGAGCGTGCCGGCGTGACCGACGCGTCTCGTCCCGCACAGGCGCCGCACTCGGGCGACGACGTCGTGGCTCGTCCACCCGGCCGGCTTGTCGACGACGAGCAGCCCGCTGCGCGGTGCCGTCACCTGGCCTCGACGTCCACGTCGAGGTCGAGCTCATGTGCCACCTCGTCCGACAGGTCGCGGTCAGCCGGCTTCTTGTAGGGGTCAGGCTCGCCCGCGTGCTTGGCGTTGGCCGCGGCGCGAGCCAGCTCCTCGTCTCGGGCCCGCGTCTGGGCGACGAGGTCCTCGATGTGGGCCGCCCCCTCGGGGATGGCGTCGGCGATGAACTCGAGGGACGGCGTCAGTCGGATGCCGATCTGCTTGCCGACGGCGGAGCGGATCCGACCCTTGTTGGCCTCGAGGACGGCAGCGGTCGCCTTGCGCTCCTCGTCGGCGCCGAAGACCGTGTAGAACACCGAGGCGTGCTGCAGGTCTCCGGTCACCCGGGCATCGGTGATGGTCACGAAGCCAAGGCGCTCGTCCTTGAGACGGAATTCGAGGTACTCCGCGACGATGACCTTGATGCGGTCGGCGACCTTGCGGGCGCGAGCTGGGTCTGCCATGGCTCTTACCTCGTTTCTTCTCGATGTGGATCTGCGGTGCACAGCCCGAAGGCCGCTTACCCACCCTAGCCGCGGCGGAACCGAGCCTCCGAGAGCCCGCCACGGCGGCAGGGCCGGGAACCGTGGGAGCGAGCCCAGCGGCATACGGAATGGGGTGAATGATCGAGGGGCCGACTTCGGCGGGGGCCCGAGGGCCCTCCGCGGAAGCCGACCCCTCGACGGTGGTCAGGCGCGCGGCTTCTCGCGCATCTCGTAGGTGGCGATGAGGTCACCGATCTGCAGGTCGTTGAACGACCCGAGGTTGATGCCGCACTCGTAGCCCTCGCGCACCTCGGTGACGTCGTCCTTGAACCGCCGAAGGCCGGCGATCTCGACGTTCTCCGAGACGACGACCCCGTCGCGGGTGATCCGCGCCTTGGAGCCGCGCTTGATCTCGCCGCTGCGGACGAGCGAACCGGCGATGTTGCCGAACTTGCTCGAACGGAAGATCTCGCGGATCTCCGCCGTGCCGAGCTCGACCTCCTCGTACTCCGGCTTGAGCATGCCCTTGAGCGCCGCCTCGACCTCCTCGATGGCCTGGTAGATCACCGAGTAGTAGCGGATCTCGACGCCCTCACGCTCGGCATAGTCCGCGTTCTGGCCTTCGGCGCGGACGTTGTAGCCGATGATGACCGCGTTCGAGGCCATCGCGAGGTTGATGTTGTTCATCGTGATGGCGCCGACGCCTCGGTCGATGATCCGCAGGTCGACCTCCTCGCCGACGTCGATCTTGAGCAGGGCGTCCTCGAGCGCCTCGACCGAACCCGACACGTCACCCTTGAGGATGAGGTTGAGGGTCTCGACCTTGCCGGCCGCGAGGGCCTCGTTGAGGTCCTCGAGCGAGATCCGCTTGCGGGCCTTGGCCAGGCTGGCCTGGCGGTCTGCCGCCTCGCGCCTTTCGGCGATCTGGCGCGCGGTGCGGTCGTCCGGAGCCACCACGAAGGTGTCACCGGCACGCGGCACCGAGGACAGACCGAGCACCTGGACCGGCCGGGACGGACCCGCCTCCTCGACGTTCTTGCCGTGCTCGTCGAGCATGGCCCGGACGCGGCCGTGGGCCGAGCCCGCGACGATGGCATCACCGACGTGCAGGGTGCCCGTCTGGACGAGGACCGTCGCCGTGGCACCGCGGCCCCGGTCGAGGTTGGCCTCGATGGCGACGCCCTTCGCATCCCGATCCGGGTTGGCGCGCAGGTCGAGCGCGGCGTCCGCCGTCAGCAGGACCGCCTCGAGCAGGCCGTCGATGTTGATGCCCTGCTTCGCGGAGACGTCGACGAACATCGTGTCGCCGCCGTACTCCTCCGCGACGAGGTTGTACTCGGTCAGCTGCTGGCGGATCTTGGCCGGGTTGGCTCCCTCGACGTCGATCTTGTTGACCGCGACGACGATCGGGACATCCGCGGCCTGCGCGTGGTTGAGCGCCTCCACGGTCTGCGGCATGACGCCGTCGTCCGCGGCGACCACGAGGATCGCGATGTCGGTCACCTTGGCACCGCGCGCACGCATGGCGGTGAACGCCTCGTGACCCGGGGTGTCGATGAAGGTGATGGCCCGCTCGACGCCCTCGTGCTCCTTGCGGACCTGGTAGGCACCGATGTGCTGCGTGATGCCACCGGCTTCGCCCGCTGCGACGTCCTCGTTGCGGATCGCGTCGAGCAGTCGCGTCTTGCCGTGGTCGACGTGGCCCATGACGGTCACGACCGGCGGGCGCGCCTCGAGGTCCTCCTCTTCCTCGGACTCGATGCCCGTCTCGAGGTCGATGTTGAACTGCTCGAAGAGCTCGCGCTCCTCCTCCTCCGGGGAGACGACCTGGACGTCGTAGCCGAGCTCGGCGCCCAGCAGCTTGAAGGTGTCCTCGTCGAGCGACTGCGTTGCGGTCGCCATCTCGCCGAGGTGGAAGAGCACCGTGACGAGCGACGCCGGGTTGGCGTTGATCTTGTCGGCGAAGTCGGTCAGCGACGAGCCACGCCGCACCCGGATGACGGTCGAGCCGTCGCCGCGCGGGACGGTGACGCCGCCGATCGAGGGCGCCTGCATCTGCTCGAACTCCTGGCGCTTCGCGCGCTTCGACTTGCGGCCGCGAACCGGGCGCCCGCCTCCGCGACCGAACGCGCCCTGCGTGCCACCACGGCCACCGGGACCGCCG
>NZ_DATCWX010000133.1:0-4671 GCF_036566125.1 Intrasporangium sp.
GGGCAGGCGCAGCTCGAAGATGGCGACCCCATGGAGCCGGGACTCCTCCCCGACGGTGACGGTGATGACATCCGCCCCGATCTCCACGAGCGGTGTGCTCTCGAGGCCGACGTCCACCGAGTGGACCTGCTCGGTGAGGCCGAGATGCCTGGCCACCCACGGCAGCGGAGGTGCCTGCAGGATGGTGAAGACGACCACGAGGACGAAGACGAGGTCGAAGATCCAGCTCGTGTTCGGGGTCCCGGCGACCAGTGGCACGGTGGCCAGCACGACCGGCACGGCGCCCCGGAGGCCGGCCCACGACAGGAAGGCCATGTCCTGCCAGGGCATGCGGAACCAGACGGTCGACGCCAGGACCGACAGCGGCCGCGCGAGCAGGAGCAGGACCAGCCCGATGACGACGGCGTTGCGCAGCTGCTCGTCAAGACGGAACGGGTCGGCGAGCAGGCCGAGGAGCACGAACAGCCCGATCTGGGCGATCCACCCCATCGCGGTGGCGAAGCTCTGGACCGAGGTCCGGTTGGGCAGGCTCATGTTGCCGAGGACCAGTGCGGCGAGGTAGGTCGCCAAGAAGCCCGAGACATGGGCGGCGGCGCCGACGGCGTAGGCGAGGACGGTGAGCGCGAGGACGCCGATGGAAAACAGGGCGGACGAGCCGCCGGCCACTCGCCGCAGCGCCAGCCCGCCGAGATAACCGACGGCGAGACCGACCGCCGCTCCTCCTGCGAGCTCGAGAAGGACGATGATGAGCAGCTCCCACCACGGCTCCTCGACCGCGCCCGGCATGCTCTGGGCTGCGAGCGCGACGACGAGCAGGACGACGGGGGCGTCGTTGAAGCCGGCCTCCGCCTCGAGCATGCCGCTCAGCCGACGCGGGATCGGGACATTGCGCAGGACGGCGAAGACCGCGGCCGCGTCAGTCGAGGCGAGGATCGCGCCCAGCAGGAGCGAGATCTCCCAGGAAAGGCCGAGGATGGCGTGGGCGGCGATCCCGACGACCACGACGGAGACGACGACCCCAACGGTGGCGAGGATCGCCGCCGGGGCGACGGATCCGCGGATGTTGCTCCACTTCGTCGACAGGCCGCCCTCCGCGAGGATCAGCACGAGCGCGGCATAACCGAGAACCCGGGTGGTCGACGCGTCGGAGAACTGGATGCCGGCACCCGCGTTGCCCAGCACGAGGCCGATGCCGAGGTAGATGAGCAGCGACGGCATCCCGGACGCCACCGAGAGCCGCACCGCGGCAACCGCCACCAGCAGGACGATCGAGCCGACGAGCAACACGCGTGTGAGGTCGTCGAGAGTCATTCCCGACGACGTGACGGACGCGAGCGCGGTCACGGCTGGCTCCTCAGCTGGCGGTGCACCCCATCAAACCATTCGTATGCCGCTGAGCTTGGTCACGTCCAAACGCCCCCAACCGCGCCTCCCGCACACCTCCGACACGTGGCCTAGGCTGCATGGCGTGCCCCGCGCCCACCTCGCCCGCCGAATCGCCCTCTCGGTCGTCGTCCTCATCGTCATCGCCTTCGTGGCGATGACGATTCTTGCGGTCTCGACCATCAGGCGATCCTTCCCGGAGATGTCGGGCACGCTGGAGGTCGAGGGTCTGTCGGGGCAGGTCAACGTGAGTCGGGACGCTCGAGGCGTGCCGACGATCTATGCCGACACGGCAGCGGACCTCTTCCGGGCGCAGGGCTACGTCAGCGCCCAGGACCGATTCTTCGAGATGGACCTGCGCCGGCACATCACGGCAGGCCGATTGTCCGAGCTGGTCGGAGAGGCCGGCGTCGACACTGACCGGGTGATCAGGACGATGGGCTGGCGCCGGGTGGCCGAGCAGGAGCTGCCGACGCTCGCCCCAGAGACTCGCCAGTACCTGCAGGCCTATGCCGACGGGGTCAACGCCTACCTCAAGCAGTCCGAGTCGCCGGCCGACCTGGCTCTCGAGTACCAGGTGCTCGACTGGAGCGTTCCCGGCTACCGGGTCGAGCCGTGGACGCCGGTCGACTCCCTCGCCTGGCTCAAGGCCATGGCCTGGGACCTGAAGGCCGATTATGACGACGAGCTCGCCCGAGCCCGGCTCTCGCGGGGCGGTCGCACCTCGGAGAAGCAGATCAACCTGCTCTACCCGCCCTACCCGTTCGACCGCAACCAGCCGATCCTGTCAGAACAGGACTGGAACCCATCGGCGACGCCGTCGCAGGCGGAACAGGCCGCCACCGCCACTCCGACCGCCCTGCTGAAGCAGGGACAGGCCGCCTTCGATGCTGCGGCCGCGGCCGTCGACGCCATCCCGACCCTGCTCGGCAAGGGCGACGGGATCGGCAGCAACTCGTGGGTCGTGTCCGGGGACCGCACCACGACGGGCAAGCCCCTGCTCGCCAACGACCCACACCTCAGCCTGGGCATCCCGAGCATCTGGACGCAGGTCAATCTCCAGTGCCGGACGGTGTCACCACAGTGCCCGTTCCAGGTTTCGGGGTTCGCCTTCTCCGGCCTCCCCGGGGTCATCATCGGCCACAACGCGAAGATCGCGTGGGGCTTCACCAACCTCGGGGCGGACGTCACCGACTTCTACCTCGAACAGGTGAATGGCCGCTCCTACCTGCGCGACGGTGCGCAGGTCGACCTCGAGACCCGCACGGAGACGATCAAGGTCGCCGGCGGCCAAGACCTGCAGATCACCGTGCGCAACACCGTCCATGGGCCGATCCTCTCCGATGCCTCTCCTGCCGTGGCGGAGGCGGGAGACCAGTCCGCGGTCCGAGGCGTGACGCAGTCGAACCGCTTTGCCGTGTCCCTCGCCTGGACGGCGCTCACCCCCAACAAGACGGCCGACGCGATCTTCCGACTGAACAAGGCAGGCAACTGGCGCGAGTTCCGCGCGGCGGCTGCGCTCTTCGCCGTTCCTTCCCAGAACCTCATCTATGCCGACACCGACGGGCACATCGGCTATCAGGCGCCCGGGCTGATCCCCATTCGCCGGTCGGCGACTCCCGGCGCGGTGCCCGGTTTCTGGCCGGCGCCGGGCTGGGACAGCCAGTGGGACTGGCGCGGCTTCGTCCGCTTCGAGGACCTGCCCCATGTCCTCGACCCGGAGGAGGGGTTCATCGTCACGGCGAACCAGGCGGTCACGGCGCGCCCCAAGCCATTCCTCACGTCCGAGTGGGACTACGGCTTTCGCGCCGAGCGGATCCGCACGCTCCTCGCCGGCGCTGACAAGGTCTCTCCCGAACGAATGGTCCAGATCCAGGGCGACGACCGCAACACCTTCGCGCCCGTCCTCGTCGAGCACCTGTTGGGCGTCGAGGTCGACGACTTCACCGCCCAGGCGCAGCTGCTGCTGCGCGACTGGGACGGCAGCCAGCCGGTGGACAAGACGAGGGACTCGGCGTCCGCGGCCTACTTCAACGCCGTCTGGAAGCACCTGCTCGAGTACACCTTCGACGAGCTGCCCCCGGACATCGGCGCAAGCGGGGGCAGCCGATGGATGATCGTCATGGAGCAGCTCCTCAAGGACCCCGAGAACGCCTGGTGGGATGACAAGACGACGCCCGGGGTGACCGAGGAGTCGAGCGAGATCCTCAAGCGCGCGCTCGTCGACGCCCGCCTCGACCTCGCCCGCAAGCTGGGCAAGGTCCCCGCGACGTGGCGGTGGGGCCGGCTCCACCAGCTCAACCTCGAGCACCCGGTGCTCGGCCAGGAGTCGGTGCCGGGCTTCATCCGCGACCTCTTCAACCGTGGCGGAATCGAGCTCGGAGGTGGCAGCTCCATCGTCAACGCCAACTCGTGGGATGCCTCGAGCTCCGGCTACGAGGTGACGTCCGGCCCGTCGATGCGCATGGTCATCGACCTCGACAACCTCGACCGGTCCGTCTGGGTCAACGCGACGGGTCAGTCGGGCCACCCCTACAACGCGCACTACGACGACCAGATCGACGCGTGGGCGGCCAACGAGCCGTTCCCGTGGCCCTTCAGCACCGAGGCGGTGGCGGCAGCCACGGAATCGGAGCTGACGCTGGTCCCGCCGGGTCAGGTGCCGAACGGCTGAGACGCCGGGGTCCGCACGACCCGGCCACTCGTCGTGACGTAACCGTCGACGACCGCGTCGTGGGGCTCCCGGGGCAGGTCCGCGTCGCTCTGCTCGCCCTCGTGGAGCAACGTGACGACAGGTGTCCCGACATCCCGGTGCCGCAGGGCCCGGTCGTAGCAGCCGGCGCCCTGGCCCAGGCGGGTGCCGCGCGAATCGACGGACAGCCCCGGCGTCACGATGAGGTCGCAACCACGCAGGGCGTCCACCCCCAGCCACGGCCGGCCGTCCACGGAGGAGGTGGCGTCCTTCGGGAGGCGCGAGACGGTCGCTCGGTCGCCGGTGGTGCCCTCAGCGGCATACGTCCACTCAAGAGAGAAGTCGTCGAGCACGATGGGCACGATGACCTCGTGGCCCGCCGAGAGCAGTGCCTTGATGAGGGGCCCGGTGGGCGGCTCGTCGGGAAGCGACTCGTACACGGCGATGCGGAGGCGCTCCTCGTCGTGCTCTGGGACGAACCGCAGCACGGCCTCGGCCACGGCCGAGCCGGCGCTGGCCCGGTCGACCGACTGGGCCAGGGCGGCGCGGCGGCGGCGCGCGGCCTGACGGATCTCGCGCTTGGAGACGACCGGCTC
>NZ_DATCWX010000139.1:0-7397 GCF_036566125.1 Intrasporangium sp.
GGGGTTGGACGGGCGGGAGGGCTGGTAGGCGAGGTCGTGCGGCAGCGAGCTCAGCGGCATACGGCATCGGGTTTTGTCAGGTGACCCAGCCGTCGTCTGTGTTGACGATGACACGATCGGCGCGGTGCGAGGCAGAGGAGACGAGCACCGCGTTGGCCTCGTCGCTCTCGAGCACCCAACGGGCCGCTGCGTCGGGGTCCTTGCCGAAGGCGACATGGCGGTCGACGAGGCGGGCCCGCCGCGTGGCGTCATCGGTGGTGACGTGCCAGACCTCGGCGAGCTGGGCACGGACGGCCTCCCAGCGCGGCTCGGGAAGCAGCAGGTAGTTGCCCTCGGTGACCACGAGACGGGCGCTCGGTGGGACCACCACGGCGGCTGCGATGGGCTGCTCGAGGGTGCGCTCAAAACCCGGCGCGTAGATGGGCTGGTCCGGGTCCTCGAGAAGGCGGCGCAACAGGTGTGCGTAGCCGTCGACGTCGAAGGTGTCCGGGGCGCCCTTGCGATCGCGGGCGCCGAGCCTTTCGAGCTGGACGTCGGCGAGGTGGAAGCCGTCCATGGGCACGTGGGCGACCCAGTCCGCGCCCCTGGCGGCGGCGATCGCCTCGACGAGCGCTTCGGCCAGCGTCGACTTGCCCGCACCCGGTGGTCCCGCGATCCCTAGCAGCCCTCGTCGCCGGTCGCCGACGAGGGCGATTGCCGCCTTGCTCAGGATGTTGAGGCGGTCACACTGCATCACGCCATTGTGGTCGGTGGTGTTCCGACTCGGATGGAGCTTCACCGGATCACGCCATTCCGGGGTAGGCGGGCACAGGCGGTGCTAGCGTCGAATGGGGTCCTTGACGAGGTCCTCCTGGCGATTTGAGTGCCGACGCTGATCGGCGTTGGGGCTGTTGGTGTCGGCCGTGGCACTTTGGCTCACAGCCGGCACGTCTTGCGACCACGCGAGGCGGAGAAGGGACATGCATGAGCGACCCGGCGAAGGCCCACGATCGACGGTGGGTCGGCACGTCCGAGTTCTTCGCGCGTGCGCGATAACTGCGGTCCTGTTCACGGCCGGGCTCAACCTCTTCGGATGCGGGTCGGCCGGTAACCCAGGCGTCGTCACGCCGGCGCCAACGCCGGTGGCCTCCATGACAACAGCCTCTCCGGGCAAGGCCGGGACGTCATCCACTGCATCCAGAACGCTCCGGGCGACACAAGCAACTGCATCACCCACGGACAGCCCAGGAGTCACCAAGCCGGCCACAGCCACAACGACGCCGGGAGCGACAGAGCCGACGGCGATCGGGCGAACGCGGGCGGCCACGAGGACCACCACAGCAGGTGTGATCAGGCCTGTGCTGACTTTCAACGACAGGACCGTCCGATTCGAGCGGCCGTTCGTCGTACGTCTGCAAGCGACGACCAGCCCGCGCGTACCGGTCGTCTTCCGCGCGCTCGTCGGCGACGAACGCGGCATCAATGACGCGCAATGCCGCGTCGAAGGTGATCGATTGCTGATCGGCGACCCACCGTCACTGAGCGCCGCCTGCGTGGTCGAGGCCAGCATCCCGCCCGCACCTGGCCGCATTCCACCGCCGCCGGTGCAATCAGTGGTGACAATCGGCTTCCCTCAGTTCAACGTGTCCGTGCCACCCGTTCCTCCGGTTGAATGGCACCGCTCCGGTGGTGAGATCGAGGTCGTCATCCGGGAGGATTCGGGGGATGCCTACGGCATGTGGGTCAGTACAACGGACGGCGAGTGCACGGCAGGCGAACCTTCGCCTCGCTACCGGGCTCCGGCGGGGACCACCGCGTACCGGGTGATTATTGCCTTGCCCGATCCCCGTGACACCTCCTATACGTGCACGTTCATGGCGTGGGCGATACCGCAGGACATAGCGGGGGGCGTTGCCAGCCGTGAGTTCACCGTCAGAGTCACGCCCTGAAACTGCGAGGCAGCGTTCATGGGGATCTTCCTCAACTATGGGCATAGCTGTCGATTCCGGATACGCCAAGCCGATCGTGCTGTTAGCGTGAAAGAGGGACCTGTGTTGGTCCAAGGGAGTATTGAACGCCGACGATCTCCAAGAGCACCGTCGGCATCGGTGTCGGTCTCGCACCATGTCTGCCCAGCGGCCGGCACGCCTTGTCTGTCACGCGAGGCTGAGAGACACGATGCGCTTGGAACCGCCCCCGGGCTCACGTCGGTCAGCGCAACGTCGAAACTGGATCGTTGACCGACCTCCCACCGCCACGAAGGTGGCTGCGTTCGCCCTGACCGGACTCTTGCTCGTGGCCTGCGGCAAGCAGGCTGGAACAGCCGGAGCGGAGACATCCCCGGGCGCGGCTGTTGGCCCCGAGACCACGGCGGCGGCTCCAATATCGACCACGAAGTCGTCGTCGACAGATCAGACGGCTGATACTTCCGAGCCGACGACACGGCCGACCACCGAACCCTCGAGGGCATCAACACCGTCACGCGAAGCCACGACCACCGGAGCCGTCAGGCCGAAACTGACGTTCACCGACCGGACGGTCCAGTTCGAGAGGCCCTTCCGGCTGAGGCTTCGAGCGACCACCAGACCCTCTGCGACTGTCGTCTACCGGGTTGTTGCCGACGATCCGCGGGACTCCAGCAACGGAAAATGCCGGGTTCAGGGCGACCGACTGACGCTGGACGATGTCCCGAGCCTCTCGGCGGCCTGCGTCGTCGAGGCGAGCGTGACCCCGGCGTCCGGGATCGTCGCGCCGCCCCCCGTTCGTGCCGTCATGACGATCACACCACCACCCGTGCAGATCTCCGTGCCGGAGCGCGTCGTGAATTGGGAAAACGCCTCCGGCGGCGCATTCAAGATCCGCATCCGGGAGGACTCCGGCGACGCCTACGGCATGGGAGTCACCTCCAACACCCCGCAGTGCACCGTCCCGGAAGAGAATGCGGTCTCACCGGCGTACCCGGTGCGAGCGGGCGTCACTGAATACTTCGCAGCGGTTGAAGTGCAGGATCCGCAGGGCGCCGAATACCAGTGCGAGTTCGTGGCCACTCCCCTGCCTCAGGACATCTTCCACGACGTGGAGGGCTTTGCGTTCACCATCACGGTTCGGCCGTAAGCCTCCGACGTGACTGGCATCTTCATCAGCTACAGCCACCGCGACCTGGCGGCGGCGCTGACGCTCGAAGCCGGCCTCGAACGCGCCGGCTACCACGTCTTCCGCGACCACGACCGCGAGAGCGGCATACCAGCCGGGTCGCGATGGGCCCAAGAGCTGTTCGCCCAACTCGACAGGGCCCAGGTCGTTGTCTTTCTCGCCAGCGACGACTCGCTCGCTTCGCAGTGGTGCCACACCGAGGTGGCGGTCGCGGTCGCGCGCGGCCGTCCCGTCATCCAGGTGGCGGCACCCCCCGAATCCCCTGGCAGGTCCCGCGGCACGGTGCCGATCCACCCTCTCCTGCGCGAACGCCAGGCCCTGCCCGATGCGCCGACGATGGACACCGCGGTGGACCTGCTTGTCACGGACCTGACCCGGCTGGGTTTGGGCCCTGGTAATCCTTTCTCCTGGGATCCCGACCGGTCGCCCTATCCCGGACTCATCCGGCTGGGAGCGGACCACGCCTCGGTGCTCTTCGGCCGGGAGGCCGAGATCGCAACGGTGCTCGACCGGCTCGCCCCGCTGCGCTCGCCCGGACTGCTCGTCGTCGGGCCCTCCGGATGCGGCAAGTCCTCCATGGTGCGGGCCGGGGTCCTCCCACGCCTTGCTCACCGCCCCGATGCTCCACGCGTCCTGCCCCCGGTCGATCCGGGCCGTCATCCCCTGCGCCAGGTGGCCGCGGCGCTCGTCAACGCCGGCTCCCCGGTCGACATCGCGCGCCTGGTCGACGACGAGCGGGGAATCGGGGAGGCGATGGCCGTCTTGGCCGCGAAGGGTGCACCAGTGGTCCTGTGCATCGATCAGGCCGAGGAGCTGCTCAACCCTGAGGTTGCCGAGGAGACGGCCGCGCTCACGCGACGCCTTGCTGGGCTTGGCTCTGACATATGCCGCGTCGTGGTCGTCCTACGAAGTGCCTCGCTGGACCAGTGGCTGGGCGATGACGCATTGGCGGCATTCACCGGGACGGACCCTGTCTGGGTCAGGCCACTCGATCGATCGGCGCTCAGACAGGTGATCCTCGGACCGGCACGTCTCGCCGGGATCTCGGTTGAACCGCCCGAGCTCGTCGAGCAGCTGCTCGACGACACGGGTGGCGGACAGGCGTTGCCGCTCCTCGCGGCGCTCCTCGAGGAGCTCACCGAGGGACACAGCCGGCTGAAGCCCGCCGTGATCAGCGCCGATCGCTACGCCACGATCGGGCCGGTGGCGCGGGTCGTCGAGCGGCGTGCTGCTGACGTCACGCGACAGCTGCAGGTCGAGAGGGGACTGTCCGAAGATGCCGTTGTGCGCGCCTACCTGCGGTTGGCCGACGTTCAGCCGAACGGCACTGTCACACGTGGTGAGCTCGAGGTCGCGGCGCTGAGCGGCGACGAGGGTCCGATCTACGAGGCCTTGGAGAAGTATCGACTCGTGAGCCGGGACCGGCGCGCGGCCGCGGACGGGACCGATGCCGTCGATGTCGTCACCGCGGTGCATGAGGAGGTCTTCCGCTCCTGGCCGGCGGTGGCCCGAGGCCTGGCCGAGCAGCGGCTGGACCTTCAGACGCGGACGTGGCTGCGGCGGGACGCACACGAGTGGCTCGCGTCCGGGGGCGGGGCAGTCTCGTTGACCGGTGGACGGCTCGCGCAGGCCGAGGAGTGGCTGCGACGGCAGGGCGCGGACGCTGGCACGGCGGAGCCCCAAGTCGTGGAGTACATCACGGCGGCGACGCGGCTGCGACGCCGACGCCTGCTCCTGACGTGGGCCACTCCGGCCTTGGCCGCAGGGCTGGTTCTGCTCTCGGTGATTGCTGTGCTGCTCGTCCGTCAGGTCGGCATCGCGCGCGATGCCACCTCCGCAACCGAGGCGCTTCGACTGGTCGGCGAGGCACGGGCTGCCTACCCTGCTCGCCCTGACCTCTCCCTGCTGCTCGCCCTCGAAGGGGCCGCTCGGTCTCAAGACGCGCAGGTGCAGATCGCTCCGTTCGTCGCACTGACCCGGGGTCCAGCACCGCGTCGGTACGAACAAGTCGTGAATGCCGCGGCGGCGGGTGCGATCTCCGCCGATGGGAGGCGCGCAGTGGTTACCACCGCCAATGGTGTCGTCGAGTGGGAGCGGGGCGCTTCCGGGAGCGAGGCCACGCGTGGCTCGGCCACAGCAGTGGCGTTGTCCTCCGACGGTCAGGTCGTCGCCCTCGCCACCCCTTCCGGCGGCGAAACGGGCACCGACGAAGCCGCCGTCTCGGTACAAGGCTGGCGTGCGCGCACAGCGTCCATCGTGTGTCGCGTCAGTGGCGGTCCCATCGAGCGGCTGGGTCTGGACCAACGAGGAGAGCAGCTCGTCGTCGTCAACACTGACCGCTCGAAGACCCCCGCTGCGAGCACGGTCAGGGTGCTGTCTGCGAGCACGTGCGCATCCTTGCTCGAGCATCGGGTGAACGGCCTGGTCAGGGACGTGGTCCTGGACCGTGAGCACGACAGCATCGCGCTGGCCATCGACGGACCAGAGCGTATTGGAGTGGTCTTGTGGCAGTTGTCCGGCGAGCAGTCCGCAGGGAGGCCGTTGGTGGGCGTGCCTCCGGTCGCCACCGCCGTGGCCGTGAACGCCGGCGAGCTGGGCGCGCTTGACGAGTCGGGCGCGCTCTCGGTCTGGCCCTTGGACGAGCCAGACGCGGAGCCCGTCACGGTGCCGGCGCTGACGACGGTCGGAGCTGCGCTCGAGGGCCTCAAGAGCTCCGTGCTCGACAGCGAGTCCGCCGCGCCCCGGCCACGATGGCTGGCCCTCGGCGTGGATGGCAGCATGCGCGTCGTCGACGTGGCGCACCAGGCCGACACTGCTGCCCTGGCGGCTTTCGCGAGTCCTCCGCTGCTGAGCCTGCCTCCCTTGGGGACACGTCGCACGGGTCTGGCGCTCGACGTCCAGGCTGAGCCTGGTGGCGTCGTCGTGCTGGACGACGCCGGCCGTCTCATCCGATGGCGGCTCGACGTACCGACGGCGTTCGGCGACCCCACTCCCGCGACCAGGTTCGAAGCGGTCGCGACAGACGGTACCGGCGTTCTCGCGGCCGGCCCGCGTGGCGTCTGGCACCAGCCCCTCACGGAGGATGCGAAGGGCGCCTTCCTGCTCGACGTCGACGCGACCTCGGTCGCCATCCGCGGCAGCAGTGCCGTCGTGGGAACCCGTGACGGCGACGTCATTCGCCTGCCGGCGATCGCCCCGAGCGGCGGCGGAGCCTCCACGGAGGTGCTTCGAAGGCTGGACGGTCCGGTGGCCGGTGTGGCTCTGCTACAGGACGGCGCGACGGCCGCGGTGTCCCAGGGTGGGCGGCTCATCGTCGTCGACCCGAGTGCGACGAGCCCCGAGCAACGCCTCGACCTCGAGGCAACGGTGACTGCCATGGCCAGCGCCGGCACGCGGTTGTTCATCACCGCACGCGATGGCCGACTGCTCGTCGTCGACCTCGCGACGGGCGGCACACCGAAGGTGCACGCATACGCGGCGCACTCCGGCGGGGCTACCGCGGTGGCAGTGAGCGCCGATGGGCGGATGCTTGCCACGGGTGGGGACGATCGCCAGATCGCGCTCTGGGGCGTCGATTCGTCGATGCCGCGGCTGGCGCGGCTGCTGGGCCACACGGACATGGTGACGGCGTTGGCGTTCAGCCCCGACGGCACGAGACTGGCCTCCGCGGGGCAAGACCTGACCGTGCGGTTCTGGGACGTCGGAAGGCGGGAGCAGTTGGGCGAGCCGGTTCAACTGGCCAGGAATCCCGCGCTTGCGTTCGTGCCAGGCTCGTCGCGGCTTGCCCTTGCCGGTGGCGGGTTGATGCTGTGGCCGATGGACTCGGCCGCCTGGCGGCGGGCCGCATGCGATGTTCTGGGCGAGCGACGCCTGAGCCAGACCGAGATCGACCAGTACCTCCGTGGGTCCGCGCCCGCCGCCGCGTGCTGAGAGGAGAGCCGAATGACCGACGAGACCTCCCCCCGTGGAGCCAAAGAGGACCAGGCGCTGTTCGTCTTCATCTCCTACCGACGACGCAGTTCATCGTTCGCTGCCCAAGCATTGCGCTATGCGCTGAAGGGGGCTGGGCACGATGTGTTTATCGACATCGGCTCGATTGGCGATGGCGATGCGTACCGGGATGCGATTCGAGCGGGGCTCGCCAAGAGCGACCTCGTTCTGGCACTGATCGCGCATGACCTCGATCCCGGGCGCCTGAACGAGCCGCTCGATCCGTTGGCATTCGAATGGCGTCAGGCCCGATTCCACCACTGTGCGGTGCACCC
>NZ_DATCWX010000146.1:0-25708 GCF_036566125.1 Intrasporangium sp.
CGCACGTGGCCCATCGGCGAGATCGCCCGAGCGCCCATGGCAGTGTCGAAGACCTCGTAGTGCTCCGGCTTGAGACCCGGCGCGTCGATGACGTGGCCCTTGTCGGCGATGTACTCGACGATCGCCTCGATCGACTCCTCCTGGTAGCCGAGCTTCCTCAGCGCCCGCGGGATGGTCAGGTTGACGATCTGCATCGAGCCGCCGCCGACGAGCTTCTTGAACTTGACCAGCGAGAAGTCCGGCTCGATGCCGGTCGTGTCGCAGTCCATCATGAAGCCGATGGTGCCGGTCGGCGCGAGCAGGCTGGCCTGGGCGTTGCGGAAGCCGTTCTTCTCCCCCAGCTTGACGACCTGGTCCCACGCCTTCGTGGCGGCCTTGTGGATGTCGGAATCCATCGCGTCGAGCGTTCGGATGTCGTCGTTGGCAGCCTGGTGCTTACGCATGACCCGCTTGTGGGCCTCCGCGTTGCGGGCGTAGCCGGCGTACGGCCCCACCACAGCCGCGAGCTCGGCCGAACGCTTGTAGGCAGCACCCGTGAGCAGCGACGTGATCGCCGCGGCGAGCGAACGCCCGCCCTCGGAGTCGTAGCCGTGACCAGTCGCCATGAGCAGCGCGCCGAGGTTGGCATAGCCGATCCCGAGCTGGCGGTAGTCACGCGTCGTCTGGGTGATCGCCTCCGTCGGGAAGTCCGCGAAGCAGATCGAGATGTCCATCGCCGTGATGACGAGCTCCGTCACCTTCTCGAAGGTCACCGCGTCGAACGTGTCGTCGTCGCGAAGGAACTTGAGCAGGTTGAGCGACGCCAGGTTGCACGAGCTGTTGTCGAGCGACATGTACTCACTGCACGGGTTGGACGCCGTGATCCGGCCGGTCTCCGGGTTGGTGTGCCAGTCGTTGATCGTGTCGTCGTACTGCAGCCCCGGGTCGGCGCACTCCCACGCCGCCTGCGCGATCTTCTCGAACAGCTTCCGCGCATCGACCTTCTCGATGACCTCACCGGTCAGGCGAGCCCGCAGGCCGAACTCGCCGCCGTCTTCGACCGCGTTCATGAACTCGTCCGTCACGCGGATCGAGTTGTTCGCGTTTTGGTACTGGACCGAGACGATGTCCTTGCCGCCGAGGTCCATGTCGAAGCCGGCGTCACGCAGCGCGCGGATCTTGTCCTCCTCGCGCGCCTTCGTCTCGATGAACTCCTCGATGTCCGGGTGGTCAACGTCGAGGACGACCATCTTGGCCGCGCGACGGGTGGCGCCACCGGACTTGATCGTTCCCGCCGACGCGTCGGCGCCCCGCATGAACGACACCGGACCGGAGGCCGTGCCACCGGACGAGAGCAGCTCCTTGGATGAGCGGATCCGCGACAGGTTGAGGCCCGCACCGGAGCCACCCTGGAAGATCTTCCCCTCTTCCTTGTACCAGTTGAGGATCGAGTCCATCGAGTCGTCGACGGCGAGGATAAAGCACGCCGACACCTGCTGAGGCGACTTCGTCCCGACGTTGAACCACACCGGGGAGTTGAACGAGAAGACTTGGTGCAGAAGGGCATACGTCAGCTCGTGCTCGAAGATGTCGGCGTCCTCGTCAGAGCCGAAGTACCCGTGCTGCTTCCCCGCAGCCGTGTAGGTCAGCACCACGCGGTCGATGAGCTGCTTGAGGGACTTCTCGCGCACATCGGTGCCGAGCGCACCGCGGAAGTACTTCGTCGTGACGATCGTGCTCGCGTTGACCGACCAGAAGTCAGGGAACTCGACATCACGCTGCTCGAAAATCGTCTCGCCGGTCCTCCAGTTCTGCTGGACGACATCGCGGTGCTCCCAGGTCACCTCGTCGTAGGGGTGCACCCCGGGAGTGGTGTAGATGCGCTCGACCTTGACGCCCTTCTTGGCGCCACCTCGTGAACGCGAGCTGCGGTTTCCGATCTCCGTCATGCTGCGGCCTCCCTGACCGTGACAACGATCCCTGTCATGGACCGAATGTCCCTAGTGATGAGTCTTCTACAGAGCACCGACAGTGCTCCGGGTGTTGCGAGGGGGGTGGAGGGCGATTACCGCTTCGCGCCGATCTCGGGCCGAGCGGGAGGCTCCTGCCCGAGCGCGTCACGCTCGGCTCGAAGGACCGCGATGGCTCCTTCGAATTCCTCGAGCGTCTCCCAGGCCTGGTAGACGCTTGCGAACCTGAGGTAGGCGATCTCGTCGAGCTCCCGGAGCGGCGCCAGGACGGCCATGCCGACCTCGTGCGCCTCGATCTCCGCGCTCCCCTGCGCCCGGATGGTCTCTTCGACCCTCTGGGCGAGCAGGGCGAGGTCGTCCTCGGTGACCGGACGGCCCTGGCACGCCTTGCGTACCCCCGACAGGACCTTGGCCCGGCTGAACGGCTCCGACGCCCCCGACCGCTTGATGACGTTGAGGCTCGAGGTCTCGGTCGTCGTGAAGCGGCGGTTGCACTCGGGGCACTGACGTCGCCGGCGAATTGCGGTGCCGTCGTCCGTCGTCCGTGAGTCGATGACGCGCGAGTCCGTGTGCCGACAGAACGGGCAGTGCACCTGCGCTCACCTTCCTTCAACGCTGATTCCGTATGCCGCTGAGCTCGCTCTGGGGACAGAGCTGGGGACAGCGTGTGGATGGCTTGTGCGTAACGTGTGGCCCCTTGGGGACTACATGTGGACGACTTACAGCCATGTAACTACTAGATGTTGGGGTTATCGTAGGCACGTGACCCACGCGTTATCAAGCCAATACGGCATGTTCGGCGTGGCGTGTCGAGGCCCAGGCCGGTGACCTGCGCAAACGCCACACCAACCCCACCCGTCCCCAATCCCCCTCGAGTGCGCAGGAAGCGCAGCCTCAGTCGAGGTAGGACCACACGAGGATCATGACGATCGCCGGCACCGCGCCGAAGGCTGCCCAGCCGAGCGACCACTCGATCCTGGTGGCCAGATCGGGAGGTGTCGCCGTCGACCAGCCCATCAACAGCGACCCGAGCAGCCATCCCGACCCAACGACTGCCACCGCGGTTCCGGACACCAGGGGGCGGCCGTCCTCGTCCTTCATCTGCTTCTCCTCCAGCTCATTCGGATTCCTTTAGTGGTCAGGGCGGCAATCCCGGGCTGGGAACGACCCGACAGGGCTTCCGGCAAAGACCCGCTGGTCCGGTCGCCCAGCGGCGATGGCGGCCAGGTTGTGCTCGCTCGTCGTCCCGGCGTTGAGGTACGCGCTGTGCCAGGGCGACCCCATGAGGAACTCGTTGGTCGATCCCGGCTTGAGCCCGCAAGCGGCGGACAGGTTGGCGACTCCGGGAACGTCACGCGGATCTCGCGCGAACCACCCGGATGCGGCGATGACGTCGGTCGGGGAGGCGAGCACATTGAGCGCGCCGGGCTTGAGGCCTCCCTCCGCGAGCGAGTCCAGCGCCGTCCCCGGTGAACCGAACAACGCGACGTCGTCCATCCGCATCACGTGCTGCAACGCGAAGCCGGCCAAAACCGAGCCGTACGAGTGGGCCCACAGGGTCTGGTGCGGAGGCTCGTCGCGGCTGGCGGCGATGCCGTTCGTGAACGAGGCGAGCTCATCAGCCCACTCCGTGGCCAGGTCGTCCTTGAGCACCGACCTGCTGCCGAAGGCCCCATCCCGCCACTGCGGGGCGGGGTAGCCCATCCACTGCACGATCGCGACGTCGGCCCGGTCGCCCACCCCCCGGGTCTTGGTCCACGCCAGCGTGCGCACGCGGACGAACGTCTCGTCGTAGCGACGCAGGTCCAGGTGCGGGCTCGTCGAGAGTCCGCCGACATAGGTCGCGACGTGGCCCGCGCGGTCGATGTTCCCGACCGTCGTCACGGCCCGGACGACGGGCCCCGTGATGTCGACGAGCAGCAGGTGCCTCGTCACTCCATCCGATTTGCCCAGGACGGCGTCGATGGCGGCGATCGACTCCACCCGTTCCCACACCACGACGTCGGTAGCCCGCGCCCTCGGACCGATCTGTCGCAGCTGCTCCGCGGCCGCGACCCGCGCCCGAGCCAACAGCTTGAGGTTCGCCTGGTGACGGTCCCATGCCGGGATCCCGTCCCGCGGCCCCACCCACTCGGGATGGTGGCCGATCACCCACCGACGTTCTGCCACGGTCAGGCTCCGCCACCACGCTGCGTTGGCAAAGGCGCCATCCGCCTGCCCGCCCGCACCCTGGGGCGGCGGCGGCACGACGCCAAGGTCGTCGCCACCCGCCCGTGTGGCGAGCCGGTACGAGGCGGCACCAACAAGCGCACGATGGACCTCGACGTCGGTGGCCCCGGCCACCCGCTCCGCTTCGTCGAGGCAGCGCCGCACCTCATCCACCATCAGGGCGTCGAGCCTGCCCACGTGCGCGTCCATGATGGGGTCGCCGGAAGACCACCGATGCGGCACATGGACCAAACCGAGGTCATCGGTCCACGCACCCCGATCCGACGCCATGCGCTCGGCCCGACGCACCAGGGCCGCACAGGCCTCCATCCGGCCAGCCAGGCGACGCAGCGCTGCCGTCGTCGCAGCCAACCGGACCGCTACGTCAGCGAGCCCAGCGAGCACCCCCGCCTGACGTGCCGTCGCCGCGACCGCGGCGGGTCCGGTCCACGACTCCCCCGCCGCCCGAGCTCGCAGCACCGCGTCCGTGGCCGAGATGACGCGGCGCCGCTGCGCCTCGAGTCGCTGGGCTACCTCGAGCACGACGGACGGCTGGAACGCGCGGATGTGCCGGACCCCGATCTGCGGCATCAGGGCACCTCGCGCCGCAGCTGATGGTCCGACAGGGCCCGCCGAGCGATCTGCTCCACCGCTGCATACGACTGCCCCGCCGTCGCCAGCCCGTCCCCGACCTGCTCGAGCCCGAGCCGGACCCGGAGTAGGCGGTCACTCCACGCCGCCCCGAGCTCCCAGATCGCCGCTGCGGTCAGCCCTCCCGGGAATGCCGACGCCAACGGCGCCATCGCCCCGGGGACGTCGACGCCCGCTAGCGCCCCGACCGCCTCGCCGTACCGCGCCGAGTCGCGGCCGAGCACGTCGGGCTCCACACCAAATCTCATCTGCAGACTCCTCCCAGCCCCATCTCGACGAGGCTAGGAAGAACCCTCGATACGCCCTTCTGACTTCTCCACAGGTCTCGCAGGGCGACACAGGGCGCGGGGCCTTGCGGTGCTGACCTCGGCTGTGCGCTGGCGACTATCCGCGATCGGACTCGTGTTGGTCGAGTCGGTGGTGCAGGCGGTGGTTCTCGTCCTGCAGGTCGAGCACCATCGCGATGCCGGCCAGGTTCAGCCCGGCCTCGAGCAGGGCGTCAATGCGCTGCAGCCGGTACAGGTCGTCCTGGCTGTAGCGACGGGTGCCACCGGCGGTGCGCTCGGGTTCGAGCAGGCCACGCGACTCGTAGAGCCGCAGCCGTTGGACGCCCATGCCGACCAGCTGGGCAGCCACCGAGATCCCGTAGACGCCTTGGTCGGAGGGGATGCCGCTCATGGCGCGTCCTGCCCGGGGCCGAACAGCGGGACATCCCTGATGATCATCGCTGAGCGCCTCTCTTGACGTGGCTCTGGTGTGGAGCCGGTCCTCCTCGCGCCGGCCGGTCAGTCGTCATGGCCCGGTCTTCTGGGGTTGGCTTCTTGACTCATTATGGCGCCGGGGCTATAAGGAATCTATGGCCACTGCGATAGGTCAGTGGTGAAGGACAACACCAGAAGGGAGTGTTCGACGGTGGCTCAGTTGCTGATGCGTACCGATCCGTTCCGGGACCTCGATCGGCTGACCCAGCAGCTCTTCCGCGGCAACGGCTCCGTGGCCTACCCGGCGGCGATGCCGATGGACGCCTGGCGTGACGGGGACACCTTCGTGGTCGAGTTCGACCTGCCGGGCATCGCCCCGGAGGCGATCGAGCTGGACGTGGAGCGCAACGTGGTGACCGTGCGTGCCGAGCGCCCGGCGCGTAGCGAGGCCCAGGAGATGCTCGCCGCTGAGCGGGCACGGGGCACCTTCAGCCGGCAGCTCGTGCTGGGCGACAACCTGGACACCGAGCACATCGAGGCCAGCTACGACGCGGGTGTGCTCACGCTGCGGATACCGGTGGCCGAGCAGGCCAAGCCCCGCAAGATCGAGATCACCAGCGCCGGACAGGACCGGCAGGCCATCAAGGCCTGAGACCCGTTTCGGAGGTCGCCATGACCACGATCCGGCACACCTACGACGAGGGCCTGACCGACACCTTCGAGGAGCAGTTCCTCGATATGGTCTACTCCGACGAAGACTTGGTGCAGGCGGAGTTCGAGGCGATCATCGCCGCCGAATGGCCCACCCCGCCACCGGCCCGGCCCCCGCTCCGCCGCCCGGCCTTCAGGCCACCGACCCCGCCAGACCGGCACTGGAGACAGGCCAGGGTGGAGCGGCTGGCGACCAGGCCGCGGCATCCTGGCATCGGAGGGTGGGCACGGCAGCGCTCACCGCCTGACCCGACCCTCAACGCTGCAGCACAAGACCGATACGACGAGACAGTCCAGCTCCCCCGATGAGGAGGTGATGGAACAGCGGACACACCACCGGAGCGGCCGTTCGCCCCGACCCCGGCCAGCCCCCGACACCCCGACGCCGGTATGCCCAGGCCGGCCACCGGTGGCATCGAAACCCCAAACAGCCCTCGCGAGCGGGAGGAGCTGATGACCGCCGCCAGCCCCAACGAGCGCCCAAGCCGCGACCTGTACCAGGTCCTCGGCGTCACACCGAGCGCCAACAGCGCCGAGATCACCCTGGCCTACCGGCGGCTGGCCCGGCGCTACCACCCGGACGTCGACACCACCCCAGGGGCAACGCACCGGTTCGCCGAGATCACCCACGCCTATCGCGTGCTGTCCGACCCGGGCGCCCGGGCTCGCTACGACGCCACTCGGGCGCCGCGCCGGACCCGAACCCCCACCGCTTCGCATCACGGACCATGGTCGCCGTGGACCGCCAGCCGGACGAACCCCGGCCGCACCCGGCGCGAGGCGATCTGGCTCGGCGGCCCCAGCCTCGCAAACGCCTTCCATCTCGGCTTCGACCTGCCCAGCCGCTCGGTCGAGAACGAGGAGGCCGAGCTCGAGCTCACCATCGAGGAGAGCTACCACGGCACGACCCGGACGGTCACCGTGACCAGCCACGACCGCACCGAGAGCGTCCACGTCGACATCCCACCCGGCGTGATCGACGGCGACCGCATCGAGGTCAAAACCACACACCTTCCCGGCGGCCGCGACACCCCGGCCGTATTCCTGCGCGTCCGGCTCGCTCCCCACGAGCGCTATGAGCTCGGTGGCCGCGACCTGCACGTCCGCCTGCCGCTGTCGCCCTGGGAGGCGGCCCTCGGCTCCACCATCGCGTTCGAGACTCCGGCAGGACCGATCGATCTAGACGTCCCAGCCGGCACCTGTACCGGCCATGAGCTCACCTTGCCCGGCTGCGGCCTGCCGAACCCCGCCGGACCAGCGGGACACCTTTACGTCCACGCCCACATCGACGTGCCCGCCAAACTGACACAGCTGGAACGAGACCTCTTCCGCCGGCTCGCCAGGACCTCCACCTTCAACCCACGAACAACGACAGCATCTCAGCCCTGACGGCAACGGCAGGGACGTCTGGTCTGCCAAGCAGAAACGCCGCACCACGGTCACTCACGTGACCGAGGTGCGGCGCCCTGGGTGCATCCGGCGGGGTCGAAGCGCCGGCACACCAGCCGCTGAAGGTGGAGCCAACGCGGCCGATCGGGAACTCAGCGTGCGGCTGGGAACGAGCTGAGCGGCATACGACTGATTGGTTGCGCTGGTGTCACCGATCAGGGATCACGAGAGTCTGGCCCGCGTGCACCTGCGAGGTGGACAGGTTGTTGGCGAGCTGGAGCTCCACGATGCCGGCTGTGATCGGCAGCTGCGGCAGCTCCCGGGCCGCGATCTCCGACAGCGTCTGGCCGCCCCCGACCGTGACGGAGCGCGTCGGTCCTGCCGCCGACGCGAGCTGGCCGGCGAAGGCCAGCACGAGCGCCGACAGCATCACCGCGACGAGGAGAGCCACCACCAGCCGCCCCCGACGCGTCAGGCGATACGTCGGCTCGGGCTCCGGCGCCGGTTGAGGCACGAGCACGAGCCGTGGCCGGGTGGCCGGTGTCGGCCGGGTGGAGGGAAACTCCAGAACCTGTGCACCCATGATGTCCTCCTTCGCACGAACGCCTGTTCGATAGAACGCCTGTACGATTTTCTAGCACGACGCCCCGACAATGTCGAGAGACACGTCGAACAAATGTTTGGCATCTGTGTTCGAAACCAATAGGCTTCACCCACAACAGACACACCACCAGTCACCACCGACAGTGGCGTCTGTGACAGCCTGAGACGAGTCGCCAGCAAGCACCGACCGAGCACCAGAGCGAGCACAACGAAGGGGATCATCATGGGCGTGACCGAGCTTCCCGACCGCCCCAAGGGAGACGGCCTGACCGTTCGCCAGCGGCGCGTGCTCGAGGTGATCCGCAACTCGGTCGACCGACGCGGCTACCCGCCGAGCATGCGTGAGATCGGTGACGCCGTCGGCCTCGCCAGCCCGTCGAGCGTCTCCCACCAGCTCAATGCCCTCGTCGCCAAGGGCTACCTGCGACGCGATCCCAACCGCCCCCGCGCCATCGAGATCGTCTCCCCCGACGCACCGGCCGATGCGACCGGATACCGCGGCCGTGGCGGCAGTGTGGCGGGCTTCGACGTCGACACCGCGCAGCAGCAGGACACCGAGACCGACTCGGGCGACGCCAGGCCGGCGGCCGCCTACGTGCCGCTCCTGGGCCAGATCGCTGCAGGCGTGCCGATCATCGCCGAGGAGGTCGTCGAGGACGTCTTCCCACTGCCGAAGCAGATCGTCGGCGAGGGCAACCTCTTCCTCCTCAAGGTCGTCGGCGACTCGATGATCGAGGCGGCGATCTGTGACGGCGACTGGGTCGTCGTCCGCCAGCAGCCGACGGCTGACAACGGCGACATCGTCGCGGCGCTCCTCGACAACGAGGCGACGGTGAAGACCTTCAAGCGCAAGGACGGCCACGTCTGGCTCATGCCGCACAACTCTGACTTCTCCCCCATCGACGGCGACCACGCGACCGTCCTCGGCAAGGTCACCGCAGTCCTCCGTCGCGTGTGACACACAAGAGCGGCCGTATGCCGCTGAGCTGGGTTCGGCGCTCCTGCTGAGTTTTGTTGGGCATCAGTCGCGTTCGTGCGACACACTTCGTTGGCATGACGAAGATCGCGCGACGGAAGACCGACCCGGAGCTCGGGCGGGACGTGCTGTACACCTACCGCTACCTACGGGCCGGCATGATCGCGCTCCTCCTCATGCTGCTGTTCGCGGTGGCCTACGAGGGCATCGCCGACGGTGGTTGCTTCCTGGGGTCGATCAGTGCGTACTACTTCACGCCGGCGCGCACCGTTTTCGTCGGCGCGCTGTTTGCCCTTGGAGCGCTGCTCATCGTGCACAATGCACGATCCGCCGAGGAGGACGTCTTGCTCGACTTCTCCGGTTTCATGGCGTTCGTCGTGGCCATGGTGCCCACGGTCCCCGACGGCGCGTGCGGTCCGACTCCCACGCTGACCACCCTCGAGGTGGCCAACGCGGTGCGCAACAACATCTGGACACTCATCGTCGTGGCGGTGCTGGCAGCCATCGTGCGTTACGTCCTGGCGCGCCGCGGCGAACTGGTGATCTCGGCCACTCCCGGCTCGCGGATCGCCTCCATCGTGTGCGGCGTCGTCCTCGTCGTCGAGCTTGGCTTCTTCCTCTGGAAGCGTGACTCGTTCATCCACCTGAGCCACGGCATCGCCGCAGCCACGATGGTCGCCGGGGTGATCGCGGTGATGGTGCTCAACGCGCTGTACCAGCCGTCCACCGAACGAGGTGTGAAGTTCCGGCGCAGCTACTACGCGCTGGCCGTCCTGCTCGGTGTGGCCCTCGCCGGGACGGTGGCGCTGCACCTGGCCATCGAGGGTTTCGCCCACATCATCCTCGTCGCCGAGGTCGTCATCATCGTGCTTTTCGGCGCCTTCTGGGTCGTGCAGACGGTCGAGGTGTGGCCTACCGAGCTCGACGAGATGCGCGACCAGGTGCAGTCGGTGGAGGTGCCCGGTCGTTGAGTTCCGGGACTTACGCCCCTATGACCATGCTGCCTCGGGTGGTGCCATGGCGCTGAGGACGAGGAAGGAGCTCCCATGAACATTCTCGTTGCCTACGCCACCCGGCACGGCTCAACCGTGGGCATCGCCGAACGCATCGCGGCAACGCTGACCGAGGCCGGCCTCCCCGCCGAGGCGCGACCGGTCGGAGAGATCGACAGCGTCGACCAGTACGACGCAGTCATCATCGGCGGAGCCGCGTACATGTACCACTGGCTCAAGGACGCAACGTCCTTCGCGAAGCACCACCGAAAGGAGCTGCGAGAGCGTCCCGTCTGGCTGTTCAGCAGCGGACCACTCGGAACGGACCTCGTGGACAAGGAAGGGCGCGACGTCCTCAGGACCAGCCGGCCCAAGGAGTTCGACGAGCTGACCGACCTCCTGCAGACGCGCGGCGAGCAGGTCTTCTTCGGCGCCTGGGACCCGGACGCACCACCGATCGGTTTGACCGAACGGATGATGCAGCACCTGCCCGGAGCCAAGGACGCCATGCCGGCGGGTGACTTCCGCGACTGGGCATCCATCGACGCCTGGGCGACGCAGATCGCGGCGGGGCTCAAGGCCCGCGTCTGACTGAACGCACGGCGCGGGCCCACGTCCGAGGGCCAACCAACCGGAACCAGCCGAGTTCGCGAGCGTGTTCAGGCCGGCAAGTGGCTGGTCTTCCGGTTGGTTGACCCATCGCCCACCCGGGGCATCACTCAGGCGAGGATTGGCTGCATCCGCAGCGAGCCGAGCCACCACGCGCCGGCATCGCCGTACTCGGCCAGCTCCTCATCGGTGAGCGTCGCGCAGACCCGCAGCCAGGACTCAGCCCGCCCCAACCGGCCGAGCTGCAGCGCAGCCGGAAGCGCCGACCGCAGCTCCGCGACCGACACGAGGTCATCCCACACCTCCAGCCCGGCATCGGCCACCTTGCGGAGCCGTGCGTCATCGCTCGGCGCCTCAAAGCGGTGCGCCAGAACGTTGAGCGGGATCATCAGGGCGCTCAGCGGGTGGGCGAGCACCGCGTCGCCGAAGTCGAAGAAGCGCAGCCGACCGTCGGGTGTGGCGAAGACGTTGTTGGCGTGAAGGTCGTTGTGCACCAATGCCTCCGGCAGGCCGAGGACCACCAGCCGCTCGACCCATTCCATCACCGTCGGTCCCAGCGCCTTGAGCGCGGACGCGTCATCGTCGGAGAGCCGCCGCGGGTCACCGTCCGGCAGCCCGTTCAGCTGCTCCGTGCGAACGGCCACGTAGTCGGCGGCCTCCGCGGTACGCATGGTCGTGATGCCGGCGGCAACGAGGCGGTCCGCGGCCCCGGCGAGGTCCCGCTGGAGGGACATGGCGTGCGCCACGACGCGGCACCACGCGTCCACATCGTCGGGAGCGATGGTCTCGGCGAGCACCCGCCCCTGGTCAGGGACGAGGTGAAGGCCTCGGTCAGCGTCGATCCCGACGACCGGGATGACCCTGTCCGGAGACAGCTCGTCGAGAACCTGGAGGAGCCGGGCCTCGAACTTCTGGTGCTCACAGTTCTGCTTGGCCCAGTAGTCGACGCCGTCGCTCCCTCGAGCTCGCCACACCGTGGACCACGGCCGCAGGTGCACCTGCTCGAGCGCCACGACATCGACGCCCAGCCGCCCAAGCACCTCGGAGACCCAGTCGCGTAGCTCCGCCTCGAAGGCTGTCGACGCCCAGTGGACCGAGGGCCCGGGCCCCGACGCCGGAAGGGCCGAGTACCAGTGGAGGTCAGTCCCCATGTCCAAGTGCCGCTCCCAACGCGTCCAGAGTCGCCCCGAGCGGGGCGTGCAACCGGACCGTCGCCTCCGCGTCTCCCCGGGTCGCGGACCGCGTCACGATGGCCACCGGCACCCCGATCCGGGCCGCGTGCCGGACGAAGCGATAGCCACTCATGACCGCCAGCGAGGATCCGAGCACCAAGACTGCCCCAGCCTCGTCCACCAGGCCAAAGCATTTCTGCACGAGGGCTTTCGGGACGGATTCACCGAAGAACACGACGTCCGGCTTCACCGTGTCACGCCCGCAGACGAGGCACAGCGGCGGGAAGAAGGACTCGACGAGGGAGTCGGCCACGACGATGTCGCCGTCCGGCCGGACCTGCTCCCCCCACTGCGAGCCGACCGCCGCAGCCTCGGCCGCGAACCGCTCCATGAAGCCGGGATTCGCCTCGGTCATGCGAACGTGCAGGCCCTCGCGCGAAGTCACCTCGCCACACGTCAGGCACACCGCCCGGTCGAGCGAACCGTGCAGCTCAACGACGTCCCGGGCACCGGCGGCCTGGTGCAGCCCGTCGACGTTCTGGGTGATGATCGGCCCCACGTAGCCGTGCCGCTGCAGCTCGGCGACGCGCTCATGGGCGGAATTGGGCTGGGCCGCGGTGAACCGCTGCCAGCCGATGTAGCTGCGCGCCCAGTAGCGCCGGCGTGCCTCCGACGACCCGGTGAACTCGCCGAGCGTCATCGGCTCGACGCGACGCGTCCCGTCAGGCCCGCGGTAGTCGGGAATCCCCGAGTCCGTCGACATGCCCGCACCACTCAACACGAGGACCCCGCCACCGCTGACGAGGTCGACGAGATCGTCCAGCGTCCCGAGGTCCTCCGTCACGAGCGGCAGGGCCCGGGTCGTCGCAAGCTTCACGGACACAGCCTACGTCCCATGCGGAGAAAGCCTCAAAACCATAATCCTGAGTTATGCTTGCGCCATGATCGACGCAGCAGGTCTACGGGTGATGAAGGCAATCGCCGACGAGGGCAGCTTCACCGGCGCCGCCAACGCCCTCGGCTTCTCCCAGCCAGCGATCTCACAGATGGTCCGGCGCCTCGAGCAGCGCACTGGCACCGTGCTCGTCGAGCGCTACGGTCGCCAGGTCCGCCTCACAGAGGCCGGCCAAGTGCTCGCGCGCCACGCGGTCGGCGTGCTCGCCGCCCTCGACGCAGCCGAGGAGGAGATCACCGCGATCGCCGGGCTGCGCGCCGGCCGGGTGCGCCTGCAGGCCTTCCCCAGCTCGAGCGCGACCCTCGTCCCCAAGGCGCTCGCCATCCTCAAGCAGCGCCACCCGGACATCACCGTCACCCTGACCGAGGCTGAGCCGCCCGAGTCGCTCGCCGCCCTGCGCAACGGCGACTGCGACGTCGCGGTGGCCTTCGCCTACGAGGGCGCCGATCTCGGCGAGCTCGAGGAGGACCTGACCCTCCTCGAGACCCAGCGCCTGCTCGACGACGAGGTCCGGGTCGTCGTCCCGAAGCACCACCCCCTGGCGGGCCGCGAGAGCGTCTCGATGTCCGACTTCGCCGACGAGGAGTGGATCGCCGGGTGTCCGCGCTGTCGGGGCCACCTCGTCTCCCTCGCGCACCACGAAGGGTTCCGGCCCAACGTGGCCTTCGAGATCGAGGACTACGTCGCCCAGATCGGCCTCGTCACCGCCGGCCTCGGCGTCGCTCTCGTGCCCGACCTCATCCTCAACGCGGCAAAGCACGAGGAAGTCGTGACGCTCTCGCTCACGCCGCCCTCCCGGCGCCAGATCCTCGCGGTGACGACGTCCGACCTGCAGCGTGTCCCGGCCGTCTCCGCCGCGCTGCGGGCGCTCGGCGAGGCAGCCGGCGCCCCCGTCGACGTACTCAACCCCGCGCTCGCCCCGGCCTGACAACCGAAGCAAGGTCAGCGGCATACAGTGCCGTCATGGCTGACGACGCGCGCATCTCCTTCCTCCCCGTCCCCACTGCCGACGACGTCCCGGAGGGCGTCGGCAAGCTGTGGGCCAAGGCCGAGGAGGCGTTCGGCTTCGTGCCCAACGTCTTCAAGGCGCAGGCGGTCAACGGGGACCAGTTCCTCGCGTGGTGGAACTACTTCAACCTGCTCGTCAACAAGGACGGACACCTGAGCAACGCGGATCGCGAGCTGCTCGCCGTCGTCGTCTCGAACGTCAACCGGTGCAACTACTGCGTCATCTCCCACACCGCGGCGCTGCGCACCTACACGGAGGACGAGCGGACGGCGGACAACGTCGCCGTCAACTGGCGTCAGGCCCACCTGCCGGAGCGCGAGGCCACGATGGCGGCGTACGCCGAGAAGCTCACCCTCCACCCTGCCGACGTCGTCGAGGCGGATCTCGAGCCGCTGCGCGCGGTCGGGCTCGACGACCACCAGATCATGGAGCTTGTCCAGGTCGTCGGCATGTTCAACCTCACCAACCGGGTCTCCACGGCACTCGGCTTCGTGCCCAATGCTGAGTACCACTCACTGGGACGTTCCTGACCTTGGCCGTATGCCGCTGAGCTCGCTCCCGCTTGTCCCTGCCGTTGGGCGCGTCGAACGCCCACGGGCACACGCAGGCTTCGGCACAATGAGGCAATGACCAAGGTCGCCGTCGCGGCAGCGAACTCCGCCGCGCTCGAGGCCGGGCTCGAGGTGGCCGCCGAAGGCGGCAACGCGGTCGATGCAGCCGTTGCGGCATCCATCGCCGCCATGTGCACCGACCCGGGCATGGTCAGCATCATGAGCGGGGCCTACGTCAACATCTGGCCGGTGGACGGGGACCCCGTCGTCATCGACGGGAACGTCGAGATGCCCGGTCGAGGTCTGGACCCGGGCCGGTTCGGCCAGGGCCTGCGCTGGGTCACGACGCAGTACGGCGGCGGCATCACCCTCGGGGTCGGCGCCGGCTCCGTCGCGAATTCCGGTGCTGTGCATGCCCTTTCGCGAGCCAGTGAATTGTTCGGCCGGATCCCGTGGTCGCGGGTCGTCGAGCCGTCGGAGCGCTCGTGTCGTGACGGGTACGCGGTGGGGGCGGCTGCTGCGCTGTATCTGGGGATCGTCCGCGAGAGCCTCTTCGGCGACGACCCCGAGGCCCACGCCATCGTCACCGGTCCCGAGGGCCACGCCCTGCGGAACGGTGAGGTGGTGACGAACAGCGACCTCGCGGACATCCTCGAGCTGCTCGGGGCCCAGGGGCCGTCGCTCTTCACCTCGGGGGCGGTGGGTCGAGTCCTCGTGGACCAGATGGAGGAGCACGGCGGCCTCATCACTCGCGAGGACCTGCTGGCGTACGAGCCGCTGGAGCGTCGGCCGACGATGCGCCGGCTCGGCGACTGGACGGTGGCGCTCAACCCACCGCCCTCGGTGGGGGGCCCGATGCTCGCCGTGATGCTCGGCGAGCTGGCTGCGCGATCGCCCGGCTGGTCATGGGCGGACGTCATCGAGATCCAGAAGCGGGTCCTGGCGTACCGCCTGTCGGTGCACGACCGCTCGCCCGACCTCCTCGCCGACGGCCATGCGCTGCTCGAGTCGGTCGACCGGCACGGCCTGGCCGGGCTGCCGACGTCGGCGTCGACCTCGCACGTGTCGGCGGTGGACTCGGAGGGCGGCGCCTGCTCCATCACGATGTCCGCCGGCTACGGCGCGGGCATCGTCATCCCCGGCACCGGCATCATGCTCAACAACGCCCTGGGCGAGCCCGAGCTGAACCGGCTCGGCCTGCACGCACTGGCGCCGGGCACGCGGCTGGCCTCCAACATGGCGCCCACGACTGCTCGGAACGACGCCGGGGGCTGCATCGCCGCAGGTTCGCCGGGCGCGGACCGGATCACGACAGCGCTCATGCAGGTCCTGGGCCAGGCGCTCCTGCGCGGCGTCGACCTGGCCGAGGCGATCGAGGCGCCCCGTCTGCATGTGCGCTTCGGTGAGGACGGCACGCCGGTCGTCGAGCACGAGCCGGACCCATCGATCGCCGCGGCGGTCGTATCGAGTGGCCTGCCGGGGAGCGAGTACCCGTCCAAGCACATGTACTTCGGCGGGGTCGGCGCCGCCCAGTTCGAGGGTGGTCGAGTGCACGCCGCGGCCGATTCGCGCCGCGAAGCGGCCGTCGGCACCGCCTCCTCCTCCCCCTGATCGAGTGAACAACATCCGGGGTCATCCGACCCAGCTGCCACGATCGAGTGAACAACTTCTGGGAAGTGAGCACCCCGAAAGTTGTTCATTCGATTGGGAGTTGGGGTGGGGGAACCCCGAATCTTGTTCACTCGATTGGAGGGCACTCTGCGTAGATCTTTATCGGCGGGTGTGAATTGTGAGGCCGCCATCCGGGTCGACGACGACCGCGATGTCGCCCTCGAGGTCGGTCCGATGGACGGTGAAGCCCCGACTCTCGAGGGCGTGGAGCAGCGAGGGCGCCGGGTGCCCGTAGTCGTTGTCCTCGCCGACGCTGATGATGGCCACCTGCCCCGAGATGAGATCGAGGAGCCGGTCGTCCCGGTTGCTCGACCCGTGGTGGGCCACCTTGAACACGTCCACCTCCCCCCAGCGCTCCGGCTCCGCCTGCGCGGCCCTGATCACCTGCGCCGCGGCTTCCCGCTCGATGTCGCCGGAGAGCAGGAGGTCGACGCCGCGCACGCGCACGGTCATGACCACCGAACCGTTGTTGGGGACCGAGCCCTCGCTGAGCTGGCGGGCCGGCCACCACACCTCAGCGGTCATGCCTCCCACCTGGATGACGTCACCAGCGCGCAGCTCGCGCACCGGGACGCCCGCGGCTGAAGCCAGCTCCCTGACCTGGTCCGCCATGGGCTCCGGCTCCACGACGGTCGAGACCCTCGTCTCGGCAACCGTCCGACCCTTGAGCACTCCCGCCAGACCGGCCACGTGGTCAGCGTGGAAGTGGCTGAGGACGACGAGGTCGACCACCTCGATCCCCAGTCGGCCGAGGCAGCCGTCGATGAGCGCAGGGTCCCCTCCCGCGTCGACGACGACGCCGTGTCCCGTCCCGGCCCCGATGCCGCTGTTGATGACGAGGCCGTCACCCTGGCCGACGTCGCACGCGACGAAGACCCAGCCAGGCGGTGGCCACGACGCCACGCTGGTCGGTGTCGCCGCGGCACTCACCACGAGGACGACGGCCACCCCGAGGAGGGGACGGAGCCGGACCCGGCGCCAGACCCAGGGCCAGACCAGGATGACGACTGCGGTGACGACGGCGAGCAACACCGCGGCGACAGCGGAGTCGCCCCAGTCGATGCCGCCGAAGGGCGCCTCGGCACACGTCCTCGCGACCCAGGCGATGCCCTGTGCGGGAATGCCCGCGAGCCAGGCCAGCCATGACGCACCACCGACCCAGACGAGCGACAGGACGGCCACGGCGACGCCGACGATCGTCGTGGGTGCCACAAGCGGTGCGGCAAGCAGGTTGGCCGGGACGGCGATGAGCGACACGCTGCCCTGGAGCGGGACCACGATCGGCCCGCAGACCGCCTGCGCGGCAAGGGGCACCGCGAGGACCGGTCCGAACCAGGCGAGCCGCTTGGGCAGTCCGCGGGCGATGGCCCGCCCCCACGGCTGTGCGAAGAGCAGCAGGCCCAGGGTGGCGACACTCGACAGGGCGAAGCCGTACGACCGCGCCAGCCACGGGTCCCAGACGAGGAGGGCGATGATCGCCCCCGACAGCGCCGGCACACCCGCCTGACGCCGTGAGGTGGACAGGGCCAGCAACCCGACGGCCCCCATCACTCCCGCCCGGATGACGCTCGGCTCCGGTCTGGCCAGGATGACGAACCCGACGAGCACGCCGAGGGCGACCCAGGGCCGGCCACGCCGACGGACTCCCAGGAGCTGGCAGAGGCCGAGCACGGTCGCCAGGACGAGGGTCACGTTGCTCCCCGAGACGGCGCTGAGATGGCTCAGCCCCGTGTCGAGCATCGCCTCGGTGAGGTCCGGTGGCGTCCGGCTCGTGTCCCCGATGACGAGGGCCGGCACCAGCCCGCGAGCGTCCGGGGTCAGACCCGCCGTCGCGGCCCGGAAGTCACCCCGCACGGAGTCCGCCGCCCGGAATACCACCCCGGGCCGCCCGATGACCGTCGGCTCGCCTTTGGGTCGGGCCAGTGCCACGACGTCGTCGCCCGGATCCGCGACGGACAGGCGCACGACCGCCTCGACCTCCTCGTGCCAGCTCCGCTCTGCCCAGGACCGGTCCCCGGTGACCAGGATCGGCGCGCTCACCTCGGTGACCCGTCCGCGGCCCTCCACCTCCCTGACGTCCATCCGAACCACGACGAGGGGGTCGCGCGTCGGTTCCTCGTGCGGGGTTGTTGCGTCTGCGGCGCCTGCCTCCAGCGGTCCGCCGACGACGACCGGCTCCGTGGCGATCACCCCGCGCACGGTGGCCACGGCGCGTGCCTCCGCGAGCTCGGCCAGTGGGCCGACGGCCCGTACCGTCCGGTGGCCCGCCACCGCGAGCAGGGTCAGAGCGAGCACGGCCAGGGTCAGCGCGAGCAACCTCCGGCTGGTTAGCCGGGGCCGACGCAGCACCAGCAGGCCCGAACCCAGGCCGGAGACCAGCGCGGAGGACCATACCCACAACGTCGGCACGACGAGACCGACGAACGCCACGACTGGCCAGGCGACGACGACCGGGACGAGGAGCCGGGCGTCGAGCCGCCTGGGTACCGGGACAACCTCGTCCGGTCCGTTCGCCCGGAGGGTCCTCGCGGGCGTCCGGCTCACACCGTCACTTTCGGACGGAGCTGGCTCAGCAGCTTGTCGCCGATCCCGCTGACCTCGCCCAGCTCCTCGACCGAGGTGAACCGGCCATGCTCGGTGCGCCAGTCGACGATCCGCTGCGCCAGGACCGGCCCGACCCCCGGCAGCGAGTCGAGCGCGTTGAGGTCGGCGGTGTTGAGGTTCACCGAGCCGGTCGCCGATCCCCCCACCGACCCCGATCCGTCCCCCACAGTCGATCCACCCGGCACCTGCGGCCCCGCGACAGCAGGCGGCTGCTCCCCCGGCTTCGGCACGAAGACCTGTTCTCCATCGACCAGGGCCCGGGCGAGGTTCATCGCCGTCAGGTCGGCCGCTCGGGTCGCGCCTCCGGCCGACTCGATCGCGTCCGCGACACGGGCACCCGCCTTGAGCCGGACCAGTCCCGGCTTGGCCACCTGTCCGACGACATGCACGACGAGCACGGTCTGCGGCGCCGCGCCCGCAGTGGTCGCGGGGGCGGACCTCGACACGACCTCCGGCGTGGCCGGCCCATCTGGCCCGGGCGTCGCCGGTTCCCCAGCCACCCGCGCCACCCCGGCTCCCTCGGCAGCGCGCTCGGCCCACAGGATCCGCAGCACGAACGCACAGCCCAAGGCGACGACGAGCGCGAGCACGGCCACGACGGCGCTGCTGCTCACCGACACGCGCCCCGTCCGGAGCGACGCCGGGACCGACACGAACGACGGCCGCCGGGCGCGCCGCAGCTGATCGGCCAGGTCGGCCGAGCGGGGTCCCAGGTCGACGAGCTCCAGGACGTCGGGCTCCGGCGGCCGAGGCTCCTCCACCACGCCCGGCGGCGCCGGCACCCAGCCGCCACGCTCTCCAGCGGACGCGCCCTCGTCCACCACACGCCCGCCGAGGACCTGCACCACACGCTCGAGGTCAGGGCTCTTGGGGACTCGGCTCAGCGGCATACGGGAAAGGTAGGAAGCCAGCCACCCTGCCAGCCGCGCCGGTCGCGCAACTGTGGACGACCACCCGCGACCGCGACCGGATGTGGACGGTCACTCCCCGAGACGGTGCCACCCCGATTGGGAGCCGACCCGCGGGCTGAGCAACAATCCTCGGATGGCCCGGCACATCATGACCCTCACCTGCGACGACCGTCCCGGCATCGTGGCCGCCGTCTCAGCCGCACTCCTCGACGTCAACGCGAACATCCTGGAGAACCAGCAGTACTCCGACGAGGACACCAACCTGTTCTTCATGCGGACCGTCTTCGACGCCGACGCGGCCGACGTGGGGTCCGTGCTCGACGCCATCGACGCCTCCCCCGCCGTGAAACACCAGCACCTCGCCGTGCGGCCGGCCGAGGAACGCTGCCGGACGCTCATCCTCGTCAGCAAGTTCGACCACTGCCTCCTCGACCTGCTCTACCGGTGGAAGTCCGGCGACCTGCCGATCGACATCGTCGGCGTCGTCTCGAACCACGAGGACACCCGCGGCCTCGTCGAGTACTACGGCCTGCCGTTCCTGCACATCCCGGTCACGGAGGACACCAAGGCCGACGCCGAGGCGCAGCTGCTCAAGATCGTCGAGGTCGAGGGCGTCGGGCTCGTCGTCCTCGCCCGCTACATGCAGATCCTGTCGGACTCGCTGTGCAAGGCGCTCGCTGGCCGAGCGATCAACATCCACCACTCGTTCCTGCCCGGTTTCAAGGGCGCCAAGCCCTACCACCAGGCCCACGACCGAGGGGTGAAGCTGATCGGGGCGTCGGCCCACTACGTCACAGCAGACCTCGACGAGGGACCGATCATCGAGCAGGACGTCGTGCGCGTCACCCACGCCGAGACGCCGCAGCGGCTCGTCGCGATCGGCCGCGACGTCGAGCGGCGCGTGCTGTCCCGTGCGGTGCGCGACCACGCCGAGAGCCGGGTCTTCCTCTCGGGTCGCCGCACGATCGTCTTCTGAGCGTGTGAGCTCCGACCCCCGTGGAGGGGTCCGATCCTTCACGTTCAGGGACAACCATTGAAGCCGTATGCCGCTGGGCTCGCTTCCGCGCGCCCGCCTCGGCTGCGTGAATGATCACCCACGCTGGGAGGTGGGCGAGCTTTCACGGATCGCGGCTGGGGCGGATGGCGCTCGCGCGGATGGCGGGTCAGCGGAGGCGGCGCTGGCGCCACCAGCCGATGACGTTGTTCCGGTGCCGCCAGAGCACGATCAGGGCGATGCCGATGAGCCAGAGGCCGGTCCAGAGGTCCCCCGGCGCCCGGCCGACCAGCACGAGGACCGCCATGACGATCATCGCTAGCGCACCGAAGATCGAGCCCGCGGCCACCCACCGGGTCACCATCACGGCCACCGCGAAGACGCCGACCGCGACGAGCGCCACCCAGGGGTGAACGCCAAGGATCGCCCCCAGGGTGGTGGCCACCCCCTTGCCACCGCGGCCCCGGAGGAAGGGCGACCATACGTGGCCGAGGATCGCGGCCAGACCAACGGCGTAGGCGGCATGTGCGCCGAACCACTGCCCCGCGAGGAAGGTCGGGACGAGCCCCTTGAGGACGTCGAGAACCAGGACGATAACGCCCCACTTGCGGCCGAGGACGCGGCCGGCGTTGGTGGCGCCCGGGTTCCCCGACCCGGAGGCGGCCAGATCCTTGCCGAGCATCCGGGCGATGATCGTCGCGGGGTTGACGGACCCGAGGAGGAAGGCGCCCAGCACTCCTCCCACCCAGGCCACGACGGTGCCGGCGTTCACGGCCCTGGGGACGTAGCCGATGCAGGGAGTGGCTCACCCGGACGCGGCGAGATCGCGATGGCCACGGTGCCCGGCCCGACATGCGCCCCGACGACCGCCCCGAGCTCGACGACGAGCACCTCCGGTGACCCGGGCAGGCGGCCCTGCAAGCGCGCCGCGATCTGCTCGGCCCGCGCTGCGGCGTCGAGGTGGTGGACGGCCAGGTCGACCCTCTGGCCGCCCTTGGTGACGTAGTCGAGCACCATGGCCTCGATGCGGGCCACGGCCCGGGACGAGGTCCGGACCTTCTCGACGGGCATGATCCGCCCGCCGCGAACCGCCAGGATCGGTTTGATCGCGAGGGCCGACCCGAGCAGCGCCGAGGCGGCCCCGATGCGCCCCCCGCGCCTCA
Organism: Intrasporangium sp.; assembly: GCF_036566125.1. Classification (GTDB taxonomy): domain Bacteria; phylum Actinomycetota; class Actinomycetes; order Actinomycetales; family Dermatophilaceae; genus Intrasporangium. The sequence continues at coordinate 21,820 of NZ_DATCWX010000146.1, forward strand.
GGTGCTCCAGGGTGTCGACGTAGAAGAGGACGCCCGATGGGCCGAGCCGCTCCCGGATCGCCTCGGTGACCGCATCGAGCTCGCCACCGGCAGCGGCGACCTCCGCTCCCGCGACGACCGAGAAGCCCATCGCCATGCCGATGGTCTCGCTGTCGATCACCTCGACCGGCACCGGCGCCTCGGTGGCTGCCAGGGCGGCCGCCTCGTAGGTCCCGGACATCTGGCTCGACAGGTGCACCGAGACGATGTGCGTCGCGCCCTCGTCCACCAGCCGGGCATAGACCTCGGCGAACATGGCCGGGCTCGGGCGCGAGGTCGTGACGATGGTGTACTCACGCAGCGCCGCGGCGACCTCCGCTGCGCCGATGTCCCGACCCTCGACGAGCTCCTGCCCGCCGACGACGACATGGAGCGGGATCACCTCGATGCGGTGCTGCTCGACGAAGGACTCCGGCAGGTACGCCGTCGAGTCGGTGACCACGCGCACGTCGACACGCGGGCCCGCGGCCTCCTGCTTCACCAGCTCCGTCGCGCGGGTCCTGCGCCAACGCCGCAGCCGCTCGCCCAGCCGGTCATTGAGCCGGTCATGGAGCCGGTCATTGGACTTGTCACCCAACGGCGCACCCCCGGCGGTCACCCTGGGCACCCGGCGAGCTCAGCGGCATACGGCATGGTGGTCGTGCCTCAGGCCGGGACGACGTTGACGAGCTTGGGCGCCCGCACGATGACCGTGCGGACTCCATCCACGGTGGCCGCCTTGACCTTGTCCCGCGCGAGCACCAGCCCGCGCAGCTCGTCCTCCGAGATGTCGGGAGCCACCTCGATGCGATCGCGCACCTTGCCCTTGATCTGGATGACGCAGGTGACCTGCTCCTCAACGATCTTCGTGGGGTCGCTCACCGGGAACGGCACGTACGAGATGCCGCCGGTGTGGCCGAGCCTGGCCCACAGCTCCTCCGCGATGTGCGGCGCGACCGGCGCGATCATGAGGACGAGCGCCTCCATGACCTCCCGCGGCGGCACCTCGAGCTTGGTGACCGCGTTGTTCAGCTCGATGAGCTTGGCGATGGCCGTGTTGAAGCGCAGCCCCTCGTAGTCCTCGCGGACCCCCGCAATCGTCTGGTGCAGCTGGGTGGTCAGCGCCTGGTCCGGCTTCACGCCGTCAACGCGCAGCTCGCCGGTCACCTCGTCGATAACGTTGCGCCACACGCGCTGCAGGAACCGCTGCGACCCGACGACCGCGCGCGTCTCCCACGGCTTGGACACCTCGAGCGGCCCCATCGACATCTCGTAGACGCGGAAGGTGTCCGCGCCGAAGCTGTCGTACATGTCGTCCGGGCTGACCATGTTCTTCAGGGACTTGCCGATCTTGCCGTACTCGCGGTTGACGAGCTGGCCGTCCCAGACGTAGGTCGGCTGGCCGTCCTTGCCCGGCTCCTCGATGACGTCGGCCGCCGGGACGTACTGACCACGCGAGTCGGTGTACGCGTAGGCCTGGATGTAGCCCTGTGCGAAGTACGTGCGGAACGGCTCCTCGCTCTGCACGTGGCCGAGATCGAAGAGGACCTTGTGCCAGAACCGGGCGTAGAGCAGGTGGAGCACCGCGTGTTCGACACCGCCGACGTAGAGGTCGACGCCGCCCGGGTCCCGTGTGCCGTCCGGCGCACCCTCGACGGGAGTCGGCTGCTTGGCCAGCCAGTACGCCTCGTTCGCCGGGTCGACGAACGCCTCGTGGTTTGCCGGGTCGAGGTAGCGGAAGTAGTACCAGCACGACCCGGCCCAGTTGGGCATGGTGTTCGTCTCGCGGCGGAAGCTGCGCCGACCCCGGCCGTCGCCCAGATCGAGCTCGATATTGACCCACTCCGGGACGCGCGACAAGGGCGGCTCCGGGCTGCTCTGCGCGTCGTCCGGGGCGAACGTCTTGGGGCTGTAGTCCGGCACGTCCGGCAGGGTCAGGGGCAGCTGGTCCTCCGGCACCGGGTAGCTGACGCCGTCCTCGTCGAACATGATCGGGAACGGCTCGCCCCAGTAGCGCTGGCGGCTGAAGAGCCAGTCGCGGATCCGGTAGTTGACGGTGCCCTCGCCGAGGCCCTTGTCCTGGAGGTGCTCGATGATGCGCGCCTTGGCGTCGGCGATGTGCAGGCCGTTGAGCGAGACCTCGTCGTTCGCGGAGTTGATCGCGACGCCCTCGCCGGTGAAGGCCTCGTTGTCCGGATGGCCCTCGGCCGGCTGCACCGTCCGGATGATGGGCAGCGAGAACTTCTCGGCGAACTCCCAGTCACGCACGTCCTGTCCGGGGACGGCCATGATCGCGCCGGTGCCGTAGCCCATCAGGACATAGTCGGCGACGAACACGGGGATGGCCTCTCCGGTCAGGGGGTTGGTCGCCCAGGTGCCCGTGAAGACACCGGTCTTGTCCTTGCCCTCGGTCTGCCGCTCGACGTCTCCCTTGCGCGAGGCTGCGAGCTGGTAGGCATCGATCGCCGCGCGCGGGGTCGCCGAGGCGGCCGCGTCGTTCCCCTTCCAGTCGTCGTGCGTGCCTTGCGGCCAGCCGCCTTCGGGGACAAGGGAGTCGACGAGGGGGTGCTCTGGCGCAATGACCATGAAGGTCGCACCGAAGAGCGTGTCAGGACGTGTCGTGAAGACCTCGATGTCGGCCTGGTCGCCGGCGACGGTATCGACGGGGAAGCGCACGCGCGCACCCTGCGAGCGCCCGATCCAGTTGCGCTGCATGAGCTTGACGTTCTCGGGCCAGTGGACGCGGTCAAGGTCGTCGGCGAGCCGGTCGGCGTACGCGGTGATCCGCATCATCCACTGGGACAGGTTGCGGCGGAAGACCGGGAAGTTGCCGCGCTCGGACCGTCCCTCGTTGGTGACCTCCTCGTTGGACAGGACCGTGCCGAGACCGGGGCACCAGTTGACCGGCGCCTCCGACTGGTAGGCGAGGCGGAACGCGTCGAGGGCCTTGGCCTGCTCGGTCGCCGTCAGCTCGGCCCAGGGCCGACCGTCGTCGGTGCGGACGGCCCGCCGACCGGACTCGAACTCCTCGACGAGCTCACTGATCGGGCGGGCCTTCCCTCGGCCACCGTCCTCGCGCACGGCATCCTCGTCGTACCAGGCATCCCAGATCTGCAGGAAGATCCACTGGGTCCAGCGGTAGTAGTCCTCGTCGATCGTCGCGAAGGCGCGCCGGTTGTCGAAGCCCAGCCCCAGCCGCCGCAGCTGGCGCCTCATGACGGTCATGTTCTCCTCGGTGGTCTTCCGAGGGTGCTGGCCGGTCTGCACGGCGTACTGTTCCGCGGGCAGGCCGAAGGCGTCGTAGCCGAGCGCGTGCAGGACGTTGCGTCCGAGCATCCGGTGGAAGCGGGAGTAGACGTCGGTCGCGATGTAGCCAAGCGGGTGCCCGACGTGCAGGCCCGCGCCGCTCGGATAGGGGAACATGTCGAGGACGACGAGCTTCTCGCCGCGCTCGGCGACCGCCTCGGGATCGGCCCACGGCCCTGCGGGGTTGGGCGCGTTGAACGTGCCCTCCTCCTCCCACCGGTCCTGCCAGGCGACTTCGATGTCCCCAGCCATGGCGGCGGTGTAGCGGAACGGCGTCTCGTTGGTCTGCTCGCTCATGTCTTCTCTCTCATCACGTCGTGGGTGGTCGTGCGCCCTGGGTGCTTCAGACAAGAAAAAACCCCTCGCACAGGAGGGGGAGCCGCGTTGATGCCGGGATGCTCCCGGCTTTGGTCAACGCGGCTGCGGAAGGAGCAGCAGACCAGCCATGGGCCCAAGGTTAGCGCAGGTCCCAGCGCGGCTGGGTGGGTGAGGCGTGGCGAGACCCCAGCCCAGCGGCATTCGGCTGCCGTATGCCGCTGGGCTGGGTTGCGCGGGTCGCACCCGT
>NZ_DATCWX010000148.1:0-13486 GCF_036566125.1 Intrasporangium sp.
GCGGGCCTGGCACTGACGGACTATGCGGACGCCCTTGAGCACAGTCAGGCCCGGGTCCGGGCGCTGCGGGCCAAGGCGGCAGCGGCGTGCGACGACCATGCCCGGGCGATCGCCGCCACAGGTTCCTTCGGAACCGAACCCGTGCTCGCCGCCAAGCTGGGCGAGCGGGCCGACCTGGAGCTCGATCAGGCCATGGCCGCGATCCACCGTTCCTACGGTGCCTGCATCGAAGAGCTCTGGGCGGCCGGTACCCGTTGCGCGCGCGCCCTCGCGCGAATCAGCGCCGCGGCAGGAGCGGGTCGCGGCCTTGCGGCCGTGCGCCTGGACGTGCTCGCCCGGCTGCCGATGGCGCAGGACCTGATCCGCGCCGCATCGATCCCACCGGTCAGCCACATTGTTGAGCCCGAGCCGGACACGTGGTGGGAGAGCGCCCTGGAGACGGCCGGGGATGCCGCCGCCTGGACGTACAACCACACCGCGGTCCCACTTGTGAACGGCGCGGCCAATGTCCTCGAAGCCGCCGCCGAGCATCCCGAGGACCTCATCGAGATGGCTGTCGGCGCCGGAATGGTCGTCGTCGGCGCCGGCGGCGAGGTCGCCGGAGTAGCGCTGGACGCCACGGGAGTGGGGGCCGTGGCCGGGGTTCCGATCAACGTCGCCGCAGCCGGCCTGATCGCCGCAGGTGCGGGAGCGGTCGCCCACGGCGGCAGCCGCCTCGCCGACCACGTCGCCCAGAACAACAACCGACTCTTGAACGAGGTCGACGGACCGTCAGTGGGAGGGCATCGCGGCAATGCCGGCGACCCACTGCCAGACTCGATGCGCCCAGACACCGCCGGCGCGAACTGGAAGGGTCGGTTATCAGACAACGGTAAGGGGGAGGTCTGGCAGTCTCCTGACAAGATCGCCCCGGGCCCAGGCAAGCCGCAAAATGGCGACGTGCTCCGAATCCTCGACCCGGACGACCGATATCCGTATGGATGCGTGCGCTTCTACAACTCCGATGGTCAGCCGTTGAGACCGGATGGCCGTACCGGATCAAATGCAGAGACCCACATCGCCATCAGGCCAGATGGCACATTCGACGCCCCGAAAGGCTGGAACCCGTGATCCCGAGCTTCACCGGGCAGAGAGTGACCACGGTGTCCCTGGACTACATGGTGCGCTTCTTCACGGACGCGGGCTGGCAGTTCGATCTTGAAGGCGACGTCGAGCTCCATCCAGCGGATGACAAACCAGTGCATGTAGACAAAGACGGTCCGGGGACTCCAATGCCGCAGATCCTTGAATCCATCCGGGGTCAGGAGATCCGGGACATCCAGATATCAGCCCGTGGTGACCTCGACATCGCTTTGGAGACCGTACGCGTCGTGACCAGAGGTAACCGCAACTACGAAGCGTGGCAGGTCTATGGACCTCAAGGCGAGATCATCGTGGGCGGACCTGGGGACACTTTGACGAGCTGGGGCCCTCGCCGCAACTGACCGGCCGGGATGATGTGGTGCCGTCGTCGAGTTCCCGTCTTGCCTCGGTACCGCCAGCCGATCGAGTGAACGGCTTTTGTGCCCCGATCTTGTTCACTCGAATGAGGGGACGTGGCGACCCGGTCCCAGTCGCAACGGGCCGAACCGGCACAATGTCGGCATGCCAGTGCCGCGTCCGTTGCCCGTCCCAACAGGGCCGGAGGCGCTCACCATCCTGGCCGACCTCGAGGCGGCGCTCACTGGCCGCTCCCCCGTGATGCCGTATGCCGCTGAGCAGGCTCACCCGGTCGTCGCACCATACGATCCTGCCGACCTTCCCGACGGGTTCGCCATCGCCGTCGGCACCTCCGGCTCCACGGGCAGGCCGAAACGCACCATGCTCACCGCGGCGGCACTGACCGCCTCTGCCACGGCGACTCACGAGGTCCTCGGGGGCAGCGGCACGTGGCTGCTCGCCCTGCCGGCACACCACATCGCCGGCCTCCAGGTCCTGATCCGGTCGCTCGTCGGCGGGACCCAGCCAAGCCTGCTCGACCTGCGCGACGGATTCACGGCCGCGGCCTTCGCCCGTGCGGCGGACACAGCCAGCACGATCCGGAGCGCCCCCCGTCGCTACACCTCGCTCGTGCCGACTCAGCTCGGCCGGTTGCTCGACGACCGGGCCGGTCTGGAAGCCCTTCGTTCCTTCGACGGTGTGCTCGTCGGCGGGGCGTCCACACCGCAGGCCATGGCGCAGCGGGCCCGTGACGCCGGTGTCGCCCTCACCCTCACCTACGGGATGAGCGAGAGTGCCGGGGGTTGTGTCTACGACGGCCTGCCGCTGCCGGTCACGCGCATGCACATCGACAACGATCGGCACATCGTCCTGGGGGGTGACACCATCGCGCACGGCTATCTGGGCGAGCAACAACTGACAGCCGACGCGTTCTCGACCGATGCGGACGGCATCCGCTGGTTCCGGACCGACGATCTCGGTCACATCGACGAAGAGGGCCTGCTCGTCGTCGACGGACGCGCCGACGACGTGATCAACACGGGCGGCATCAAGGTCACCCCAGGCGTCGTGGAGGACGCGATCGCGCGTCACGTCCATGACATCGCGGACGTTGTCGTCGTCGGTGTCCCCGACCGAGAGTGGGGAGAAGTCGTCTGCGCGGCAGTGACGCTGCTCGACCCGACCACCCACATGACCGCTGCTGACCTGCGAAGCCAGCTCAGCGGCATACTGCCTGACGCTGCCGTGCCCAAGCGGGTCGTCGTCTTCCCTGCGATCCCGCTGCGGGGGCCCGGCAAGCCGGACCGCGCGGCCATCCGCCTGGCCGCCGATCGGCAGGCATGAGCGTTTCGTGACCGTCGGGTGGCAAGATGGTTGAGTTACTTCCCGAAGGAGTCCTCAGTGCCCCGCGTGATTCTCGTTGCCCTCGTGGTCTTTGCGACGATCTACGCCCTCGTCGACTGCCTCCAGACCGATGGCAGGCAGATGCGCATCATGCCGAAGCCCGTGTGGCTCCTGGTCTGCCTGGTCCCGGTCCTCGGCCCGATCATGTGGCTCGTCGCCGGCAAGTCGGACGCGCCGAGCTCCCGGGGGACGGGTCCGGGTCCGCGCGGCAACACCCCCCGGCGCACGATGCCGCCGCCGGGCCCTCGTGGTCCGGATGACGACCCCGACTTCCTGCGCAAGCTGCGCAAACCGAAGCCGGACGCCTGACCTCGAGACCACCAAGGACCCATGGCCACGCTCGCCCAGTGGATCGAAGGTGCGCGCCCCCGCACCCTGCCCGCCGCCATCTCCCCCATCCTCATCGGCTCCGGCGCCGCCTACCAGACGGGTCACATCGTCTGGGGTTACGTCGTCCTCGCGGCCCTCGTCGCTCTCGCCCTGCAGGTCGGGGTGAACTACGCCAACGACTACAGCGACGGCGTCCGCGGCACGGACGAGGTCCGAGTGGGGCCGATTCGGCTCGTCGGGCAACGGCTCGCCGCCCCGACGTCCGTCAAGACCGCTGCTTTCACGGCGTTCGCCGTCGCAGGGGTCTTGGGACTCGCGCTCATCGTGCTTTCCGGCCTGTGGGTCATGCTGCCCATCGGTGCCCTGGCGATCCTGGCTGCCTGGTACTACACCGGCGGCAGGCGCCCGTACGGCTACCTCGGCCTGGGCGAGGTGTTCGTCTTCGTCTTCTTCGGTCTCGTCGCGACCCTCGGCACGATGGCCACGATGACGACCGTCACCGCGGCCGGCTGGTGGGGCGCGATCGGCGTCGGCTCGGTCACCTCCGCCATCCTCGTCGCCAACAACCTGCGCGACATCCCGACCGACAGCGTCACCGGCAAGCGGACCCTGGCGGTGCGCCTCGGTGACAAGCGAACCCGGGCGTTCTACGTCGCCCTCATCGCGGTGGCGTTCGTCATGACGGCACTCGCGGCGCTGACGTCGGCCTACGCCCTCCTCGCTCTGCTTGCAGCGCCTCTCATCGCGCGGCCGATCCGGGACGTGGCCAGCGGCGCGACCGGTCGTGACCTGATCCCCACCCTCGCTGGAACGGGCGTTTTCGAGCTGGCCTGGGCGGCTCTCCTCGCGATCGGGTTGGCGCTCGGCTACCACTTCTGACGAGGCGCCACGACCGCGTTTTGCTGCGCGCACCCAGTACGGGGTGGGACGGTGGTGTGTCGGGCCAGCCCGGCGAGGAGGGGAAGTGTCATGGAGTCGATCGAGGTCGTCGTCGTCGGCGCCGGACAGGCGGGGACCGCGACCAGTCACGAACTGAGCGAGCGCGGCGTCGAGCACGTGGTCCTCGAGGCCGAGCGTCCCGGCTACTCCTGGTCACGGCGTTGGGACAGCTTCACGCTCGTCACGCCGAACCATTCCATCCGGCTGCCCGGCGGCAGTTACGTGGGGGACGACCCGCACGGCTACCTTCCACGCGCCGGGATCGAGCAACACATCAGCACGTATGCCGCTGGGCTTGCTGCCGAGGTCCGCTCCGGTATGCGCGTGGACCGGCTCCGGCCCGCCGAGGCGGGTGGCTTCGTCCTCGACACGGCCGACGGCGCCATCGCGGCTCGGTCGGTCGTCGTCGCGACGGGTGCCTACCAACGGCCGTACCATCCTGCTGCCCTGGCCGCACTGCCTTCCGGGCTCGAGGTGATCGACTCGGTCGACTATCGGAGGCCGGCGGACCTCCCGGACGGGGCGGTCCTCGTTGTCGGTGGTGGGCAGAGCGCGTGCCAGATCGCGGAGGAGCTCGCCCGCTCCGGCCGGGATGTCATCATGGCGTGCGGACGTGCCCCTTGGTTCTATCGGCGCCTCGAAGGTCGGGACATCTTCGACTGGCTGACCGACGCAGGCTTCTTCGACGACGGCCCCGACGCGCTCCCCGTGCCAGGGGCGCGGCTGGGCGCCAATCTCCAGGCCACCGGCGCGCGAGGCGGCCATGACCTGACCTATCGCACGCTCGCCTCACTCGGTGTGCGACACGGCGGTCACCTCGTCGCCGACCTCGGTGAGGCACCACGTTTGGCGCCGGACCTCGAGGAGATCCTCGCCTTCTGCGATGTCGCCCACGGCATGATCCGCAAGGCGCTGCTCGAGTGGTGTGCGAAGAGCGGTCGGCGGGCGCTCGACATCCCGCCGGCCGCCCCGTTCCGACCCGAGCCGGTGCGCGACCTGGACCTGAGTGCCCTCGGGGCGGTCATCGTCGCCGCCGGCTATCGAAGCCGCTACACCGAGTGGATCGAGTTCCCCGGCATCGTCGATGAGTTCGGGTTCCCTGTGCATGACGATGGCGAGAGCACGGTTGCGCCCGGCCTCCACTTCGTGGGTGTCCACATGCTGCGCAAGCGGAAGTCGTCCCTGCTGCTCGGGGTGGGCGAGGATGCCGCGCGCACGGCCGAGCGGATCTCCGCTGCGCGGCGCGCCCCGGCAGCGTGAGCTCGCCCCACCTCTGAGCCGAGTGTGCAGAAACGCCCCGCGCCCTGTGAACGGGGTCAGCGCACCGTATCGGTGCCGTTGGGCGGCTCGACCTCCGCGTCCTCGGCGAGCTCGTCCTCGGAGGGCGTCCAGTGACCCTGCTTCGTCCGGAGCTTGGCCTCGTGGCGCTCCACCAGCTTGGCGGTCATCTCGTCACGCATGCCGCGAAGCAGGGCATAGGACACGACGGCCGAGATGATCGCCGAGAGCGCGAGGAGCAGGACCGGGTTGTTGCGGATGCCGACGAGCCACAGGGCCAGGAGCACCCCGAAGAAGATGAGCAGCCGGAGAATGCTGTAACGGACCACGGTCACATCCCCGAGTAGTTGTGCATGCCCACGAACGTCGAGACGAGATTGACGAGCGTGAAGTTGATGATGACGCAGACGAAGCCGGCGAGGGCGATGTACATGGACTTGCGCAGGTCGATGCCGGCGGTCGCCCGACTGTGCATGTAGGCCGCGTAGACGGTCCAGATGACGAAGGTCCAGACCTCCTTCGGGTCCCACTGCCAGTAGGCGCCCCACGCCTGCTTCGCCCAGATGGCCCCAGCGATGAGGGTGAAGGTCCAGAGGATGAAGGCCACCATGTTGAGGCCGTACGCCGTCCGCTCGAGCGCGGCGGACGACGGCAGCGACTCGATGAAGCTCCCTCTGGCTGGAGGCTTCTCCTCGCGGCGCCGCCGGACGAGATAGAGCGCCCCGATGATGGCCGCGATGGTGAAGAACGCGACGGCGAGGAAGGCAACGCCCACGTGGATGGCGAGCCAGTAGGACTTGAGCGCGGGCATCAGCTCGCCGGCCTCGGTGTAGAGCACGGCGAGCGACAGGCCGAGCACGAGGAGGATCGGCGTGACGACGAAGACGCCGAGCCACTGCCAGTTGTTGCGCTTGGCGAGGACCGAGTAGGTCAGGCCCACGGCGGCAGCGGAGGCCGTCGCGAACTCGAACATGTTGCCCCATGGCGGCCGTGCCACGGCGACGCCTCGCATCACCACGGACGCGACGAGCAGCGCCGTCGCGAGATAGGTGAACATGAGCGCGATGTTCCCCCGCTGCCGCGAGGCCGCGCTCTCCTCGAAGGTCGGTCCGGCCGCACTCTGGCTGGGGAGCGACTCACCCGACGTCGTCGGACCACCCGACGCGACGAGCACCTCCTCGCGTTCGGGGGCACGCGTGCCAGCCAGCTGCGCCGACCGGGCCGCCAGGTGCCAGGCGAACATCAGCATGGCGAGGGTGTAGACGATCATCGACGCGTAGAGCGCCATGTTCGCGTTGCCGGCGAGCGAGGGACTCGCCGTTGCGAGTGTGGGTGTCACGAGCGGTCTGTCCGTTCTGCGGGGGGATCGTGCACGGCTGCGCCGACCGAGTCGACGATGGCGGCCAGGCCCGGGTCGGAGTCCTTGGAGAGGCCGCCGATGGTGACCACGGTAGCGCCTGGCTCGGCGTCGCCACCCCCGGCCGGGCGGACCCGCACGAAGACGCGCCGCCGCTTGATGGTCAGACCAAGGATGAGGCCGAGCGTCGCCAGGAGCGCGCTGACCAGGCTGATCGGCGCGCCGGGGTCGGTGCGGATCGACAGCCCGGCGAAACGCTTGACTTCCTCGAACGTGATCGAGCCGCGCCCGCCGGGCAGCTCATAGGTCTGGCCCGGCTTCAGCCGGACCAACGCCGGCTTGCCGTCATCGCCCGGCACCTGGGTCATCTCCTCGGTGTTGAGGGTGTAGACCGACTGCGGCGCGCTGCCCGGGAAGAGGGTCCCCTCCCAGATGGACAGGGCGAGCTCGGGGTTCTGGGCGTCGGGGAAGACCGAGACGGGGCCGTTGGCGAAGGTCGGCTCAGCGGTCGGGAGGAAGAAGCCGGTGAAGCCGAGCTGCTTGGGACTCGCTGACGGCACCTTGACGACGCCCACCGAGCGGTAGTTGCCGTCCTGGGCGAGGAACGGCGTGGCCTCGCGGTACAGCACCTGACCCGAGGAATCGCGCACCGTGATGACCGGCGTGTAGCCGTTGCCGAGGAGGAAGACGTCCGCCCCGCCGACGACGAGCGGGTGGTTGACGGCAATGTCCGCCTTGCGCGGCTCGGCGCCCAGCTCGTCCGCCACCCTGACGTGGGCGGTGAACTCCCGCGGCGTGCCGAAGGAGCGACCGGGGGTCTCGTTGAACTGCACGTCGAGGTCGTCGAGCGTCATGACGAAGCCGGGCACGGCGTCGTCGCCGACGAGCGGCCCGGGTGAGAACGTGTTGTACGTCGTCGCACTCGAGGCGAACTCGTCGCCCTCGGAGAGGATGAGGTCGCCGCGCCAGCCGAACAGGTGGCCCACGGCCATGCCGACGATGATGCCCGTCAGGGCGAGGTGGAAGAGCAGGTTGCCCGTCTCCCTGAGATATCCGGACTCGGCGCTGACGCTTGTCGCGTCGTGGCTGTGGACCCGGAACCGCTTGGCGCGCAGGGCGGCTCGTGTGGCCTCGAGCGCTTCATCCGGGGCGAGGGGGGTCGTCAGCTCGACGTGCTGGTCGAGGCGGGCCAGCCGGGCGGGTGCGCGGGGAGGCGTGGCGCGCAGCGCGCGCAGGTGGACCCGCGTCCGCGGCACGATGCAGCCGATGAGCGAGACGAACAGCAGCAGGTAGATCGCCGAGAACCACGGTGACGAGTAGACGTCGAAGAAGCCGAGGCGATCGAGCCAGGGCCCGGCGTCCGGGTTCTGGGCCAGGTAGTCGGCGACCCGTCCGGAGTCGATGTTGCGTTGCGGGAAGACCGATCCGGGCACCGCAGCGACGGCCAGGAGCAGGAGGAGGAACAGGGCCGTCCGCATGCTCGTCAGCTGTCGCCACGCCCATCGCGCCATCCCGAGTGGCCCGAGCTGTGGCAGCTGCGGCTCGCGCGGGGCCGAGGACAACGACGATTCGGCCGTATGCCGCTGAGCCGGCTCCTGCTCGGACGTGAACCTCGTCTTCGGCTGGGTCATCAGAGGACCACCTGGAAGGTTGCGATGACGTTGGTCTGGAGCCAGACGATGACGTTCTCCCAGAGCCCGGTCACCATGAGCAGGCCGACTGCGATGAGCATGAGGCCGCCGAAGGCCTGGATCGGCCGTCGGTGCCGGCGCAGCCAGACGCTGGCACCACCGGCCCGCTCCCACAGGGCCGCCATGAGGATGAACGGCAGGCCGAGCCCGATCGAGTAGACGGCACCCAGGATCAGGCCCCGCCCGATGGACCCCGCCTCCGCGGAGATCGGGGCGGCCATGGCCTGGATCGCCCCGAGGGTCGGCCCCCAGCACGGGGACCACCCGACCGCGAACGCGGCCCCGAGCAACGGCGCCCCGAGCAGACCCGCGCGTGGGCGCCAACCAAGCTGGGCGGCATACGACTTGCCGACCCCGAGGAAGAGCAGGCCCATCACGATGACGACAACGCCGCCGATGCGCAGCAGCGCACTCTGGTGCTCCCGGAAGGCCACCCCGATGGCGGACAGGGCGGCGGCGGCGATGAGGAAGACGACGGTGAAGCCGGCGACGAAGAGCAGCGCCCCGACGACGAGCCGGCCGCGCGACCGTCGCTCGAGCGACTCGTCCGAGAGGCCGGTGACATAGCCGAGGAAACCCGGCACGAGCGGCAGCACGCACGGGGACGCGAAGGACACGAGTCCGGCCGCGAGTGCGACGGCGGAGGCAAGGAGGAGGGAACCGGTCGTGAGGTCAGCGTTCATGGGCGCCGGCTCTCGTCAGGCCTCGCCGAGCACGTCGTCGACGAGCGCAGTGAGCGTGCTCGTCGTGACAGGTCCGGACACGCGAGCCGCGATGCGGCCCTGCTGGTCGAGCACGAGCGTCGAGGGGGTGGCCGTTGCCTTGCCCTGGAGGGCGAGGATCGGAACGCCGCCGTCATACGCGAGCGAGGGGTAGGTCACCTTGTTGGCCTTCTGGAAGGCGAGACCGGTCTCGGGACTCTCCATCTTGTCGAGTCCGATGAACTCGACGTCCAGGTTCTTGCCCTGGACCTGCTGCCAGGCCTTCTGCAGCGCGGGCGTCTCCTCGATGCAGGGCGGGCACCACGAGCCCCAGACGTTGACGACGAAGACGGTGCCCTCCTTGCCCGCCATCGACCACGGCTGGCCCTCGAGCGTGGTCCCCGACAGGGCCACCGGTGCGCCGCGGCTCTCCGGCGCGAGGCGCTCGATGGTGCCGTCGCCGGAGACGTAGTTCTTCCGGTCGCCGGCCTTCGCCTGGGCGGCGACGGAGTTGGGGTCCTCCGAGCAGGCACCGAGCGTCGTGACGAGCCCGCCGGCCAGCACGATGGCCCCCCACCGCAGTGCGGCGCGTCGGTCCAGCTCCCGCATCAGGCGCCCACGCTCCTGCTGGCGCGGGCGAGCAGCGCAGCGGCGGGCTCGGAGTACGCGATCGACTCGAGGTCGTCGCCGTCGTACGCGAGCGAGGTCAGCGAGGCGAGCGTGCACTCACGCTTGCGAGGGTCGTGCCAGAGGCGTCGGCCCTCGAGCTGGTTGCGGATCGTCCAGATCGGCAGCTGGTGCGAGACGATGACCGCCTCGTGGCCAGCCGCCGCGTGTCGCGCGTCGTCGATGGCCGCGAGCATCCGGGCCGCGATGTGCTCGTAGGGCTCTCCCCATGAGGGCTTCATCGGGTTGAGCAGCTTGTGCCAGTGGCTCGGATGCAACAAGTCCTTCGTGGTGACCTGTCGCCCCTCGAAGTAGTTCTCCGACTCCACCACGCGCGGATCGGTCTGGACCGTGAGACCGTGCGAGGCCGCGATTGGCGCTGCTGTCTGCTGCGCCCGATCGAGCGGGGATGCGACGACGAGGGCGATGTCGTTGGTCTCGAGGTGTCGGGTCACGAGCTCGGCCATCTCGCGGCCGAGGTCGCTCAGGTGGTAGCCGTCGAGCCGGCCGTAGAGGACGCCCGTCGGGTTGTGGACCTCGCCATGCCGCATCAGGTGCACGACAGTGCGCTTCGGCACTGGTGGCGTCGGCGTGGCGGTCATGACGCCCAGTCTCTCAAACGCTGGTCCAAGGTCCGAATCCAGTCCACCCGAGTCCAGAAGGGCTCAGTCGGGGGTCGCAGCGGCACGGGCGGCCGCCGGGAGGGCAGCCAGGACGTGCGAGACCGCGTCGTCGTCGTGGGCAGCAGAGACGAACCACGCCTCGAACGAGCTGGGCGGCAGGTGGACGCCCCGCTCGAGCATGGCGTGGAAGAACCGACGAAAGGCGTCGACGTCCTGCGTCTTGGCGTCGTCGTAGTCCCGCACGGGCCCTTCGCGGAAGAAGATCGAGAACATCGAGCCGGCCCACTGCACCGTGTGCGGGACGGACGCGGCGGTCAGGGCCTCCGAGACGCCGTCGGCGATGGCGCGGGCGGCAGCATCGAGCCGGGCGTAGACCTCGTCGGTGCATCCGCGCAGGGTCGCCAGGCCCGCGGCGGAGGCGACCGGGTTCCCCGACAGCGTGCCCGCCTGGTAGACCGGGCCTGCCGGTGCGAGCAGGGCCATGACCTCGCGGCTGCCGCCGAAGGCGGCCGTCGGGAAACCCCCGCCCATGACCTTCCCGAAGGTGAACAGATCGGCCGGCCCAGCGGCATACGGCCCCTCGAGTCCGTAGAACCCCGAGCGGGAGCAGCGGAACCCGGTCATCACCTCGTCGCTGATGAGCAGTGCGCCGTGATCGCGGGTCACGCGGCGCAGCCCCTCGGTGAACCCGGCAGCCGGCGGAACGACCCCCATGTTGCCCGGTGCGGCCTCGGTGATGACGGCCGCGATCTGCTGACCGCGCTCGGCGAAGACCGCCTCGACGGCCGCGAGGTCGTTGTAGGGCAGCACGATCGTCTCGCCCGCGCTCGACCGCGGCACCCCGGCCGAGTCGGGCAGCGCGAACGTCGCGACACCGGACCCAGCCGACGCCAGGAGCGCATCGACGTGGCCGTGGTAGCAGCCGGCGAACTTCACAATGACGTCCCGCTGCGTGAAGCCACGCGCCAGCCGGATCGCCGACATGGTCGCCTCGGTGCCGCTGTTGACGAGCCGGACCTGGTCGACGGGCTCGATCCGGGCGACGATCTCCTCCGCGAGGGCAACCTCGTTCTGTGACGGGGTGCCGAATGAGAAGCCTTGTGCGGCCGCGTCGTTCACGGCCTGCAACACGTCCGGGTGGGCATGGCCGAGGATCATCGGGCCCCAGGAGCAGATGAGGTCGACGTATCGGTTGCCGTCGACGTCGGTGAGCCACGCGCCCTTGCCGGAGGCCATGAACCGCGGCGTCCCGCCCACCGCGCGGAAGGCCCGCACCGGCGAGTTGACGCCACCGGGGATCACTGCGCTCGCCCGCGCGAGAAGGGCCTCCGAAGCACCTGAGTTCATGCGGTCATTGTCCACGAGGGGATCAGGCGTCGCTCAGCCCGTCCGGGTCGAGGTGGTCGCGGACGATGGCCATCGCGTCGCCGATCGCCTTGAACTGCTGCGACGTCATGATGTCGACGATGTTGTCGCGCACGCTCTGGACATGGACCTTGGCGATCTCGTCGACCGCCTCGAGCCCAACAGGAGTGAGGACGAGCTCGACGCCCCGCCGGTCGCCGAGACACTGCTCGCGCGTGACCCAGCCGCGCGCCTCGAGACGCTTCGCCGTGTGCGTCAAACGGCTGCGCGACTGCACCACCATCGCGGCGAGCTCGGACATGCGCAGGCGGTGGGACGGGCTCTCCGAGAGCATCGAGATGATCTCGTACTCGCTCAGCTGCAGGCCCGAGTCATGAAGGGCGTCGTCGAGCGCCGTCTCCAACAGTCGGGTGCCGCGCAGGATGGCCCGCCAGGAAGCCTGCTCGGAGTCGCTGAGCCAGATGGAGCCATCACTCTGGGACATGGCCGGGTCACTCCCTTCAGGCGGTCGGACTGCGCCGGATCAGGTGGCTGCTCAGATCCTAGTTGTCACACACCGCTCCCGCGGTCACCCCGAACGGCGTGGCACAGACAGTCCGACCCGCTGGTCGGGTCAGCCGATCCAGTCGGCGGCCTCGAGTGCGAAGTAGGTCAGGACGACCTGGGCCCCGGCTCGGCGGATCGACAGGAGCGACTCGAGAGCCGCAGCCCTGCGGTCGATCCAGCCGTTCGCGGCGGCGGCCGAGATCATCGCGTACTCGCCGGAGACCTGGTACGCCGCCACCGGCACCGTTGACCGCTCCGCCGCCGCGGCGACGACGTCGAGGTAGGACATGGCCGGCTTGACCATGACGAGGTCGGCTCCTTCGGCGATGTCCAGGTCGATCTCGCGGAGGGACTCGACCACATTGGCCGGATCCTGCTGGTACGTGCGCCGGTCACCCTCGAGACTCGACTGGACGGCATCGCGGAACGGCCCGTAGAACGCGGAGGCGTACTTGGCCGCATACGCGAGGATCACGGTGTCGATGAACCCGGCGTCATCGAGGGCGCCGCGGATGGCGGCGACCTGGCCGTCCATCATTCCCGAGGGACCGACGACGTGCGCTCCCGCACGCGCTTGGGCCACCGCCATCTGCCCGTAGATCTCCAACGTCGCGTCGTTGTCGACGCGCCCGCGGTCATCGAGGACGCCGCAGTGCCCGTGGTCGGTGAACTCGTCCAGGCAGGTGTCTGCCATCACGACGAGGTCGTCGCCGACGGCAGCGCGGACGCGCTCAAGAGCGACATTGAGTATGCCGCTGGGCTCGGTTCCGCCCGAGCCGCGGGCATCCTTCGTGGTCGGGACCCCGAAGAGCATGATGCCGCCGATGCCGGCATCGACGGAGCGGCGCGCCTCGTCGACCAGTGAGTCGAGCGTGTGCTGGACGACCCCCGGCATGCTCTTGATGGGCCGCGGCTCGTCAGCGCCCTCGGCCACGAACGCCGGCAGGACGAGGTCCCGGGGGTGCAGGCGCGTCTCCGCGACGAGGGCACGGAGCGTGGCGATCTGCCGCAGGCGACGAGGACGCTCGATCACGGTCGGCTCCCTGGCTGTCAGCGCGCGCGACGGCGCGAGGCCGGCCGCTTGTCGCTGGGACGCTGGACCGGCTG
>NZ_DATCWX010000153.1:0-2740 GCF_036566125.1 Intrasporangium sp.
GCCGCCGCCTCAGCAGTACCGGACACCGAGGTCGTCGGCGATCCCGTGGACCGGATGCCGCACGTGGTGACCTTCTCCAGCCTCTTCGTCGATGGCGAGGCCCTCGTCGGCGCGCTCGATCGCCAGGGCCTGGCCGTGGCGAGCGGTTCGGCGTGCACCTCCAGCACCCTCGAGCCGAGCCATGTCCTCGCCGCCATGGGAACCCTGACCCACGGGAACGTCCGGCTGACGCTCCCGCTGCGAGCGGTGAGCACGGGCCGCGCCGATGACGTCGACGTTTTCTGCGCGAGTCTCGGCCCGACGATCGAGGCGGTCCGCGGCGAGCTCGGAGTGGCCGGGCTGTGACCGGCGGCGGGTCGGATCCCGGACCAGGCGAGGACGTCGTGGACGCCCGCGGCAAACGGTGCCCGATACCCGTGATCGACCTCGCACGCCACGCCGCCGAGCACCCGACCGCACATCGGGTGCTGGTCCTGGCCACCGATCCCGCCGCGGCCCACGACATTCCGGCCTGGTGCCGGATGCGGGGACACCACTTCGTCGAGCAGCGCCCGTCCCGGGACCACACCGTCTATGTGGTGGAGCTCATCGAGCAGAACGAGCAGGTGACGACGTAGCCGTTACGGCCGTCAAGCCCACATGGCGGGCAGCGGCGCCTCCAAGGCCGTGGCGAGCAGGCGTCGGTACTCGTTCCTCGCCACCTCCGTGACGCCGAGCGTGGCCAGGTGATCGGTGCGCCACTGGACGTCGACCAGCCGGCGCGCGTCGCAGTCCTCGGCCAGCAGGCCGTGCAACCCCACGAGCGCGACCTTCGAGGCGTCCCGCACGAGGTGGAACATCGACTCGCCCGCGAAGAGACCGCCGATGGCGACCCCGTAGAGACCGCCGACGAGCCGGTCCTCCTGCCACGTCTCGATGGAGTGCGCCCAGCCGACCTCGTGCATTCGAAGGTAGGCCTCGACGATCTGCGGGGTGATCCAGCGCCCGCTGCGTCGCGGGTCGGCGCAGGCGAGCAGCACCTGCTCGAAGGCCGTGTCCACCCGCACCTCGAAACGAGCGAGCGACTTGCGCAGTGACCTGCTCACCTTGAGGTCGCCGAGCCGCAGGATCCCCCGAGGGTCCGGCGACCACCAGCCCAGCGGATCACCCCCGTGGTCGCCGATCCCCATCGGGAAGGCGCCGACGGTGTAGGCCTCGTAGAGCGTCGCGACGGCGAGGTCGGCGCCGATCCCGATGAGGTCCTCGCCGGGAGGCACCCGGTCGAGGTCGAAGTCCCACGGGGTGGGCGGCGGCGGTGTCGGCACAGCCGCGGATCAGGGTCGCTCGCAGTCGATGTGCGGGCCGATCTCCGCGGCCGACTCGTCGCCGTACGCGTCCGCGAGGCGGTCGAGGAAGCCGCCCTTCCTCAGGGAGTACTCCTGCGTCCCGACCGTCTCGATGACGTACGTCGCGAGCATCGCACCGAGCTCGGCGCACCGCTGGACCGGCAGCTTCGACGCCAGGCCGGTGAGGAATCCCGCGCGGAAGGCGTCTCCGACGCCCGTTGGGTCAGCCTTGCGGACCTCGCGGGCAGCGCCGATGTGGATCGGCTCCTCGCCGCGGACCCGGACGGTGACGCCGTGCTTGCCCTGGGTCTTGACCTGGACGCGAACCCGGGCGGCGAGCTCCTCCTCGCTCCAGCCGGTCTTCTGGCAGGCGATCCCCGCCTCGTACTCGTTGGTCAGGAGGTACTCGGCGCCGTCGATGAGACCCCGGATGCCCTCGCCGTCGAGGAAGGCCAGCTGCTGGGACGGGTCCGCCGCGAAGGGGATGCCCCGCGTGCGGCACTCATCCGTGTGACGCTGCATCGCGACGGGGTCGTTGGCGCCGATGACGACGAGGTCGAGCCCACCGACGCGGTCCGCGACCGGCCCGAGCTC
This sequence comes from Intrasporangium sp., assembly GCF_036566125.1. Classification (GTDB taxonomy): domain Bacteria; phylum Actinomycetota; class Actinomycetes; order Actinomycetales; family Dermatophilaceae; genus Intrasporangium. Next base: position 1,920 of record NZ_DATCWX010000153.1, read on the forward strand.
GATGTCTCGCGCCTCCGTCATGGCGCCGGCGTAGAACGTGGCGATCTGGGCCATGTCCCGATCGGTCGTGCAGATGAAGCGTGCCGTGTGCTGGGACTGCGAGTAGTGGACCGAGGCGCAGTCGACGCCATGCCGCTCGAGCCACGAGCGGTAGTCGGTGAAGTCCTCGCCCACCGCGCCCACGAGGATGGGCCGCTGTCCGAGCGTCGCCATGCCGAAGGCGATGTTCGCCGCCACCCCACCACGACGGACCTGGAGGTCCTCGGTGAGGAAGGAGAGCGAGATCTTGTCCAGCTGCTCGACAACCAGGGAGTCCGCGAAGAGTCCCTCGAAGGTCATCAGGTGGTCGGTGGCGATGGAACCGGTGATGGCGATCTGCACATCGCAAACCTAGCGTGCGGGGGCCGGGCAGGGCCGTCGCACCTCTGCCCCCGCGCGGCGACTGCGCCGGGCGAGACGGGCAACGCAGTGGCTCGGCCCCACGAGCGGCTCGAGGCTCTCGACGTCCACGGGTGCCCCGACGCGCTCGAGCAGGCCCTCCATGAGGCCGCGATGGACCGCGCACACGACGTCGAGGTGCTGTGTGGCCACCTCGAGGAACGGACACGCGGTGACGTCGATGCGCGCCCGCTCCCCCTCGACCGCCGGGCGGGACTCGAAGCCCATGCCGGAGAGCGTGTCGACGACGAGGTGCGCAGCGGCGGAGAGGGACCCGGGCCGCTCCCCCGCCGGCGCGGCGAGCCCACCGAAGGTGCGGCCGGCGTCGGCGGCCTCACGAGCCGGGTCCACCGCACTGCTGGCCAGGTGGGTCGCGAGGATGT
>NZ_DATCWX010000187.1:0-2660 GCF_036566125.1 Intrasporangium sp.
GGCCGCCGGCGGCCGTGCCACACGACAGCCCGGGCCACCCCGGCTCCGGGCGATCGAGAGGCACTGACCTCTCGGCAACTCGATGAAGGATGTGAATGACACCATGCGGATCCACACCCGCAACACACCCGACCACGCGCGGACCGCACTGGCCCCGCGAGCGAGCTCAGCGGCATACGGACGTGGTCTTCTCGTCGCCACGCTCGCGGCAGGGGCGCTGGGACTGGCCGCGTGCAGCGGCGGCGCGGCCAGTGGAAGCTCCGGCGGCGCCACCCCGACGATCTCCATCGTCGAGCCCACGGAGGGCGCGACGGTGTCCCAGCCGTTCACGCTCAAGGTGGACTCGTCCGTGGACTTCGGCGCGACGGACACGGGCAAGGACCACTTCCACCTGACCTTCGACGGCAACGCCCAGCAGTACACCGTGGAGACGAAGCCTGAGGTGATGATCAACTCGCTGTCGCCCGGCAGGCACACGATCAAGGTGACGCTGCAGCACGCCGACCATTCGCCGATCGGCCCGGAGGCCCAGGTGAACGTCACCGTGGCTAATGCCGGCGGGGGCACGACCAGCACACCAGCGCAGGGTGGAGGCAATGGCTACTGAGCTGTCCCGGCACCGCTCCCAGGTGACCGGAGGAACCGTCGAGCGGAACCGTCGGGCCAGTCGGTGGGTCCACGCGTCCGTCTACTCGTTGTCGCTCCTCCTGCTCGCGACCGGCCTTTGGCTGCTCCTCGGGCAGGAGGGCAACCCGAGCCTGCTCGCGCGCACCAGTGGCCTCTCGGACGCCGTGCTGCACCGCTGGCTCGGCTACGCGCTCGCCGTCGTCGGCGGGATCGCAATCGTCGTCTGGTGGCGCGCGGCGCGGCGTTTCGCCAAGGAGTCGGTGCGCTGGGATCGAGGCGACTTGGCGTGGCTGAGGACCTGGCCGCGGGCCGCGTTCACCGGTCGGTTCCGCCGCCACGAAGGGGACTTCGACCCCGGGCAGCGGCTCGCGAACCTGGTCCTCGTCGGCACCCTGGTGCTGCTGGTGGTGAGCGGGCTGGTCCTGACGACGCTGCACGGAGGGGCGGCGTTCGTCGTCGCCCACCGCGTCCACCTGTGGTCCACGTATGCGTTCACCGTCATGGTCGTCGGACACGTCATGGTGGCGTCCGGCGTGCTGCCCGGTTATCGCGGCGCCTGGCGAGCCATGCACCTCGGCGGACACCTTCGGCGAGACGTGGCATCGAGACTCTGGCCCGCCTGGGTCGAGCGCAACGTGGACGATGGTGACGACGACCTGGCCGCCCGTCGCGTCCGCCGGACGGGGTCGGGCGGACGACCATGAGGCGCACACCGCCGGGTTTGGGTTGTCGCGGAAGTTTGCCCACTTCACCGAGGCGCTGACTGCGGCACCGCACATTGTGGCTGAGAAGTGACGCAGTCACGCGTCAGCGACTGCCTCGTTCTGGCCGCGCCAGCGTTGTCTCACCGGCTTGCCCTCGCCGTCGTACACGGTGGACGACGCTGAGGTGACCTCGAGCTCGAAGAGGACGAAGTGGTCGTCGCGGGGGAAGCCGGTGCCCGCATTGGCCGTCAGCCGGGTGACCGGATCGTCGGTGGGATGGGCGATGCCATTGACACTGAACTCGTAGAGGTCCCAAGGTTGCTCGCCCGTGGCGGTGCAGTGCAGGGCATAGCGGCCGTCGCGCCGCAGGTCGTGGCCCTTCGGGGAGGCTGGCTCCATGAACAGGAACAGGCGGTCTGCTGTGACGACCGGGCGCACCGGGTGCAGTCTGGGTGCGCCGTCTCTTTTGACCGTGGCCAGATAGGCGACCTGGTCGTGCAGGTGCGCCGCGCCGAAGGCAGCCAGGTCGGCGGCCTGGGTCGCGAGTGCTTGCCAGCTCATGGTCCCTCCCGATGGGGCGCAGGTACACTGTGACCACTGAGACTGTCTCAGATGAGATCGTCACACTATACAGTTTCTGGAGAAGCCATGTCCACGACGCCCGATCAGACGTCGAGGTTGGCCGACTTGTTCTCGATCTTCGCCCCGGCCTTCCTGAAATGGCAGTACGCCGGCGTGCTCGTGCCGGGCATGACCTACCCCCGGATGAACCTCATTCACGTGCTCGCCGAGGATGGGCCCCAGATCATGTCCCAGCTGCGTGACCGGCTCGGGGTGTCGGCCCGCAACATCACGGTCCTCGTCGACGGTCTGGAGAAGGAGGGGTTCGTGCGCCGGGTCCCGCACCCCACGGACCGGCGCGCCACCGTTATCGAGCTCACCGACGCCGGTCACGCGGTCCACCGACGCGTCTATGCCCGCCATGCCGACCGCGCCGCAGCGCTGTTCGCCACGCTCACACCGGCCGACCAGGAGCACCTCGTCCGCATCCTGGGCCAGCTCGCGGGTGCGCTTGCGGACACCAGCGCCGCCGAGGGAAAGCCCCTCGACCTCGACCCTGCCAGCTTCCGCATCGACCCCGACCACCCGGATGAGACCTAGCACCGAGTGGGATCACCGTCTCAGTCGATCCAGCGGGCGGCTGCCTCGTAGGTGTCTGACGGCGTCGCATTGAAGGCGATGACCGCGTCGGGGGCGTGACAGCGCACCAGGTTGATGACCCGCTCGAACAGTCCCAGCTGCTCCTCGGCTCGGCGGACTCCCCCGCCG
>NZ_DATCWX010000190.1:0-20145 GCF_036566125.1 Intrasporangium sp.
GCGAGCAGGTGCAGACCGGCCGCCTGCGAGGACTCGACATAGGCCGTGGTCCCCACGATGAGCACCGTCGCGGGGGCAGGCCGGACCAGCGGGTCGGAGACGACCACCCCGTGCACCTGCCCGTCCAGGCTCGCGGAGAGGACGTCGACGAAGCCCGGCCCGCCGTCCGAGAGCGGGACGACCTCGACCGTGTCGTGCGGCGCGGTGCGCAGCCAACCCTCCGCCATCGCGGTGCCCGCCTGCCCAGCGGTCAGGGTGCCGGTGAAGCAGTCCGGGGCGATGAGCACGTGCACGCCGGGCATCCTCTCACCCGGGCGACTGGGTTCCCGTCGCGTCTGCAGTCCGCGCCGCCTGCCTGCGCCGCTGCGTGAAAGCTTGGTCCCCTTATGGAGGGCCGGAACTTTCACACATCCGAGGACCTGTTCGCTGGTCCATCCGAGACGGTCGATGGGAGGAGGAGCGCGGAGTCGCCGAACTCATGCCATGCATAGTGGTGGGCGAGCGCTGCGTCGTAGGCCGCCTGGGTGAGGGTCGGGCCGGCCACCGACTCCACGAGGAGCAGGTGAGACGCGTCCGAGTTGTGCCAACCCGTGACGAGGCCGCCCACGACCCGGACCGGACGGTCGGGCGAGATGACGAGGTCGGTCCACCCCCCGGCGGCGTGGACGACCCCGGCCTCGTCGGCGGCCGACTCGAGAGCGCGCGTGGCCGTCGTGCCCACGGCGACGACGCGCCCGCCTTCGGCCTTGGCAGCGTTGACGACGGCCGCCGTGGACCTTGACACGGCGAACCGCTCGGGCTGCGGCGCCTCCCCCGCCTCCTGCGACGAGAGACCCGTGTGGAGGGTGACAGGGACGATGACGATGCCCGCCGACACGAGGCTCGTGACCAGTTCGGTGGTGAAGGGCCGCGCCGCACTGGCCATTTCGCTGCTGCCCGGGATCGAGGCGAAGACCGTCTGGTAGGCGGCGAGGGGGAAGCGCGCTCGCAGGTAGCCATAGGCGATGGGGCGCCCGTGGGAGGCGAGGTGCTTGGTGAGACCGCCGCTTCCGGACTCGACGGCCCTCCAGAGGCGGTTGCCCGATCCCGAGGGTGACGAGCCCGCTTCGGGATAGGGCGCGACCAGGCGCAGCGCCGGGGAGGAGCGGGTAGCCCGGCGATGACGACCCGCGAGCACGATCTCGTCGCCGACGGCAGCCTCGAGGATCGGACGGCCGGCATCCGGCGCGGTGCGCAGCTCGATGACCCAGGAGCAGTCGTCGAGCTCTGCGCCCAGATGGACGACGACGGCGCCACGGCTCGCGAGCCGACCGTCGACCTCGGCCGGGATCGTGGCGGAGTTGTTGACGACGAGGACGTCGCCGGAGCGCAGGTGGCGACCCACAGCTCGGAAGGTCGCGTGCTCGACAGTCACCGCGCCGTCCTGCTCGGACGCGACGAGCAGGCGCACCCCGTCCCGGGTGAGCCCCCTGACCTCCGGAGGCGCGTCGGCGGTGAACTCGTCCGTCGCGCCGAACCGGGTCACCGGCCGCTGCCCGATCCTGACCCTCATGCCGGGCCCCCGGAAGCTGTGGAGGTGGCCTCCGGAGGGGCCTCGACGGCGGTCTCCGCGAGCAGGTCCTCGGCCCGGTACCGCCCGCTCGGTGGCCGGCGGGCGAGCAGGCGAAGGATCGCCGGAACGGCGACCTCCTCCGGCAGCGGCCGGTCGCTGATGTCCTCACCGGGGAAGGCTTCCTGGTGCATCGCCGTGCGCATGTCCCCCGGGTCGAAGGCGTAGGCCCGGATGCCGCTGAGCTCGCTCCCGATGGTCAGCGCCAGCTGGTCGAGGGCGGCCTTCGACGCCGCATACCCGCCCCACGTCTCGTAGTGCTCGACAGCCGCATCAGAAGAGAGGTCGAGCAGCACGCCGCCGCCCCTGATGAGGAAAGGAAGCATGGCCCGGGTCAATGCGTGGGGACCGACGACGTTCACGGCGAGGATCCGGCTGAGCGCCTCGGCTGTGAGGTCCTCGAGACGGTGCAGCGGCGTGGGACCAAGGGTGCTCGCGTTGTTGACGAGCAGGTCGAGACTCCCCCAGCCCGTCACGACCGCGAGAAGCTCGTCGCGGTGGGCGGCATCGGCGACATCACCCGCCCGAGCGATCACCTCGGTGGTTCGGGCGAGCTCCGAGGCAGCGAGGGCGAGGTCGTCTGCGGCCCGACCGGTGAGGAGCAGGTGCCACCCCTGCTCGGCCAGCCGTCCGGCCAGGGCCCGCCCGAGGCCACGGCTGGCGCCGGTGATGAGGGCGGTGCGTGCTGGGTTCATGCGCACAGCGTCCGACTTCAAGCCAACTTGAAGTCAATCTCTATTCGACCGAGCTCAGGCCCGCAGGACCTTGTCCATCGACTTGCCCCTGGCCAGCTCGTCGACCAGCTTGTCGAGGTATCGGATCTGCTGCATCAGCGGATCGTCGATCTCCTCGACGCGCACCCCGCACACCACGCCCTTGATCTGCGACGCATGCGGGTTGAGCCGCGCCTCGGCGAAGAAGTCCTCGAAGGTCGTGCCGGCGGCCAGGTGATCGCTCAATGTGGAGTCGTCGAAGCCGGTCAGCCACTCGATCACCTCGTCCAGCTCGTCCTTCGTCCGCCCCTTCCGCTCGACCTTCGTGACGTAGAGGGGGTACACCGAGGCGAAGCTGGTGGTGAAGATCCGGCTCATCCTCACGAGGGTAGTGCCCGCCATGTGCGGATCGGGTGGTGACGCTGGGAGCCGGCACGGCGGCATACGATCTGTCCATGACGACGGCACCAGCCCCGCTGCCCCTCCTCGTGCTCGGCCAGGGCACCGAACTGCACACCGAGCGCGGCGTCGAGTGCCCGGGCGACCTGCCCGCCCCGTCGGACCCCGACCTCGTCGAGCGAGCCCGGGCAGCCAAGGCGGCCCTCGGCGACCAGGTCTTCGTGCTCGGACATCACTACCAGCGCGACGAAGTGATCCAGTTCGCCGACGTGACGGGCGACTCCTTCAAGCTCGCTCGAGACGCGGCGGCCCGCCCGGATGCCCCCTACATCGTCTTCTGCGGCGTGCACTTCATGGCCGAGTCCGCCGACATCCTGACGAGCGACGAGCAGACGGTGATCCTGCCCGACCTCGCGGCCGGATGTTCGATGGCCGACATGGCGGCGATCGCCCAGGTCGAGGACGCGTGGGAGCAGCTCGAGGCTGCCGGGGTCGCGGGGCAGACGGTCCCGGTCACCTACATGAACTCCTCCGCCGCGATCAAGGCCTTCACCGGTCGACACGGCGGCACCGTGTGCACGAGCTCAAACGCCCGCACGGCGCTCGCCTGGGCGTTCGACCAGGTCGGCGGCGTGGACGCCGACGGCAAGGTCCTCTTCCTGCCCGACCAGCACCTCGGTCGCAACACCGCGGTCCGCGAGCTCGGCCTCTCGCTCGATGACTGCGTCGTGTGGGACCCACACCGCCCGGGCGGCGGGCTGACGCCCGAGCAGCTGGCTCGCGCGCGGATGATCCTCTGGCGCGGGCACTGCTCGGTGCACGGCCGCTTCACCGTCGACGCGGTGGAGGCGGCCCGCCGGGAGATCCCCGACGTCAAGGTCATCGTCCACCCCGAGTGCCGTTACGAGGTCGTCGAGCTCGCGGATGAGGTCGGGTCGACCGAGAAGATCATCAACACGATCGCCGCCGCCCCGGACGGCACGTCCTGGGTCGTCGGCACCGAGCTCAACCTCGTCAAGCGGCTCGCCCAGCAGTTTCCGGGGCAGCGGATCGCCTTCCTCGAGAAGAACGTCTGCTACTGCTCCACGATGAACCGGATCGACCTGCCCCATCTCGTCTGGGCACTCGAGTCCCTCGTCGAGGACAGGGTGGTCAACCCGATCAGGGTGGACGTGCAGGTGGCGGCCGACGCCCGAGTCGCCCTCGACCGCATGCTCGCGCTGCCCGGCACCACCCACAAGGACTGACCGGGTGGCAGATCCGATCATTGGGCGGCACGGCCGGATGGACCAGATCGCCGTCATCTCGGACGTCCACGGCAACGTGACGGCGCTCGAGGCGGTCCTGGCCGACATCGCGGCACGGGGGATCACCCGGATCCTCAACCTCGGTGACGTGGTCGGCAAGGGGCCGCGCGGCTCAGAGGCGATCAAACTGACCCGCGAGACGTGTGAGGTGACCGTCCGCGGCAACTGGGACACCTTCATCGCCCGCGATGCCGTCCAGCCCTTCGAAGGAGGGCAGTGGGCGCGCGACGAGCTGACCGACGATGACATCCTCTGGCTCGCGGCCCTGCCGAACACGCACGAGCTCGTCATGAGCGGCAAGCGAGTCCGGCTCTTCCATGCCTCACAGACCAGCGAGTTCGTCCGCGTCCGGGTGCAGCACACGCGGGACGAGTTCCTTGGCATGTTCACGAACACCCCGTTCACCGGCGAGTTCCGCGCGGGCGGGTGGCCGCCGGGCACGACACCGGACGTCGTCGGTTACGGCGACATCCACGGCACGTACCTCGCAGCCGACGACGGCCTCATGCTGTTCAACGCGGGAGCCGTCGGCAACCACCTCGATGGACCGAGCGCTCCCTACGTGATCCTCGAGGGCGCCGTGGGCTCTGTGGTGCCGGAGTCCTTCTCGGTCACCTTCATCCGCGTGCCCTACGACATCGAGGCCGAGGTCGACGTGGCCCGGGACCTCGGGATGCCGGACATCGACGCCTATGCACTCGAGCTGCGAGAGGGCATCTACCGGGGCAACGGCACTCCGTCCTCGTGACCAGCAAGGCCGGGCCGTATGCCGCTGGGCTGGCTCCCAGCCCTGAGCCGGGTGGCGTGCCGGGGACCAGATCGAGTGGTCCCCGGCCCTGCCCATCGGTTCAGGCGGGAACCTTGTCGAGGAACCCGTGGACGGAGGCGATCCGGCCCTCGTCGTTCGTGACGACGACATCGAAACCGATCACGACCGGCTCAGCACCCTCGGGCCCCAGGCCCCACTGGAACCGTGTCTGGTTGTGGTGCGAGTCGGGCTCGCCGACGCGCGAGAACACGAAGCCTGGGAACTGTGCCTGGACCGCTTCGATCGCGGCCCCGATCCCGTCCCGTCCAGCCACCTCGGCCAACGGGTCGACGTAACAGGCGTCCTCGACCCAGTGCTGCGTCAGCAGCTCCGCGCGGGCGGCCGCGTCGGTGGTGTTCCAGGTGCGCAAGTAGGTGTCGACGATGGTGTTCATCAAGGGTCCTTTCCAGGTGGGTCGTGCACCGCGGTGGGTGCGTCTTGCGAGTCGATCTTCTGTGCACCAAGATCACCGCGTCGATTACCTCTCACGTCATCGAGTGTTGAGCGACGCGTGGATAGCCTCCTGCCATGACGGCACCAGAGGCACCTTCAGTGGGCGAGCTGATTCGCGGCTGGCGGGAGAGACGGCAGCTCAGCCAGTTGCAGCTGGCACACCGCGCCGATGTCTCAACCCGCCACGTGAGCTTCGTGGAGACCGGGCGCTCCAAGCCCACCCGCACCATGATCGAGCGGCTCGCGACCCACCTCGAGGTGCCCCTGAGGGAGCGGAACCAACTGCTTCTCGCCGCCGGCTTCGCCCCGATCCACCCGCAGCGGAGCCTGGATGCACCCGAGCTGTTGGCCGTCAGCCACGCCTTGCAGTCTCTGCTCGACGCCCATCTGCCCCACCCTGCGCTCGTCCTCGACCGGGTGTGGGACATCGTCGACCGCAACGCCGCGACCGACGTGCTGATGGAGGGCTGTGCCGGGCACCTGCTCGAGCCACCCGTCAATGCCGTCCGCTTGGCGCTCCACCCGGATGGACTGGCACCGCGCATCGGCAATCTCGGGCAGTGGCGCACCCACCTCATCGGGCAAGTCCGTCACCGGGCACAGCGCACCGGGGACCGGCGCCTCCACGACCTCGCTGCCGAGGTCGCGGCCTACCCCGGTGATGACGCCGGCACGCCGGTGCGGAGCGAGGTCGTCATCCCGCTCGAGCTCACCATCGGCGACACACAGGTGCGCTTCTTCAGCATCTCCGCCGCCGTGGAGTCCGCCCTCGACGTCACCGTGGACGAGCTGCGCGTGGAGGCCTTCTACCCCGCGGATGAGATGACCAGGCAGCTGCTCGCGTCCGACCGAGCGACTCAGTCCGTCAGGGCGGCCAAGAACACCTTGCCGAGATCCTGGGCCTCGCGGGCGACGTAGGCCTCACCCTTGGCAGCGTCGGCGAGCCGGCGCAGCGTGACCGCATCGGCTTCGCCGCCCAGAGCGATGCTGAGGATCCGCACTGGCCGCTCGGTGCCCGCGAGGGGCTCGAGTTTGGCCAGCACCTGCTCGAGCGAGGCGCTCCCCGGGTCCTCGTTCTTGCCGTCGCTGATCAGGACGATGGTGTTGTTGCCCTCGCGCCACGCATTCTGAGCCGCCGCGGCTGCCGCGATGACGGTGTCGTAGAGTCCCGTGGCTCCGTCCGCGCGGAGGCCGTCCAGCGACTTCCGCAGGGACTGCACCGCGGTCTCGCCTCCGACGTTCCGCGACGGTGGCCCCAGGTCGAGCACCACGGTGTGGTCGGCTCGGTTCTCCTGACGTGAGAAGGTCCAGAGGCCGATGTTGGTCCGGTCCGAGAACAGGGGCAACGAGTCCGCAATGGCCTGCTTGGCCAGGTCGAGGCGGGTCGCGTTGCCTGCCGCGGCGACGCGCTCGTTCATCGACCCGGACGTGTCGAGCACGACGAGGACCGATCCCTGACGGTCGAGAGCGGTCCATCCCTGGAGCGACTGCGCGAGCGACCACGCATTGGGCCCGGACGGCGTGAATCGCGGCTCGGATGCCACCACGCCCTGTGCCGTATCCGCCTCCGTCTGCAGACGGGGCGTGCGCCACCCATCGGCGGCGAACAACTTGTTCTCCTCGCCCGTGACGAGGAAGACCGCGAAGCGATCCAGCGCAGCCCGCTGCTGATCCGTCACCCAGTCGGCCTGCACCGTGATCAACGGCACCTCGTTGGGGTGGATCCCGTCCGACGGATACAGGGCAACGAGCGGGATGCGTGGCTTCGTCGCGTTGTACCGGAGCACTTCTCGCTCGCTGGTCGGAAAGAGCATCGCCTGCTTGGTGGCGTCCTCCGGCGTCGTCTTGGTGTCCGTCAGCCCGGCCAGGATCTTGGTCTGCTCGACGTGCAGGCTCGCCAAGGCACTGTGCGCCGACAGAAGACCCCGCCGCACGTCGTCCACCTCCTCGGCACCGTCGGTGGCCCATTGCGACAGGCTCATCATCGAGGTCAGGCTCGCTGCGTCACGAAGTGGGTCCTGCCAGGCGATGCGTACCCGGCCCCACTCCGGATGCGCCTTGGCGCCCCAACCCTTGGGGTCCTTGGCGAGATCGATCAGCTGGGCCCAGCTCGGCTGTGCCTCGGGCCAGCCCAGCGCCTCGGCCATGACCCGTGGCGCAGCGATGACGGCGGGGCTGACGGCGACGACAGGGAAGGAGCGCGGGAGCGCGGTCGACAGCTCGGGTCGCCGGCCGAGAACCTCTCGCCAGATGCTTGCATCGGGCACCCACGCCGTCGGCGCGTTCGCCCCCCCACCGGCTTCCAGCGATGCGCGTAGCGTGTCCGCGAAGGCATTGGGCTCCGCTGAGGTGATGGTCGTCGTGGTGCACCGCCCATCGACCCACGAGGCCGTGCCCTCGTCGAATGCGGTCGCCGCCTTGGTCAGCAACGGCGCGAGTGCGGGCGACGCGGCGATGCTCAGGGGCACGCGCTCCTCGCCGCAGGCAACGGGCGCACCGGATCCTCCGTCAGGCCTGAAGATCAGATACGCGCCGAGCGTGAGGAGCAGGAGAGGGACGAGCACGAACGCAACGAGCTTGATCTTGCGGCTGGGACCGGCTGAGGGCGCCCGATGGCGTCCGCCGGAGCGCCCTGCCCCCAAGCGATCCGCGGCGGCCTGCGCCGGGGACGGTCGCGCGGTGGAGTCCGCAGCGGCCGCCCGGAGGCTTTTCTCGTACGGACCCACCGGGCGTGCCGGGGGTCCAGGCTCTTGAGTCAACCGGGGCCTCCCGAGTCCCACGCATCATCGCAACTGGGCGATGCACACCTTCGACAGGGCACCGCACCCGGACAGTTGATCCGAATCGTACACATTAGGTCCTCGACGTCCACCCGGGGCACAGAATCTGAGACTCCTCAGGAGTCCATGGCACCGAGGCGCGCCAAGAGAATCGCCTCCGCCTCGCACACCCGGGCGAACTCCCCGAGGTGAAGCGACTCGTTCGCGCCGTGTGCCCGGGTGTCCGGGTCCTCGACCCCAGTGACGAGGATCGCCGCCTCCGGGAAGCGCGCCGCGAAGTCCGAGATGAACGGGATCGACCCGCCTACCCCCATGTCGACTGGGTCGACGTCCCAGGCGTCGCGGAACGACGCGCGGGCCTGGTCGTAGATGGGTCCGTCCGCCTGGGCCGCGAAGCCGGCACCGAGCTCGGTGAGCTCGACGGAGACCTGTGCGCCCCAGGGTGCGTGCTGCTCGAGGTGCGCTCGCAGCAGCTCGAATGCCTTCTGCGGGTCCTGGCTCGGCGCGATCCGCATCGAGACCTTGGCCGCGGCCCGTGCCGAGAGGGTGTTGGAAGCCTTCGCCATCGACGTCGCATCGATGCCGATCGTCGTGAGGGACGGTTTGGTCCACAGTCGGGACAGGATGGAGCCGGAGCCGATGAGGTCGACGCCGTCAAGCAGGCCGGACTCGGCGCGGAACCGGGCCTCGTCGTAGTCGAGCTCGGCGGCGACGCCCTCGTCGAGACCCTGCACCGCGACATTGCCATCGTCGTCGTGGAGCGTGGCGAGGAGCCTGACCAGAGCCGTCACGGCGTCGGGGGCCGCACCACCGAACATGCCGGAGTGCACGGAGTGGTCGAGCGTCTGGACCCGGACCACCGCGCGAACCCCGCCGCGGAGGGTCGTGGTCAGCGCTGGCGTGCCGATGGCCCAGTTGCCCGAGTCGGCGATGACGATGGCGTCGGCGGCGAGCCGGTCACCATGTTTGGCAAGGATGGCCGGCAGCGAGGGCGAGCCCGACTCCTCCTCGCCCTCGACGAAGACCGTGACGCCGACGGGGAGACGGCCGCGATGGGCTCTCAGCGCGGCGATGTGCGCCAGGACCCCGGCCTTGTCGTCGGCGGCGCCGCGTCCGTAGAGGCGCCCTCCGCGCTCGGTCGGCTCGAAGGGTGTGCTGTCCCAGTCCGCGTCGTCGCCGGGGGGCTGCACGTCATGGTGCGCATACAGTGTCACGGTGGGCGCGCCCTCTGGCCCGTCGATGTGGCCGATCACGGCCGGGCGACCACCCTCGACGACGACCTCCACCTCGAGGCCCTCCCCTCGAAGCAGCTCGGCCACGGCCTCGGCACTGCGCGCCACATGGGACTGGTCGAAGCTGGCCGCCGAGACGCTGGGGATGCGCACGAGCGCCTCGAGGTCGGCTCGCACCTGGGGCATGAGCGCAGCGACTCGGTCACGGATGGCCTGGATCTGGTCAGGGGTGAGCACGTCGTCAGTCACCGTCCGACCCTATCGATCCACCTTCGAGCCGGGCAGCCTCGGCGCACGACCAATGTCCGGGATCTCGATGTCGAGGTGTCGATGACCCGGAGGCACGGCCCTTCGATAGCGTCACCCCATGTGTGACGACCCGCGGGAGGCCCCCGCCGGTGCGGGCTTCAGCGCAGGTCTGGCCCCTTGGCTCGAGCGACTGGGCAACCTGCGCAACGTCGTCCGCCAACAGCTCGTCGCGCGCCAGCTCGACACGCACCTGCCCACGACGGACGGGCCGCTTCGCGTCCTCGACGTCGGCGCCGGACAGGGCACGCAGGCCATCCGGCTCGCCCGTCTCGGCCACGACGTCACCGCCGTCGAGCCCAGCCCCGAGATGCGGGAGGTCTTCACACGGGCAGCCGCGGCGCTCGAGGGCGACGCACGGGAGCGCGTGACGCTCCTCGACGGCGACGCCACCGCGCTGTCGCAGCTGACGAGCCCAGCGGCATACGACGTCGTCATGTGTCACGGCGTCCTGATGTATCTCCCGGAGCCCGGCCCAGCCATGGTGGAGCTGGCCCGTTGCGCGGCACCCGGGGCGCTCGTCTCCGTCGTCGCCCGGAACGCCGACGCACTGGCTTGGCGCCCGTCGATGCGACATGAATGGACCGCAGCGCTCCACCTGCTGGACGAGCAGGAGCGTGCACTCGCGGACGGAAGCGACGCCTTCTACGTCAACGAGATCGGCATCCGTGCGCGAGCCGACCGCCTGGACGAGCTCATGGCGACGGTCGAGCGCGAGGGGTTGCGGGTGGAGCAGTGGTACGGGATCCGGGTCGCCTCCGACGACGTTGCCCTGGACACGCCCGCTCCCCCACCGGACGAGCTGGCCCGGATCGTCGAGGTGGAGGAACGGCTCGGCCGGACCGACCCCTACCGGCGGCTCGGGACGCTCGTCCACGTCGTCGCACGAGCGCCGGCGGTGGGCCAGATGACGTGGCTGGACGCTGATCACCCCTGACGAGTCCTGCCGGCGGTGGTGCGACGCAGGGCCGGCTGTTTGAATCGGAGGGTGCGCCTGTCACGCGATGCCGTGGGCATGGCCTTCGCAGCTGTCCCCCGAGAGGGCTTCCTGCGGCCAGGTTCCCGCGCGGATGCACGTCGTGACGCGCCCATCCCGATCGGGCACGGACAGACCAACTCGCAGCCCCGCACCGTCGAGACGATGCTGCGCCTGCTCGATGTCCGACCCGGCCACCGCATCCTCGACGTCGGAGCCGGTTCCGGTTGGACGACGGCCCTGCTGGCTGAGCTGACCGGTCCGGGAGGATCGGTTCGAGGGGTCGAGCTCGTGCCGGAGCTGGCGCGGTGGGGTGCCGAGAACCTCGCAGCCGCCGGCCACCCCTGGGCCTCCATCGAGACAGCCACCGCCGGTGTGATCGGTGCCCCCGAGCATGGGCCGTATGACCGGATCCTCGTGTCCGCGAACGCCCGACACCTTCCCGACGAGCTCGTCGCCCAGCTTGCCGACCGGGGTCGCATGGTCATCCCCGTGAGCAGCCGCATGCTCGTCGTGGAGCGCCGCGAGGACGAGATCCGCACGAGTGAGCACGGCGCCTACCGCTTCGTTCCGCTGCGCTGAAGGGGCGGTTCCGGCAGGGAGGACAGATAGCGCTCCAGCGCCTCGGTGGCGTCGGGGATCGACCCACCGCCGAGGACGTCGACGAGCAGTCCGCGAACCACGGCCACACCCAGCCGCGTCACCGCCGGATCGACCTCGACGTCCCACCGCACCGCGAGCTCTGCCGTCGCGTCGACCCATGGCGTCGTCAGGTCCTCGCTCGGCCCGCGCGACGTCAGGGCAACGGTTTCGAGGAAGAGGCGGACGAACGGCAGCACCTCGGGACGGGTGAGCTCCTCCCAGAGTGCCCGGATCAGCTGCTGCGGCGACTCGGCGCCGGTGGCCAGCCCGCGCAGGAGCCGCACCTGGTCCGCCTCCATCCGGGCGACGATGGCGGCCACCAGTCCTGCCCTCGACCCGAAGTGGTACAGCAGCATCCGGTGCGAGGTCCCCGCCTGGGCCGCCACGTCACGCAGGCTCCGGTCTCCCAGCCCCTCCCGGGCCACGACGCCCATGACCCGACCCAGCAGCTCGTCCCCCGCCCTGCCCATGCGCGCTCCTCGGTGCTCGAGAATTCCGTTGCCCTCGGACTGTACCAAGTGGTTCACTTCTATACATGCACCTCGACAACACTCTCGCCATCGCCGCGCCCGTCCACCGGGTGTGGGACCTGACCATCGACATCGAGCGATGGCCGACACTGACCCCGACGATCCTGTCGGTCGAGCGCATCGACGATGGCGACCTCCGGGTCGGCAGCAGCGCTCGAGTCAGGCAGCCGCGCATGCCCCTTGCGGTGTGGACCGTGACCGAGCTGGAGCCGCTGTCCCGGTTCGTCTGGGAGGCCCAGATCCTCGGATCACGCTTCGTCGGCGGCCACCACCTCACGTCCATGTCCGACGGCACGCGCAACGTGCTCACGCTCGACGTCAGCGGCTGGACCGCAGGCCTCCTCGCTGTCACCGCCGGCTCGGCGATGCGTCAGGCAATCGCCACGGAGAACGACGGTTTCCGTCGCGCGGCGCTCAGCGCGGAGCGGCCCGGCTCGGAGCAGTCCCTGTGAACACCTAGAGTTGTCCTCGTGTTCGGACGCAAGAAGACCAACGAAGAGCTCATCGACCGGGAGCCCCCACCTCGCCCCGGGGCGAAGAACCGCCCGACGCCCAAGCGGCGTGACCAGGAGGCGGCCAACAAGCGTCCGCTCATCGTCACCGACCGCAAGGTCGCGCGCTCCAAGGACAAGGTGGCGCGGCGCGAGGGGATGGCCAAGCAACGTGCCGGGATGCTCGCCGGAGACGAGCGGTACCTTCCCGCACGCGACAAGGGCCCGCGCCGCCGCTTCATCCGCGACTCCGTCGACGCCCGGTGGAACATCGGCGAGTTCATGCTCCCCGTCATGCTCCTCGTGCTGCTGCTCAGCTTCATCAGGCAGAACTGGGCCCTGATGTCGGTCTTCATCCTCGTCTACGGGCTCATCGTCGTGGCCATCATCGACGCCGTGCTCATGTGGCTGCGGACGAAGAAGAAGGTCATCGCCAAGTACGGGCAAGCTGAGCGGGGTGACGCCTTCTACGCCGTCATGCGGGCGTTCCAGATGCGCCGAACGCGGATGCCCAAGCCGGCCGTCGACCGCGGACAGCACCCCTCCTGACCGACTGAGGTCGTCAGCGCTCGTCCCCTCCACCGACGAGGTCGGCAAACGCAAGCGGCCTGCGGGTGACGGCGTACGTCGCGAAGTACAGCTTGGCCACCGTGCCGTCAGCCGCACGAACGACCTGGAGGACCTCGCCCCGCTCCCTGCCCGCCGCGGCTCGGTAGCGATCGGGCCCCTCCGGCGCGAACCGCGTCTCGGAGAGCGGGTCGTCGGTGAGCCGCGACCACAGCTCGCCGTCCCGGACGAAGAAGATGATCGGAGAGCCCTCGGACCACCACTGGCCGAGCAGCTCTGCCAGCTCCGGCCGGGGCTGCTCCGGCACCCAAACCGGCTCGATCGGGGGCTCTGCATCGACCACCGCCTCGACCAGGTCCGTCGCCAGGGCGAGCGGCTCGGCGCCCGACGTGGCGTTGGCGAAGACGATCGCGCCCGTCTTGTCGCGGCGTCGGACCCGTAGCCCGGTGAGATAGCCGGGCATCGCTCCCCCGTGACCGACGAAGACCCGGTCACCTCGGCGGCCCATCCCGAAGCCCAGGCCGTAGGCGCCCGTCCACCCATCGACATCCGTCATGATGAGCGGCCGGCACATCTCGTCGATCGTCTCCGGACGGACGACCCGATCGTCGGGGTCCGCGAGGTACGCGGCGTAGCGGGCCATGTCGGCGACGGTCGACCACAGGCCGCCGAGCGGCGCCGTTGCGTTGAGGGTGAAGAGCGGCTCCTCCCTCGCCGTCCCGGCCCAGGGGTCGATCTGGTACCCGTGCGCTCGGTCGTCGGTGGGGACCAGGCCCGTGCGCGCCATTCCGAGCGGGTCGAGGACCCGTTCCCGGACGACGGTCTCCCACTGCTGGCCGGTCACCCGTTCCACGACCTGACCGAGCAGGCCGTAGGCGAGGTTCGAGTAGTGGAAGGCGTGGTGGGCAGGCAGGACCTGCTCGGCCTCCTCGACGCCCACGAGGAAGGCCTCGCGCTCGGGGGCGCTCAGACTCTCCCAGATGTTGCCGATCGGCTCGCGCTGCAGCCCTGAGGCGTGCGCGAGCATCTGGCGCAGCTGGAGTCTCGCATGACGGGTCCCCGGCACATGGGCATCGAGCGGGTCGTCGAGACTCAGTCGACCCTCGTCGCGCAGCGCCATGACGACCAGGGCCGTGAATGTCTTGGTGACCGAGCCGATCATGAACTGGGTCGAGTCGGTCGCGGCGATAGAGCCTTCTGTGCCTTCTGTGCTTTCTGCCCGATCGGCCACGTGGCCCAGCCGCGCCGCTCCGATGTGTGCGGTCCAGATGAGGTCGCCCTCGCGCACCACCCCCGCGCTCACGCCGGGGCTGCGCCAGCGACGTTGGGCTGAGCGCACCCTGGCGGTCAGGTCGCGCTCCACGGCCCTCGACAACCCGGCAGCCGCCCTGGGCTCCGGCCCCTCGGAACGGGTCGGGTCGGCTGTCACTCGGGCGCTCGAAGACTCATCGGGCCGTAGACGACGCCGTCACCGTGGCGCAGGGTCACCGACTCCACACCACCCGCGAGCAGCTCCCGCCAGGACTCACCGAGGTAGTTCTCCGCATCGCTCTGGGTCGGGAAGCCTCGGGTGACGAGCGACTTGCCCGCCATCGTCTCGCCGTGGGCGTCGAAGTACACCCAGGTCCAGTCCGCGCTCATGCCGTCACCCTAGTTGGCCGGATATTGCCAGGCTGACACGAGGGTCACACCAGGGCCACACCTGGATCACGGAGTCACCGGCTGGACCGCGTTTGACGCCGATCGGCTCCACGTGCCACGGTTCGAGGTACCCGATGGGCAATGGGGCAAGCCGGTGAGATTCCGGCGCTGACCCGCAACCGTGAAGCCCGGAGGCCGACAGCTTTGACACCTGTCGGCATCCGGCGCCAGCCGGAAAACCCTTGTCCGTTCGGCTCCTTTGTCAGTCTGTCGTGGAATGCGGACCGGAGACACCAGGCCTCAGGCAGAGCGACCTCCGACCTCGGTGCCCCACCGCAGGGAGGTAATCGTGTCCTTTGCCCAGCGTGCCCCGATTCGGGCCATCATCGCCGTGCTGCTCGCCGCAGCCTGTACTGCCCTCTCGGTCGGGCCGGCCCACGCGGCTGCCTACCGGTTCTGGGGTTTCTACCAGCTCGCCGACGGCCAATGGGCCTTCGCCCAGAAGGGGTCGGACCAGATCGTGCCGAAGGACGGCTCGGTCGACGGCTGGCGCTACGCCGTCGCGGACGTGAACGATGTCAGGTTCCCGCGTGCGACCCTGACCTTCGAGCAGCTCTGCGCGTCCACTCCGGCCGAGACCGGCAAGAAGCGGGTCGGCCTCGTCATCGACTACGGCCGCCCAGCGGACTCGGCCGATGGGACGACCCCGCCCGAGCCCACGGCTCTCTGCGCCGTCGTCGCGCCCGACGCGACGAGCACCGATGTCCTGGCGGAAGCAGGAGAACTTCGCGTCGAGAACGGGCTCGTGTGTGCCGTCGGGGGCTACCCGGCCACTGACTGCGGCGGTGAGGTGAAGGACCTCAGCGCCGAGGCCAAGGCGGCGGACACACCCGTGCAGATCGCCGCACCGACCGCCACGCAGAGTGCCACGCCGACGGCGTCCGCGGCAGCGCCGGTCAGCGCACCCGCGGAGGACACGTCGAGCGGCACGAGCACAGCGGCATACGTCATCGTGGGGATCGCGCTGCTGGGGCTGGTTGCCTTCCTCATCGCGCGCTCGCGCGCCGCAGGCAAGCGCAACCCCTGACCCTGTCAGCATGAGCGCTCGTGAGCGGCTCCAGCACCCTGCAGCCTGGTGGCTGTGGGGGCTGGGGCTGGCGACCGCCGCGTCGCGGACGACCAACCCCATGGTCCTCCTGCTCATCATCGGCGTCTGCATCCTCGTCGTCAGCGAGCGTCGCGACCCGTCCGCCCCCAACCCACTGATGGCCTTTGTCGTCATCGGGGCGATGGTCGTCATGTTTCGGCTCGTGCTGACCGTCATCCTCGGCAACGGAATCCGCGGGGAGACCGTGCTCTTCACTCTCCCCCGGATCCCCCTGCCCGAATGGGCTTCCTTCCTGCGGATCGGTGGCCGGGTGTCGCTCGAGAGCCTGCTCTACGCCCTCTATGACGCGTTGCGTCTCGCGGCGATCCTCGCGTGCATCGGCGCCGCCAATGCGCTGGCCAGCCCGAGGCGCCTGCTCCGGTACCTGCCAGCGACGCTGTACGACGTCGGCACGGCGATTGTCGTCGGCCTGACCTTCGCGCCACAGCTGCTCTCCGACGCACGGGCCGTCCGCAGCGCCCGCGCCCTTCGCGGGCACGACGGCCGCGGCATTCGGGAACTGGCACGCCTGGCCGTGCCCGTCCTCGAGGCGGCCTTCGCCCGTTCCCTCGGGCTGGCCGCCTCGATGGAGTCACGCGGTTACGGCCGGGCGGTCCGGACGACTCCACGCGGGCGCCGCACCGCCTCCGTCCTCGCGGTCATCGGCACCCTGGGGGTCCTCGCCGGGCTCTACGGGCTGCTCGACAGCTCGGTCGGCGGCGTCCTCGGCCTGCCCCTCCTGGTCATCGGGGTGGTCGTTGCGGGTGCCAGCCTTGCGATCGGCGCCTCCAGAGACGGCCGGTCGGGTCACCGGCGCGACCCGTGGACGTGGACCGAGACCCTCACCGTGATCTGCGGCGCCGTGCCCGGGGGCGTCCTCGTCGTCGCCAGCGCGCAAGGGTGGACGGGCGTCGTGCCGCTCCCCCGCGCCGAACCACCCCCGCTGCCAGTGCTCACTGTCGTCGCCGTGCTGGTCGCGGCGCTTCCCGCCTGGTTCACGCCTCGTCCCCGAAGGGCACTCGCATGATCGTGTTCGACCACGTCACGGTCCGCTACGCCGATGCCGACGAGCCGAGCCTGCGTGACGTCACGCTCGAGATCCCGGAGGGCGAGCTGGTCCTCGTCGTCGGACCGACCGGTAGCGGCAAGTCGACGCTGCTGCGCACCATCAACGGACTGGTGCCGCACTTCAGCGGCGGCACCCTGACCGGCCGCGTCATCGTCGACGACCACAGCACTGCAGACCACCGGCCCCGCGACCTGGCCACCGTTGTGGGGCTCGTCGAGCAGAACCCGGTGTCCACCTTCGTGACCGACGTCGTCGAGGACGAGATCGCCTACGGCATGGAGACGATGGGACTCGATCCGACGACGATCCGTCGACGCGTCGAAGAGACCCTCGATCTCTTCGGGCTCACGCCGTTGCGCACTCGGCCCCTCGGCGCGCTGTCCGGAGGACAGCAGCAGCGGGTTGCCATCGCCTCCGTCTTCGCCGCCGGGCCGCAGATCCTCGTGCTCGATGAACCGACCTCGGCTCTCGACCCGGTCGCGGCCGAAGAGGTGCTGGCCTCCCTGCACCGGATCGTGCACGACCTGGGCGTCACAGTGGTCCTGGCAGAGCATCGGCTGGAGCGCGTCGTCCACCACGCGGACCGTGTCATCCTCATCGACGGGGGTCGCACCTCGGCGCTGCTCGATCCGGCTGAGGCGATGGCCGACTCACCGATCCACCCGCCGCTCGTTGCCCTGTCGCGCCTGGCCAGGTGGACACCGACCCCGCTCTCCATCCGCGACGCGCGGCGGCGTGCCGGAGCCTTGCGGGAGCGCCTCGCCGCGGCGATGCCCACGGCAGGCCGGGATGACGGCACGTCCCAGCGCCCCTCGGTCCTCTTCGAAGGGGCACAAGTCCTCCGCGCCGGCAGGCCCGTCATCGATGACCTGTCGCTGAGCCTGTTCCCCGGTACCGTGACCGCCCTGATGGGCAGGAACGGAGCCGGCAAATCGACCCTCCTCGGCACCGTGGCAGGACAGCTCACCCCCGAGGCGGGTTCCGTCCGAGTCGCCGACGGGCCCACGTGGGCCCAGCCTGCCTCACTGCCGGCCAGGCGCAGGGTGGCCCTGGTGGGACTCGTTCCCCAGCAGCCAGAGCTGCTGCTGTACAGCGACTCGGTCGCCGCCGAGTGCGCGGCCGCCGACCAGGACTTCGACGTGGCCAGCGGGACGGCCGCTGCGATCCTCGAGGGAATCTCGGGCGGCCTCGACCCGACGCGGCATCCCCGTGACCTGTCCGAGGGCCAACGCCTTGAGCTCGCCCTGTCGGTGATCCTGGCTGGCTCACCCACGGTCCTGCTCCTCGACGAGCCGACCCGAGGGCTGGACTACGGAGCCAAGGAGCGGCTCGGGGCCACGTTGCGCGATCTCGCCAGCCGCGGCACGACGGTCCTGCTGGCGACGCACGACGTGGAGCTCGCCGCCGAGGTCGCCGACCGCGTCGTCATCCTCGCCGACGGCGAGGTCGTCGCCGACGGCCCGGTCCGCCAGGTTCTCGCCTCGTCACCGGCCTTCGCCCCCCAGGTCACCAAGGTGCTGCGGCCCCAGACGTGGCTCACCGTGGACGAGGTGGCCGCGGCACTGGGACGGTCCGCATGACCGTCATCCCGGTCCGTTGGCCAGCGGCTGCCGCGATTGGTCTCGTCGCGGCCATCGGTGCGCTGGCCTTCCTCTGGCCCTTCGTCGCCTCGGCCGAGTTCGTGACGAACCACGGGAACGACGCCCCGTGGCTCTTCGCCGGGATCCTCGCGCTGCTCACGCTCGTCTGCCTTGCCGAGGTGACCTCGGGGAGACTCGACGCGAAGACGATTGCCGTCCTGGGCGTGACGGCAGCCGCGGGGGGTGCGATGCGGGTGCTGAGCGCGGGGACGGCCGGACTCGAGCCGATGTTCTTCATCATCATCGTCGCCGGTCGCGTGCTCGGGCCGGGCGTGGGCTTCGTCGGGGGCGCACTCGCGCTCCTCACCGGAGCGCTCCTCACCGGAGGCGTCGGACCCTGGCTGCCCTTCCAGATGATCTGTGCCGGTGCGATCGGGCTTGGCGCCGGTCTCCTCCCGGGGCGATCGGGAGCCCGATCGGAGCGATGGATGCTCGCGGGCTACGCCCTGACAAGCGGCATCATCTTCGGTGTCTTCATGAACCTCTGGTTCTGGCCGTTCCTCGGCGCCAACGCCCCCACCGGCATGGGTTTCGTCCCGGGCGCCACCGTCGCGGAAAACCTCGGGCACTACGCCGTCTTCTATCTGGCGACGTCCCTCGCCTGGGACGTGCCGCGGGGGGTGCTCAACGCCATCCTCGTCACCGTCGCCGGGCCGGCGCTGCTCCGTGTCTTCCGACGGGCGGCTCGGCGCGCCGCCTTCGGGTCTCAGGTGGCGTTCGACCCGTCCGCGGGGGAACGGGCATCCCCCGCCGGGGAACACCACGATGTCGCCGTGGCCGCGCCCGACCGTGGCACGCTGGCCAGATGACTCCGCGGGCACCCACCACCACGCTCGTCACCGGACCGGTCCGCAGCGGCAAGAGCCGCCATGCCGAGCACCTCGTCGCCATGCACCGCGACGTTCTCTATGTGGCGACGGGCCGCCGCGCCGAGGGTGACGACCCGGCCTGGGCTGCGCGCGTGCGAGCCCACCAGGAGCGACGACCCTCGAGCTGGCGAACCCTCGAGACGGCCGAGCCGGAGGAGGCGCTCGCCGCGGCCGCCGGGCCCGTGATCATCGACTGCCTCGGCACCTGGCTCACTGCGCAGGTTGACCTGGTGGGCTGGGAGGACCTCGATCGCGCCACTGACCACGTGCGTCTGCGCACCGCATCCTTGATCGAGTCCCTTTGTCGCGCAAGGCATGCCGTCGTGGTCGTGACAAACGAAGTCGGTTGGTCGCTCGTGCCCCTGAGCGCCTCGGGCCGCTTCTTCCAGGACGAGCTGGGCAGGCTCAACGCCGCAGTCGCGGAGGTCGCGGCAACCGTCCATCTTGTCGTGGCAGGCCGGGTGCTGGACCTCACCCAGGCTCCGATCGTCCCCCGCTCCCTCCCGCCACGGACGCTACATGCGTGACGCCTGGCGCCTCAGTGCCGGCACTTTCCTGGTCATCCCGGTACGACCGCCGGGCCGCGTCGACCCTGCAACGGCAGAGCGCGCCATGGTCCTCGCGCCGGTGACTGCCCTTCCGGCCACGGGTGCATGGCTGGGCCTCGGTCTCATCGCGCAGAACGGCTGGCTCTCTCCGCTCCTCGCGGCCGGGCTGGCCTTGACCGTGACCGCCCTCCTGAGCCGTGCGATGCACCTCGATGGCCTGGCCGACCTCGCGGATGGGCTGATCTCGGGCACGAGCCGGTCGCGGGCGCTCGAGGTCATGAAGCGCGGCGACACCGGCCCCGCGGGCGCCGCGGCCCTCGTCCTGGTCCTCCTCGTGCAGGCCGCGGCCCTGGCCGAAGTCCTCGGCACGCCCGAGGGCACGGCCCTCGCGGTGACCACGCTGCTCGCCAGCCGGCTC
>NZ_DATCWX010000192.1:0-2925 GCF_036566125.1 Intrasporangium sp.
CCGCGACGGCCGGACCCACGCATCGTGGGTCCGGCCGTTGTCGTTCGCGCGTGACCACTGATCGTCTACACTTCGGATGTTCGTATTGCGCACGCTAGTGCGCATACCGACCACTCGAAGGAACGACGCATGCCGAGCCACGCCTTTGTCTACGACGCCATTCGCACGCCGTTCGGCCGGTTTGGCGGCGCCCTCGCCGGCGAGCGTCCGGACGACCTCGCAGCGCTCGTCGTGCGGCGGATCGTCGAGCGCGCGCCGGGCCTCGCCGGTGGTGGCGCCGGCGAGCATGTCGACGAGGTGGTGCTCGGCAACGCCAACGGTGCCGGCGAGGAGAACCGCAACGTCGCGCGCATGGCTGCCCTCCTGGCCGGCCTTCCGACGAGCGTGCCCGGCTCGACCGTGAATCGGCTGTGCGGCTCGAGCCTGGACGCGGCCATGGTCGCGTCGCGGTCCATCGAGACCGGTGACGCTGACGTGGTGCTCACCGGTGGGGTCGAGTCCATGACCCGAGCGCCCTGGGTGCTGCCCAAGACCGACAAGCCGTACCCCGCAGGCAACCTGAGCCTCGCCTCGACCACGCTCGGGTGGCGTCTGGTGAACCCGGCGATGCCGACCGAGTGGACGGTGTCCCTCGGCGAGGCGACCGAGCAGCTCCGGGAGAAGTACGACATCACGCGCGACCGTCAGGACGCCTTCGCGGAGCGGTCCCACCGCCTGGCGGACCAGGCGTGGTCCGACGGGTTCTACGACGACCTCGTCGTCGAGGTGCCCGGGGTCGAGCTCTCGCGTGACGAGTCCATCCGGCCCGACACGACGGTGGAGCGGTTGGCCGGCCTCAAGACGTCCTTCCGCAAGGAAGGTGGCACGGTGACAGCCGGCAACGCGTCGCCGCTCAACGACGGCGCCTCGGCGGTGCTCCTCGGCAGCGAGCGGGCCCAGGACACGATCGGCCTCGAGCCGATTGCGCGGATCGCTGGTCGCGGCGCGAGCGCGAACGAGCCGCAGTTCTTCGGCTACGCGCCGGTCGAGGCAGCCAACCGGGCGCTGGCCCGGGCCGGCATCACGTGGGACGACGTGTCGGCGGTCGAGCTGAACGAGGCCTTCGCCGCCCAGTCGCTGGCGTGCATCGACGCCTGGGCCGTCGATCCGGAGATCGTCAACCGGCACGGCGGCGCGATCGCCATCGGGCACCCGCTGGGCGCCTCCGGCGGGCGCATCCTCGGCACCCTCGCGCGTGACCTGCAGCGCACCGGGGAGCGATGGGGCGTCGCCTGCATCTGCATCGGCGTGGGACAGGGCCTCGCGGTGGTGCTCGAGAACGTCACCACCCGGTGAGCGAGCCCAAGCGCGGGAGCGAGCTCAGCGGCATACGGAACATGCTTGAAGGGGAAGGAAACCCACATGCTCACGATCTCTGAGAGCGCCAGGGAGGCGGTTGCCGACATCCCGGATGGTGCGACCGTCCTCATCGGTGGCTTCGGCACGGCAGGTCAGCCCGTCGAGCTCATCGAGGCCCTCGTCGACGGCGGCGCCGGCGACCTCACCGTGGTCAACAACAACGCCGGCAACGGTGACGCCGGGCTTGCGGCGCTCATCGCTGCAGGTCGCGTGCGCAAGATCATCTGCTCCTTCCCGAGACAGCATGACAGCCACCACTTCGACGCGAAGTACCGCGCCGGCGAGATCGACCTCGAGCTGGTGCCACAGGGCAACCTCGCCGAGCGGATCCGCGCGGCCGGCGCGGGCATCGGTGCCTTCTTCACGCCGACCGGCTACGGCACGCAGCTGGCCGAGGGTCGGGAGGTGCGCGAGATCGATGGACGCCACTACGTGCTCGAATACCCGATCCGCGGTGACTACGCGCTCGTCAAGGCGCACCGGGCCGACGGGGTCGGGAACCTCACCTACCGCAAGACCGCCCGGAACTTCGGGCCGATCATGGCGGCCGCCGCGACGACGACGATCGTCCAGGTGCACGAGATCGTGCCGGTCGGTGGGATCGACCCCGAGGTCGTCGTGACCCCGGGCATCTACGTCGACCGGGTCGTCGTCGTCCCGACCGAGGCGACCCCGCAACCGGAGGAGGGCCAGTGAGTGCCGGGACGAACATGACGCAGCCGACGCAGCCGTTCAGCGAGGGCCCCGAGCGGCTCGGCAAGCACGCGCTCGCCGCGCTCGTCGCGGCGGACATCCCGACCGGCGCCTACGTCAACCTCGGCATCGGCCAGCCCACGCTCGTCGCGGACCACCTGTCACCCGACCAGCACGTCACGCTGCACACCGAGAACGGCATGCTCGGCATGGGCCCCGCGGCTCAGGGTGACGAGGTCGACCTCGACCTGATCAATGCCGGCAAGATCCCCGTGACCGAGCTGCCGGGGGCCTCGTACTTCCACCACGCCGACTCGTTCGCGATGATGCGCGGCGGCCACCTGGACATCTGCGTCCTCGGCGCCTACCAGGTGGGCGCCAACGGCGACCTGGCCAACTGGCACACGGGCGACCCCGACGACATCCCGGCCGTCGGCGGGGCCATGGACCTGGCCCTGGGCGCCAAGGAGACGTACGTCATGATGAGCCTTCTCACCCGCGACGGCGAGAGCAAGCTCGTCGAGACGTGCACCTATCCCCTGACGGGGGTCGCTTGCGTCACTCGGGTCTACACCGACGTCGCGGTGTTCCTCATCGGTCCCGAAGGCGTCCTCGTCCGCGAGACCCACGGCATGACGTTCGAGCAGCTCCAGGCCATCGTGCCCGTGCCCCTGACCCGCTGCGAGTAGCCGCGACTGTGGCGCCCTCAGCGCCGGGCCCCTCGCGGCCGACGTCGTCGGCCCGGCACGTCGCGCGCCTTGGCAAACGTAGCGCGCCGTAGCACACGTGGCGCGGGATGTACCGCGCGCCACGTCAGTCGGCCCGCGCCACCTC
>NZ_DATCWX010000197.1:0-50085 GCF_036566125.1 Intrasporangium sp.
GGTCGGCCCCCCGAGCCTCCAGGGCGGCGAGCAGTCGCCGGTGCTGGTGCATCCTCCTACCCAGGGGAAGCTGTTCAGCCACGACGCGGCGGGCAAGCTCATGCCGGAACGTGATGGCTCTGTCGGCCTCGACGAGCAGACCCCGTGCGAGCGCTTCGTCGAGCGTCGCCAGCCCAGCGCTCAGTAGTTCTTCGAGGAGATCCACCTCCGCTCGGGCTCCCGCCAGTGCGACGATCTCGAGCGCCTGCTGGGTCGCGTCGGAGAGGCCGGCCACCCGGGCGAGGATCGCGTCTCGGCACCGCTCGGGAACCGTGTCGAGACCACTCGAGAGGACCTCGGTGATGTAGAAGGCGTTGCCGTGGGTGATCTCGTGCAGGCGTGCTGGGTCGACCGGACGGCCGTCCCGGTGTGCCTTCGCGTGCTGGGCGACGAGCGTCGTCACCGCCTCACACGACAGGGGCTGCACGTCAAGCCGTCGCGTTCCGGTCGCGGAGGCGCTGACACCGAGCAGCTGCCTCAAGCCTGGAGCCACGTCGACGTCCTCTCCTCGATAGGTAACGAGGACGACGGCGCGGCAGGTGTGAATGCGCCGGGCAAGGTGGAGGAGGAGATCCAAGGTGGCCTGATCGGCCCATTGCGCGTCCTCGACGACGACGAGGTGCGGCTTGTCATCGGCCGGATCGCGAAGCGCGCCCAGTACGGCCGCGAAGATGTCCGCCCGGGTGGCGTTCTCCGGCCACGCACGGGGTCGCAGCGTCGGCAAGAGCTCACGCATGGGTGCCAACGGTGATGGCGTCGCGGATCCGTCGCAGTATGCGAAAGAAACCACAGCTCGGCCGGCGTGGTCGGACGCGAACGCACTGACGAGCGAGGACTTGCCCACGCCAGCCTCGCCGCATATGTAGACCAGACGACCGTGTCCGGCAGCCGCGTCATCGAGGTACGACTCAAGGGTGCGCAGGCAGTGATCCCGCTCCACGAGCATCACAGCTCAATGGTAGGAGCCGCCCGATCCGATGACATGCGATTCGCCTGGTGGTCAGTCGGCATGAGGATCGTCGTGAAGCTGCGACGGCGCCGGCCTGGTGCAGGCTCGTGGTCAGCCCGGGACATGACGACGGCGCGCAGGTCCGCGATGAGCGCCATCGTCTCCTCATCGGTCAGATGGAACGCAGTCTGGCGGTACCCGACGAGGTCCCGGCCGAGGTCGGCGTCGCCCCCGTCGAGGTAGCGGTCGAAGTCGGCGAGCAGCCCGACGACAAAGGTGAGAAACCCCTGCCGGTGATCCTCGACGCTCATCTCCCGGGCCTCGTCCGCGTCGATCGTCGCCGCCTCGGTCCGGAGACGGTAGGTGCGCTCGACGGCGCCGCGGATCCGGCGCTCATCGACGACCTCGAGCACGTTGCCCTCGACGAGTGCGGCGACCTGCCGGTAGAGGGTCGCCGGCGCGACGTCGGAGAGCCGTTCGCGCAGCTCCGCGGTCGTCAGCGAGTCACCACCGAGAAAGGCCTGGGCAATCCGCAACCGAACGGGGTGGAGGAGCAGTTCACTCGGCTTCATGTCGATCCTCCGATGGGGATTCTGAGGGGTCTGAACCCTATTATTATCAGACTTGACATTGATATCAAACCTGAGAACACTGCAGTCATGACCACACTTGAGATCACCCGCACCCAGCTGCGCATCCACTTCACCGCGTTCGAGCACATCGCCGGCCTCGTCCGCGACGTCGAGGTCCCGCTCTCGGCGATTCGGGCCGTGCGGGTCGTCGACAACGGCCTGGCGGCGGCACGCGGCCTGCGCGCACCAGGTTTGGGCATCCCGGGCTACCGCATGCTGGGGACGTGGCGGACGTGGTCGTCCAAGGCTCTCGTCTCCGTGCGCCGGGGGGAGCCGGCCCTGAGGATCGAGCTCTCCGGCCAGCGGTGGAGCACGCTGCTCGTCGGATCGCCCGAGGCCGTCCGACTCGGGGCGCTCATCGAGCGAGCGGTCGGGCAGGCGCGCGGGGGCAGCCCTGACGATGCTGCTGCTGATGCTCCGCGTGATGCTCCGCGTGATGCCGTGCGTGAACTGCCGGTTGAGTTCCGCGTCGGTACCGACCGGCTCGAGGGATCGCTCATGGTCCCGGCGGGCGAGGCTCCGTTCCCGGCGGCCTTGCTCATTCCCGGGTCGGGTCCGGTGGACCGCGACTCCAACCATCCTCGCATGCCTCTCGAGGTGACGAAGCAGCTCGCGCAGGCGCTCGCCGAGGCGGGGATTGCCAGCCTCCGCTACGACAAGCGCGGCGTCGGCGCCAGCGCCGAGGCGGGCGACTGGCGAAGGTTCGGCTTCCACGACCGGATCGACGAGGCTCGCAACGGGCTCGCCGCCCTGCGTGGCCGGGCCGAGGTGGACGGTCACGCCGTCTTCGTCGTTGGCCACAGCGAGGGTGCCCTCGACGCTGCAGCCCTCGCCGCCTCGGACGACCAGCTCGCCGGTGTGGTGCTCCTCAGTACCTCGGCGTCACCGGGGGAGGACGTCCTCGTGTGGCAGGGCGAGCAGATCGCGCCAGGTCTGCCGGCGCCGATCCGCCTGATGCTCAAGGTCATGCGGACCGACGTGGTGAGCAAGGTCAAGCAGAATCACGCCAAGATCAAGGCCACGACGACCGACGTCGCGCGCATCGGCGGGGCGAAGATCAATGCCCGCTGGATGCGCGAGTTCATGGCCCACGACCCGCGCTCCGACCTGTCCCGCATCACCGTCCCGGTGCTCGCCATCACCGGCAGCAAGGACCTGCAGGTCAACGCCGCCGACCTCGACGTGGTCGAGCGGCACGTGCAGGGACCGGTCGAGACGTACGTCGCTCCGGATGTGACGCACCTGCTGCGTCGTCAGCCCGGCACGGCATCGCTCAAGGCCTACAAGAGCGAGATCCGGAGGCCGATCGACGCCGAGGTGACGCGTCGCGTCACGACCTGGCTCCGGGCGCGCACGGCTGACCCCGCCGCCTGCTGACGTCGCTGGCACCCCACCCGGCGTTGGGCTGGCACCAAGCTCAGCGGCATACGCCGGATTGGCTTCATCACAGCGAAAGGCGACTGTTTGTCTCGTGCTCCACCCTCATCCCTCTGCGATGGTGATGGCAGTCGTCGACGACGTGCGAAGGGGGAGGCGAGTGTTTGGTCGAGAGCGGGACGGTGATGCGCCCCACTTCCGGCTCTGGCCGCCGGTTGCCGTCGGCGTGCCGTGGCTCGTCGGTGTCGCGGTGGAGAGAGCTTGGGGGCTCTCGGTGGACCTCGGCCCGATCGCCGCCGTCGTCGGTTGGGCCTTGGTCGTGCTCTTCGTCGGATGGAACGGCTGGTCGTTGATCCTCTTCGCGCGCCGTGGAACCGGGCTCCTGCCGGGGCAGCGCACGACGACACTGCTGGACGAGGGCCCGTATCGCGTGTCGCGCAACCCGCTCTACCTGGGCATGCTGGCGCTCTATGTCGGAGCGGCGCTCATCGTGTCCTCATGGGTCGCGCTGGCCCTCACACCGCTGGCTTTCGCCGGCCTGCACTTCGGTGCGGTCCTGCCCGAGGAGCGCTATCTGAGCGAGCGCCTCGGAACGGCCTACGCCGAGTATCGCGACCGGGTGCGGCGCTGGCT
Organism: Intrasporangium sp.; assembly: GCF_036566125.1. Lineage (GTDB taxonomy): Bacteria > Actinomycetota > Actinomycetes > Actinomycetales > Dermatophilaceae > Intrasporangium. The sequence goes on from NZ_DATCWX010000197.1 coordinate 3,631, forward strand.
GTGAGCCAGCCCCGGTGACGCGCGGACTCGTCGGGTCACATCCCACCCGGTCGGGGTGATGTGCGTTCGCCGTGAGGGTCGGACTCTGGTCCCATGTCTCGGTTCGTCCCGGAGTCACTCCGCGGCTACCAGAGGTCGTGGTTGCGGACGGACATCGTCGCCGGGCTGACCCTGGCCGCGGTGGCCGTGCCCGAGACAATGGGCTACACCTCGATCGCGCAGGTGCCGGTCGTCACCGGCCTGTACACGGTCCTCTTCCCGGCGATCGTCTTCGCCCTGCTCGGCTCGTCTCGCTTGCTCGTGGTCGGGGCCGACTCGGCGACGGCGGCCATCCTCGCGGGCGGCCTGGCCACCCTCGGCCTCGCAGGGCTGGGTCCCTATTCGCCACAATGGCTCGCGCTCACGTCGCTCACCGCCCTCCTGTGCGGCGTGTTGCTCCTGCTCGCCCGACTGCTGCGCCTCGGGTTCCTCGGCGACTTCCTGTCGGCCTCGGTGCTCATCGGCTTCCTGACCGGCGTCGGCATCCAGGTGTTCTCCGGGCAGCTGCCAGACATGCTCGGGATCCCCAAGGGCAAGGGGGGCTGGTTTGAGCAGCAGTGGCACACCCTGACCTCCCTGCGCGACACGAGCCTGCCCACGTTCGCGTTCGCCCTGGGCACGCTCGCGATCATCTTCGGATTCAAGCGGTTCCTGCCGAAGGTGCCCGGCGCGATCGTCGCTGTGGTGCTGTCGATCATCGTGGCGAGCGTGGCGGATGTCTCGTCGCACGGCGTGGCGGTCGTCGGGGCGATGCAGGGCGGCTTCCCGCCGATCGGGCTACCCCAAGGGGTCGGCTGGTCCAACATCCCGCCGCTGATGACCGTGGCCTTCTCCTGCTTCGTGCTGATCATCGCGCAGAGCGCCGCGACCTCACGCAGTTTCGCCACGCGGCGTGGCCAGCGGGTCGACATCAACCGCGACATCGTGGGCCTCAGCGGGGCCAACCTGGCCGCCGGGCTCAGCGGCACATTCGTCGTCAACGGAAGCCCCACCAAGACCCAGATCCTCGACGAACAGAAGGGCAAGACCCAGGTCGCCCACGCGACCATGGCCGTGGTCGTGCTCCTCATCCTGCTGTTCTTCACCGGGGTCCTGACGAACCTGCCCAAACCGGTGCTCGGTGCGATCGTCTTCGTCATCGGCCTCGACCTGGTCGACATCGCGGGCCTGCGGCGGGTCTGGGTGGCCCGTCGCAGCGAGTGCTACATCGCGATCCTCACCGCCGTCTTCGTGTTCGCGGTCGGGGTGCAGCAGGGCATCGTGCTGGCCGTCGTGCTCTCGCTCATCGAGATGGTCCGGCGCCAGTACCGTCCGCACCGGTTCGTGGTCGGCCTCAGCGCCGAGGGTGAGCCGACCTTCCAGCGTGCTGAGCCAGGGATGCAGAGTGCTCCTGGACTTCTCGTCTTCCGCTACGACGCTGACCTGTTCTATGCCAACGCCAACCAGTTCTCCGATGGTGTCCAGGAGCTGATCACCACCGCCCCGGACCCGGTGCGCTGGCTCGTGCTCGACTGCTCCGCGATCCCCGACGTCGACTACTCGGCGGGCGCCGCATTGCACCAGCTCGTCACGTTCGTCCACAACCGCCACGCGACGTTCGCCCTGGCCGCCCTGGATCCGGACCTGCGGGCGACCCTGGAGCGGTTCGGCGTGCTCGAGCTGCTCCACATCGACCACGTGTACCCCACCGTTGAAGAGGCGATCGCGGCGTTCCGCTCGTCCTCGCCGGCGCCGACGCCGACGCCGGCTGAGCCTGCCGCGGAGCCCGCCGCTGAACCCGCCGCCGACCCGAAGGAGACGTCATGACCACGTCGGAAACCGCGGTCCACCTGACGGTCGCCGACCGTGAGGCGCTGGGCAAGCGCGCCAGGGACCGCGCGCCCCTCGAAGCGCACGCCGGGTGGCAGCCGCCTGTGGGGCGGCGGGACCCAGTGACCCTGCTGGAGGCACAGAACGCGACCCGGGAACCCGACCTCGTGCCGGTCCGCCATGGCCGGATGATGGCCTCGGCCTTCACCTTCTTCCGTGGGTCGGCCGCGATCATGGCTGCGGACCTGGCCACGACCCCGACGGCGGGGCTCGACGCGCAGCTATGCGGTGACGCCCACCTGTCGAACTTCGGTGTCTATGCCTCACCGGAGCGGCAACTGCTGTTCGACCTCAACGATTTCGACGAGACGCTGCCCGGCCCGTTCGAGTACGACGTCAAGCGCCTGGCAGCCAGCTTCGCCATCGCCGCGCGCAACAACGGGTTCGCCCCCTCCGACGTGCGAGAGGCATGCCTCACCGTGACCCACGCCTATCGCACCGCCATGGCCGGGTTCGCACAGCAGGACACGCTCGACATCTGGTATGCCCGCCTCTCCGAGGACGATGTGCGGCAAGGGATGGAGAGCGTCCGACGGACGGTCGTCGGGTCCGCCAAGCACTCCAAGGACCCCAAGGGCCGCGCCAAGGCCCAGGTGCAGAGCCAGATCAAGAACAGGATCAAGAGGGAGGCCGCGTTGATCAGGCGGGGCGAGGCGGCCTTGGAGAAGGCACGTACTCGGACCAACTTGCAGGCCCTGGCCAAGCTCACCGAGGTGGTGGATGGCCGGGTTCGGATCATCAGCCAGCCGCCCGTGCTCATCCCCATTCGGGAGCTCGGGAGCTACTACGGCTTGGACCCGGTGGAGGCGGAGGATGCGGTGCGGGAGATCTTCGAGCGCTACCGGCAGACGGTCAGCCAGACGCGGCGTCAGCTGCTCGACCACTACCGGATCGTCGACGTCGCCCGCAAGGTGGTCGGTGTCGGGTCAGTGGGCACCCGCGCCTTCGTCGCATTGCTCGAGGGACGCGACGCGCGGGACCCGCTGTTCCTCCAGGTCAAGGAGGCCACTCGCTCAGTCCTTGAGGCGCACCTGCCCCGCAGCGCGTTCGCCAACATGGGTGAGCGAGTGGTCCAGGGCCAGAAGCTGCTCCAGTCTGCCTCGGACATCTTCCTCGGGTGGTCCGGCGGGATCGAGGCGGACCGTTCCTACTACTGGCGGCAGCTGCGCGACATGAAGGGATCCGCGGACGTCGAGTCGATGGTCCCGCCGGGGCTGAACTACTACGCGCAGATCTGCGGTTGGACGCTGGCCCGCGCCCACGCCAGGTCGGGCGACCCGATCGCCATCGCCGCATACCTGGGCAGCAAGCGCCGGTTCGACAAGTCCATCGCCGAGTTCGCCGAGCAGTATGCCGACCAGAACGAGCGCGACTACCAAGCCTTCCTCACGGCGATCAGCTCGGGCCGGATCGAAGCCCGCCAGGGCGTCTGAGCCCATCGCCTGATTCCTTGGGCGGCGAGTAGGACCTGTAACGCCTTGGCGCCTGCTGCGATGAAGGGGGTACGAGGCGCCAGCTTGACCCCGAGCGGCTGGCGCCTCTTCGCGTCTGGTGGGGACGCGGCGGCTCTGGGTGACCGACGGGTGGGCCGGCCATGCACACGCTAGCCGCCGAGACTGGTGTGGAATCCCTCCGACCAGGTCTCGTGGCGCGGCTTGAACCCGAGCTCCCGTGCTGCGAGGTCGTTCGAGGCGCCTTGCGCGGCAGTCATCAGATGGACGCCGAAGTCCCCGATGAACGGCCTCGCCAGCCATGCGGGCACGTGTCGCGGGGCCTTGGCCCCGACAGCCCCGGCAAGTTCGGGCAGCCACTGATGGACCGGGGCAGGCTCGTGGTCCACGATCTCGAACAGCCCTGTGACCTCGGAGTCGACGGCCAAGGCGACGGCCTGAGCTGCGTCCTCGACGTGGCAGAACGACCAGACGCCCTGCCCGCCTCCGACGACGGGGATCCGTCGTCGCTTCACGTCCTCCAGCGTCTGGCCATACGTTCCGAGGCTCGTCCGCTCGCCGTAGAGGACGCCGAAACGGAGGACCACACCGCCAGGAGCGGCGTTGACCATCGACTCGAGATGCCGGAGCGCACCGACGGTCTCGGTGGCCGCCGGCGGAGGGTCAGCCAGCAGCTCCGCGACCTCGCCCTGCACCGTGACCGCGCGGGGCTCGCTGAACCACCCGGCGAACGACTGGGCGATGTACCTCCGCACACCGACGTCGAGGGCGGCAGCGAGCCATGAGTCGGTGCCCGCGGTACGGAGGTGGTTGGTGCCGACCATCGTCCCGTCGAGATCACGGAAGCTGGGCGGGTTCTTGAGGTCCGTGAGCATGTTGACCACGATGTCCGGTCGCACGTCGTGAAGCGCGTCCCTGACTGCGGCCGCATCAGTCGCGTCCAGGCTCACGGCGTGCGCGCCGAGCCGGCGCAGCTTCGCCTCACCCAGCCAGGACCGACTCGTGCCGTGGACCTCGTGACCGGCCCTGACAAGTTCCGGGATGGCATGGCGCGCAATGACACCCGTTGCGCCCGCGAAGAAGATCCGCATTGGTCTCGCCTCCTGGGCCGGCTGCTGGGCGGCGGTTGCCGGCCCGTTCGAGCGTCGGCCCTCAAGGCATTGCAGAACTCCTGCCGCGTCGGATCAATGGAATCGCGTCACCATGGCGCGACTCCATCCAGACTCGGCGATCTGCTCGAGAAGGTGGCCGGAATTCATCGGTGGATGTCATTCGCGCCACTGTGGCGGGTGGCCGCGAAAACGTACCGTCGAGAGATGGCAGCACATCGAGTAGCCGTGGTCGTCCCCACCGACTTCACTCTCTTCGAGCTGGGCGTCGCGGTGGAGGTCTTCGCCGAACCGCGTCCCGAACACGGGACCGGCTGGTACGACGTCCGGGTCTGCACCGCTCACCCGGGGGAGGCGGCGGCTGTCAACGGGCTGTTCGAGGCGCGGATCCGGCACGGCGTCGAGGCCATCGATGACGCCGAGACGATCATCGTCGTCGATGCTGAGGAGAACCTGCACCGGCCCGCGGAGCCGGAGGTGATCGACGCGATCCGCCGGGCATACCGTCGCGGCGCTCGCCTGGTGTCCTTCTGCACGGGCGCCTTCGTCCTGGCTGCCGCTGGTGTTCTCGATGGGCGACCGGCGACAACACATTGGGAGTTCGCGGGGCTGCTGGCACGGTCCTACCCGCGGATCAAGGTCGATCCCGACGTGCTGTACGTCGACGATGGCCAGGTCCTGACGTCAGCCGGCACAGCGGCCGGGATCGACCTCAGCCTCCACATCATCCGCAAGGACCATGGCGCCCACGTCGCGCGCAACGTCGCCCGCAGCATGGTCGTCGCACCCCACCGAGAGGGCGGGCAGGCGCAGTTCGTCATGACCCCGGTGCCCAACTTCACGCCCGAGCAGGAAGGCGTGAGCCGGGCCATGCAGTACGCGATGGAGAACCTGCACGAGGACCTCGGGCTGACCCTCCTCGCCTCGCGGGCCTACATGTCGCCGCGCAACTTCTCACGCCGATTCCGCGACGTGACCGGGACCACGCCGGTCAAATGGCTGAACCACCAACGGCTCACGCGCGTGCGCGAGCTGCTCGAGCAGACCGACCTCTCCGTCGAGCGCATCGCCGCTGAGACGGGCTTCAACAGTGCGGTGACTCTGCGCCAACGGTTCGCGCAGCACCTGCTCACCTCACCGACCGCCTACCGCCGCGCGTTCCGCGCTGGAGGCGCCGAAGCGGCAACGCCATCCTCCGTGGGGGCTCCCGCCGCCTGAGTCCCGCAACGCCCCCAGGGCCAATCAGGCCGCATTCCGCTGAGCTCGTTGCGTGGGTCGACGTACCCATGGCCGGCCCCGGCGTAATGGGTGAGTCGTCCGACGCGGCGGCCACGCCCACCTTCCTAGCGTCGAGGGCATGAGCAGTTCCATCCCGATCGCAGCCGGCGCCGTCGCCTCGGTGATCTTCGCCGGGAGCGTCCTGCCGATGCTGGGCAAGGCAGCCCGGACCAAGGACCTGAGCTCTTACAGCCGCGGCCACCTCGTCCTGGCCAATGTCGGCAACCTCTTCTACTCGGTCTACGTCTTCCATTTGCCGCCGGGCCCGATCTGGGCGCTGCACACCTTCTACCTCGCGTCGTCCGCGCTGATGCTCCTGTGGAGCCTGCGGTATGCACCGCGCCGACGCGCCACCTCAGTCGAGCAAGGAGCCAGCCATGTCCACACCCCAGCCTGAGCACATCGAGACGGTGATCATCGGCGCCGGCCAGGCCGGTCTCGTCACCGGGTACCGGCTCCAGCGGAGGGGTCGCCCCTTCGTCATCCTCGACAGCGAGAGCCGCGTCGGTGACGGCTGGCGTCATCAGTGGGACAGCCTGCGCCTCTTCACCCCCGCGTGGGCGGATGCCCTTCCGGGCAAGCCGTTCCCCGCATCGGCGTGGACCTATCCGTCCAAGGAGGAGTTCGCCGACTACCTCGAGTCGTATGCCGCTGAGCTCGCTCTGCCGGTCCGGCTCAGTACACGCGTCGTGCGTCTGCAGGCGAAGGGTGCCCCCGACGTCAGCCACGACGGAGCGACCCGTGGCTACGTCGTCACGACCGACCGCGGTCGGATCCACGCCGACAACGTCGTCGTCGCGACGGGAACGTTCGGCCGGACGGCGGCCGTGCCCGGCTTCGCCGACCAGCTGGACCCGGCGATCGTCCAGCTCCATTCGAGTGAGTACCGCCGCCCGGGCCAGCTTCCTCCCGGCCCGGTCCTCGTGGTTGGTGCCTCTCACTCGGGGTGTGACATCGCCTACGAGCTCGCGGCGACCCACCCGACGATCCTCGCGGGTCGCGACCTGGGCCAGATCCCCGTCCCGTTCGACTCCCGCCGCTTCCGGCTCGTCTTCCCGCTGGTGCTGTTCGCCTTCGCCCATGTGCTCACTCGGCGAACGCCGGTCGGCCGCAAGGAGATGGACGAGATCCGTTTCCACGGCGGCTTCCGGCTCAGGGTGCAGACGAAGGACCTCGAGCAGCGCGGCGTGGACTGGGTCAAGGACCGCGTCACCGGCGTCGAGGACGGCAAGCCAGTGGTCGAGGGTCGCGGGGCCGTCGACGTCGCGACCGTGATCTGGTGCACCGGGTTCCGGCAGACGTTCGGCTGGATCGACCTCGACGTCTTCGACGACCGGGGCTGGCCACGGGAGCTCGGCGGAGTCGTCGACGCGGCACCCGGTCTCTACTTCATGGGACTGGGCTTCCAGTCGGCGGCGAGCTCGATGATGGTCCACGGGGCAGGGCGCGACGCCGCCCACGTCGTCCGCCACCTTCTGACCCGACGACAGGACCCGACGGAGTACCGTCGAGAGGCGGAGCAGACATGGGCGTCGACGAGCTGGAAGCCGGACGGAAGTGCTATGCGCGCCGGGACTGGGAAGCGGCACGCGAGCATTTGACACGCGCAGACCCAGCCACGCTGGGAGTGGACGACCTGCGTGCACTCGGCTCAGCGGCATACCTCAGCGGTGATCGTGAATCAGCGATCCGCGCCCTCCAGGCGGCGCACTCGCTCAACGTCGCCTCCGGGAACCGGGTCGAGGCGGCGCGTGACGCCGACGAGCTTGCGATGCTGTTCACGGTGACGGGCGAGCCGGCCGTCGGCGCCGGCTGGGTCGCGCGGGCGCAGCGGCTGGCGGAGGGCGAGCCAGAGGACGCCGCGGTGCGCGGCCACCTGCTCATCCACGACATGTTCCGGCTGCTCTTCTCGGGGGATTTCGCCGGCATGCACGCCATCTGCGAGCGGATCGAGGCGATCGGGCGGGGCACTGGGGATGCGGACCTCGTCGCCTTCGCGCTGTCGAGCTCCGGGCGCGCCCTGCTCTACCTCGGGCGCGTCCCGGAGGGGCTCAGCAGGCTCGACGAGGCGATGGTGGCACTCGCGACGGGGGAGATCTCGCCCATCATGGCCGGGCACGTCTACTGCGCGATGATCGAGGGTTGCCAGGAGATCGCGGACTACCACCGGATGGCGGAGTGGACCGGAGTGCTGACGCGCTGGTGCGAGGACCAAACAGGGCTGGTGCCCTTCACCGGGCAGTGTGCGGTCCACCGCGGCCAGATCCTGCGTGCCCATGGCTCCTTCCACGACGCGCTCGAGGAGCTCGCGTTGGCAGCCGAGCGCTACGCCGCGAACGGGATGGATCCCGCGGCTGGGCTGGCACTGTACGAACGAGGCGAGGTGCTGCGCACCCTCGGCGACCTTGACGCTGCCGAGGCCGCCTATGACGCGGCCGCAGGGTGGGGTCACGAGCCCCAACCCGGTCTGTCCCTGCTCTGGCTGGCTCGCGGCCGCACCAACGCGGCGGTCGCGTCCGTTCGTCGTCTCCTCGACGAGGCGCACGACCCCGTGATGAGGTCGCGGCGTCTCGGCTCCGCCGTCGATGTCTTCGTGGCCGCAGGTGAGCTCGACGAGGCGGAGCGAGCGTCCGTGGAGCTCGGCACGATCGCCGAGTCCTTCGGGTGCCAAGCCGTCACCGCCAATGCGGCGTATGCCGCTGGGCTCGTCGCGCTGGCCCGCGGCGAGCCGGCGGCGTCCCTCACGCATTTCCGGCTGGCGTGGAAACAGTGGATCGACCTGGGTGCCCGCTATGACGCTGCGCGGGCACGAGTGCGAATCGGCTTGGCGCTCAGGGCTCTCGGCGACCCGATGTCAGCCACGTCCGAGCTCTCGGTGGCGCAGCGGACCTTCGCCGAGCTGGGAGCCGACCCGGCCAGGCGAGAGGTCGAGCGGCTGCTCGCGACCGGCCTCCCGGATGGACTGACCGCCCGGGAGGTGGAGGTGCTGCGGCTCGTCGCGACAGGACGGAGCAACCCGCAGATCGCGACCGAGCTGTTCCTCAGTGAGAAGACGGTGGCCCGGCACCTGAGCAACATCTTCACGAAGACCGGCGTCACGTCGCGGACCGCTGCGGCAACCTACGCGCACCAGCACGACCTCGCGTGACAGGCACCGTCTGTTCAGTCGAGTGAGCAGCAGAACTGCCTCTTTGCCAGCGCTTCCGCCCGGCGCACACTGGCGAGTGAGGGGGTCGGCGGTGGTTGCCCGGCCCGGGTGGGAAAGGTCGCGAAGATGGCGACGAGGCGATCGGACAGGCGTCGCAGTCCGCGGCGCGCGGCCATGGTTCTGGCGGCGGGGGCCGCCCTGTCAGCGGTGGGGATCGGTGCCCAGACCGGGGCGGCCAGCGCGGCGACGTGCTCGAACACCCTTGCGGGAAGGACGACCCAGGTGGCGCCCGGCAGCGGCAAGACGGTCGCGCTGACCTTCGACGACGACCGCAAGGAGTGGGTGCCCGCAATCCTCAACATCCTGCGGCGCAACAACATCCGGGCGACCTTCTTCGTCACCGGGCAGTACGCGTCGGAGATGCCGACGATCATGCAGCGAGCGGCTGCGGACGGGCATGTCCTGGCCAACCACACCTGGCACCACGACTACCCGAGCTCGGCGAACGGCTACTGGTCGGTGTCCTACCTGACGAGCGAGATCTCGTCGACGGCCAACCTGCAGCAGAAGACCGTCGGCTACCGGGGCTGCTACTTCCGGCCACCGGGCGGTTACCTGAACAACGTCGCGACGGTGACCAAGTCGGAGAACATGGAGACGGTCCTGTGGAGCACCGACTCCAAGGACTGGACGCAGCCGGGCTACTACAGCACCTCCGCGCAGAACTCGATCGTCAGCCGCGCGACGACCCTGACCTCGGCCGACGCGAGCCACCCGGTCGTGCTGATGCATGGCGGGAAGGCCTCGCACGAGGCGGAGTCCGTCGTCTCCTCGTTCCGGGGCAACACGGTCCAGGCCCTGCAGCGCGTCATCAACTGGTACCGGTCGCACGGTTACCGGTTCGTCGCGATGAACGGGACCTCCGGGCTCAACCCGGTCCGCGGATTCTCCGGAGACTCGCTGCCCGACCTGCTCGCGACAACGACCGGGGGAGCCCTGCGGCTCTACACCGGCACCGGCGCCGGCTACGTCCACAGCGGGACGACGATCGGCAGCGGCTGGCAGAACTTCAACCTCGTCCTCTCGCCTGGCGACTTCAACGGCGACGGCTACGCCGACGTCCTGGCCCGGACACCGGGCGGGCTCCTCTACCTCTACACCGGGACAGGAGCCGGGCGGCTGAACGCCGGCCGCCAGATCGGTTCCGGCTGGAACATCTACGACCAGGTCTTCGGGGGCGGCGACTTCTCCGGAGACGGCAACACCGACGTGCTGGCGCGCACCCCGTCGGGCGACCTCTACCTGTACAGGGGCAACGGAGTCGGGAGCTGGGCTGGGAGCCGGATCAAGATCGGCTCCGGCTGGAGCATCTACGACAAGCTGCTCTCGGCCGGCGACTTCACCGGCGACGGCGCGATGGACGTCATCGCGCGCACGCCGGACGGCAGCCTCTACCTCTACAAGGGCACCGGCATCGGCGGCTGGGCCGGGAGCCGGATCAAGATCGGCTCCGGCTGGGGCGCCTACTCGAAGATCATCGGCATCCGCGACTTCAACAACGACGGCAGGGCGGACCTCATCGGCATCACGTCGTCGGGCCGCTTCGTGTTCTACCCGGGCAACGGGTCGGGCGGCTTCGCGGGCCCGGGGCAGTACAAGGCCTCCGGATGGTCGCTCAAGGACGTCCTCGCGGCGAACTGACGCGCCGCACGCCACGCGTCGTTGGCCTGGGGCTGCGGGACCCAGCCACGTCGTGATGGGTCGCGAGCGCGTTGAGCGAGCCCAGCGGCATACGGCCAGATCGTGAAAGATGTTGGCGCTGTTCAGGGCGCGTCCTGCGCCTCGTACCCTGGTCCGCCACCGGCCACCAGCGTGCCGACCTGGTCCGCGAGCAGGACCGCCACCCGGCGCTGCTCCAGCGAGGGTCGTGCGACTCTGGTAGCGGCCGTGAGGAGGTAGTGCCCGCACGTGACACCGCCGCTCCGGACGACGAGGCCGATCTCCTGGTCCGTGGGCAGCCCGACGCGGTCGACGTCGACGACCTGCCCACCGATTCGGACGACACCGTCGTGGTCGATCCGGATCGCCTGCAGCGGGACGTCGCCCCGTGGGACGAAGCGGCACCGCTCGAGGTCGAGGACCTCGCGGATCTGCTCGCCGACACGCCGGATCACGTCCTGCTGCGCGGCCGTCGTGCCAGCCGCCAGTTCGGCTGCCTGCAGGATCCCGTCGAGGTATCCCGTGCGGCGGCTGGCCCGGTGCTGTTGGCGCCGGCCCCACAACGCCAGTTCGGTGACGCCCGCCCCGACCAGCACGAGCAGGACGGCGACTTCGATGTCGTTGGGGTCATCGATGGTGAACCGCTGGTAGGGCTGGGTGAGGAAGAAGTCGAACCAGACGCCGCTCGACAGCGCCGCGAGGACGCCGGCGACCCGGTCACCGCTGGCCGCCACCGCCACGACGAAGAGCACCAGGAGCAGGGCTGCGGTGGCGGTGGTGAGGCTCTCCCGGAAGGCCGCCAGCACCGCGCAGAGGAGCAGCGGCACGGCCGCGGCGGCGAGCAGGAAGACCCCGCGGTACCTGGTCCTGAGGTAGTCCAGGGTGTGGTCAAGGCTCACAGGTCAATGCAAGCACGGCGCCGTCAGAAGAGCAGCAGGTGACCCCTAGAGCTCGACTTGGGCTCCCATGACAACGGTCCGCTCTGGCGGCAGGTGGAAGACCTCGGTGCGGTTGGCCGCGTTGTGGTACATCCACGCGTAGAGCCGCTTGCGCCACGTCCGCAGTCCGCGGTGCCCGGTCGCCTGCACGGTGATCACGGACAGGAAGTAGTACGCGTCCTCGAGGTCGACGTCCAGCTCCGGGGTCGTGCCGATCGCGAGGGCCAGCCCCTTGGGAATGTCCTGGCTGTCCGTGAAACCGACGTGCACCGAGACGTGCACGAATCCGTCGCCGGGATCGCCGAGGTCGTTGACCCGCACCCGGTCGACGTGCCGGATGTGCGGGACGTTCTCATTGACGATCTGCACGAGGATCACGTGTTCGTGCAGGACGCGGTTGAAGTTCACGTTCGACCGCAGCGCGAGGGGAGTCGTCGTGGAGTTCGGGTGCGGGAACACGGCGACGCCCGGAACCCGACGGATCTCCTCGTGGTCGCGAATCTTCCGGATGAAGGACGGTAGCGGCCCCTCGAGTCGGCGCTCCCTCACGTGCAGGGCGCCAGCCCCGAGACGCCACGTCGTCATGAGCGTGACGACGATGGCCGCGATGACGAGCGGCAGCCAGCCGCCACTGACCACCTTCGTGAGGTTCGCGCCGAGGAAGGTCAGCTCCACCGAGACGACGAGTACGAGGTAGACGACGAGCTTCCACGCCTGCACGCGCCAGACCTCGCGGGCCAGGACGAGGAACAGCGCACTGGTGAGCAGCAGCGTGCCGGTCACCGCGAGGCCGTATGCCGCCGCGAGCTGGCTCGAGCTGCGGAAGGCCACGACGAGCACGATGACCCCGAGGAACAGGATCCAGTTCATCACCGGGACGTAGATCTGGCCGCCCTCCTCGCGCGAGGTGTGCCGCACGGACAGCCGCGGCAGCAGGCCGAGCCGGATGGCCTGGCGCGACACGGAGTAGGCCCCGGAGATGACGGCCTGCGAGGCGATGACGGTCGCGAGCGTGGCGAGCACGACGAGCGGCATGGCGGCCCACGACGGCGCCATCCGGAAGAACGGGTTGGCCACCGTGCCAGGGTCGTCGAGGATCATCGCGCCCTGGCCAAGGTAGTTGACCGCCAGGGCCGGGAAGACCACGAGATACCACGACAGCCGGATGGACCGCGCCCCGAAGTGGCCCATGTCCGCGTACAGCGCCTCGGCGCCAGTGATGGTCAGGACGACCCCGCCCATCGCGACGAAGGCTATGAAGGGGTGCAGCGCGACGAACTCGAGCGCGTAGGTCGGTGAGACGGCCAGCAGGATCTGCGGGGTGTGCACGATGTGCGGGACGCCAAGGGCGACGAGCACGGAGAACCACAGCACCATCACCGGGCCGAACGCCTTCCCGACTGAGCCGGTGCCCCAACGCTGGATCACGAACAGGACGATCAGGATGGTCAGCGCCAGCGGGAGGATGAGCTCGGCCAGCGCCGGAGCGGCCACTTCCAGTCCCTCGATCGCCGATAGGACGGAGATGGCCGGCGTGATCACGGCGTCCCCGTAGAACAGCGCCGCCCCGAGGATCCCCATGCTGAGCACGACGACGACCCGCCGACGCCCGCGCAGGTGGCTGCGGAGCAACGCCACGAGCGCGAGGATCCCCCCCTCGCCCTCGTTGTCGGCGCGCATCGCGAGCATGACGTACTTCATGGACACCACGATCGTGATCGACCACAGGACCATCGAGATGACACCGAAGACGTCCTCTCGCGTGGCCTGCACCCGGTTGTGCTCGAGACTGAACACCGTCTGCATGGCGTAGAGCGGGCTGGTGCCGATGTCTCCGAAGACGATGCCCAGGGCGCCGAGGGCGAGCGCCGCGACCTTGCCGCCGTGGGTCCGACCCGATCCGTCAGCGAGGTCAGGGAGGTCGACGAGGTCAGCGGGCGCCGCGGGCGATTCCGACCGCGTCTCCCGGGCAAGCCCATCACCATCAGCGGCAGTGATCACTCCGCACATCCTCTCACCCCGCTTCGCGGTACAGGTGCGTGTTGCGGGGGTCAGGTGAGCTCGAACAGGTCACCGACCCAACGGGCCATCGTCATCGAGATCGGAGATCCTGTCGCGTGTCGCCCCCGAGATCGCCAAGTGGCTCCCGGCCGGCAACGCCCTCGCGTTGACGAGTGTCGGCAGCGCGGCCTAGCAACTGCTGTCGCTGAGCCGTGAGGCGCACTGACCGGGCCGTCGGAATCGGCCATGGTGGCCGGTGGGGAAGTTCGCACCCCTGATGAGGGGTGCGAACTTTCACACGTGGGCGGCACCGACCCGTCCGGGTCGGGAGCGAGCCAAGTGGGAGACGCCGCGTCGGGCATACGCGCAATGTCGTATGGCGGTCGCTTCGACCACGCCACCACACTCGACGTGATGGGCTGGCCGACCTCGGTCACCGGGGCTGGGGCGCCGCCCGATGGAGGAATCGCCATGTCACGCAAGCCCATTGGCCTCCCACGGCTGCGTTGGCCCGCTCACTCAGGTGCAACCGCCGGGGCCCTCGCTGGTGTCATTGCCGTGGTCGGAGTCCTGGCCGCTGCAGACCCGGCCGGAGGCGGCACCACCGCGCTCGACCATGGCGCGGTGGTCAAACCGGCCGCGTCGGGATCGGCGGAGGTCGTCGAAGACTGGAACCGCATCACGTTCCGCACCTTCTCCGAGCGCGCTGTGCCGGTGCCCGTACAAGGACTCCAGGCTGCCTTCGTCGGGGCCGCCGTGGCGGACGCTGTCGCCGCGATCGAGCGGGATTACCAGCCGTACGTCAAGCAGGCTCGCGCCCCACGCGGTGCGTCCATCGAGGCGGCCACGGCCACTGCGGCCCATCACGTCCTTCTGGCCCTCGGGCCGGACCCGACCGGCGCGCTCCGGGCGGACTATGAGGCGTGGCTCGGGCGGGTGCAGAACCCGGTCGCACGCGTCGCGGGCATCCGGGTGGGAGAGGCCGCCGCAGCGGCTCTTCTCGCCGCCCGCGAGGGTGACGGCCGCAACGCGCCCATCACGCTGGTGACGACTCCGGGTCCGGGCGTGTGGGATCCGCCGCCGACGGGCATGCTCGCACCCTGGCTGGGCTTCGTGAAGCCGTTCGCCGTGCCGAACCAGACGTGGGTCAGGCTCTCGGGTCCCTACTCACTGGCGAGCATGGCCTACGCGAAGGACTTCGTCGAGGTGAAGCAGATGGGCGCCAGGACGGGCTCGAGACGGAGCCCCGACGAGACGGAGACGGCGCTGTTCTGGAGCGCCAACCCCGTGCTCCAGTACAACGCTGCGCTACGCGAACGCCTGGCGCAGCGGGATGCGACGGCGAGCGAGGCAGCCCGCGCCTTCGGGCTGCTGGGCATCTCCACCGCTGACTCGCTCGTCACGTGCTGGCGTGCCAAGTACGACCTGCACAACTGGCGGCCGGACGCCGCGATCAGGCGCGCCGACACCGATGGCAACCCTTGGACGAGGAAACAGGCCGACTGGGAACCTCTCGTCCCGACCCCGCCCTACCCCGACTACACGAGCGGCCACGCCTGCGTCACGGGCGCGTTCACCCAGACCCTGTCCCACCTCTACGGATCCAGGTGGCTCGACGTCACGGTGGCCTCGAGCGTCACGGGGACCAGCCGCCACTACGAGACGGCCGCCGAGCTGAACCGCGAGACGAAGAACGCCCGGATCTGGCTCGGCCTCCACTTCCGCAAGGCGATGGACGACGGGAACCGGATCGGTCGGACGATCGCAGACTACGCAGCCACGCACGTCCTCCTGCCGCGCGGCTGAGGAGCGCATGCCCGTGAATCCCATGCCGTATGCCGCTGAGCTGGCGAGCGCGGCGGGTTCAGCGGCATCCGGCATCCCGATTGTTCCAATCTCGAGGTGTCGAATCCCATCCCAGCGGGTCGACGTGAGGGCCTCCCAACCACGCGGCCTACCTGGTCACCTCCGTGGCCCTGCTGCGCATTGCTCGCCGCGGTCCCGGGATGAGGGCTGGCACCCGAGTGGCGTAGTCCGCGTAGCTCGAGGCGTAGCGGCGTCGGAGAGCGCGTTCCTCCAGCCGGATGCCGATGACGATGTACGCGGTCGACGCTGCTGCGAAGAGCAGGTGTCCCATACTCATCCGCGGGGTGAGCCAGAAGGCCATCAGCAGCCCGAGCATGAGCGGGTGCCGCACCCACGCATACAGCCACTGCTCCCGGAAGACCGGTGGCCGGTAGTGTCCGGGCCGGCTGGCCGCCTGCCGGAGCCCGACGAAGTCGGCATGGTCGATCATGAACGTCGCCGCCACCGCGACCAGCCATCCGAGTCCGTAGCCGAGCCAGAGCAGCAGCTGCCACGGCTGGGCGGAGACGTCCCAGACCGTTCCGCCGATCGGCCGCCACAGCCAGAGGACGAGCGCGAGAAGTGCAGCCGCTACGAGCACATACGTGCTGCGCTCGGCAGCAGCCGGGATCATTCGGGTGATGCGCCGTTTGGCGCCCTCGCGCGCCATGACCGAGTGGTGCACTGCGAAGACTCCGAGCAGGGACAGGTTGATGAGGACGGCCCAGAACGTCGGTGTGCTGGCGCCGTGGGTGGTCCCGAGGCTGCCGACGTCAGCGAGGAAGGCGATGGACCAGACGATGTCGGTCAGGAACCAGGCGTAGGCGACGACCGCGAAGGTGACGAGCAGGGGGCGCTTCATGACACTCATCGTGCGCGCCTGTGGCGGGGGGCACAGCAGTGGAACTACCGCACTTTGTCAGGCCGTGTTCGTCGCATGCCATGCGGCGATCTGCGCGCGGGAACGGAATCCGAGTCGCGCGCGGATCCGCTCGACGTGCGATTCGGCGGAGCGTTCGGTGATGACCAACCGCTCGGCGATCTGTCGGTTGGACAACCCCTGCGAGACCAGGGCTGCAACCTCTCGCTGGCGCGGTGTGAGTGTCTGGCTGAATCTGCGGGACAACGGCGTCAGGCCCAGACCGTGCCGGACGGCGTCCACCAAGGCATCGACGTCGCCGACGAACGGGAGGTGGGCTCGGCCCGGCAGGATGGTCAGCTCGGCGCCGTGGATCCCGGCCGCCAGCCGTTGCCCCTCGGCCAACGGAACGGCCCGGTCGTCCTGGCGGTGGATGACCAGAGTGCGAGCTGTCACGCGAGGCAGTTCCTCGGTCACGTCCAGTTGGTAGCCGGCAGCCAGCGTGCGGTGCGCGGTCTCGGCTGACGCGGAGGAACGCTGGTGCACGGCCAACGACTGACGGACCCCGGCATCGGCGCCGGGCGCGAAGATGTCGATGAGAACCTCCGACCCGAGTCCCCAGTGGTGCTCGATGAGGCCGAGCACGTGCTCGCGAAGCGCCGCGCTGGCGATCCGGTCACCCTGGACCCAACCGCCGTAGAGCACCAGCCGGTCGACGGTCTCAGGACGGCGCGCCGCCCAGTGGACTGCCAGGGGAGCCGACAGCGAGGTGCCGAGCAGGTCGGCCCGCTGCAGGCCCAGCACGTGGAAGAGCGTGTCGAGCACCTCCATCTCCAGCTCGACCAGGTTTTCCTTCGGAGCGGGGTCGGACAGGCCGCAGCCCGGTCGGTCGTACCGGATCAGGGTCCGTCCAGTGGCCAAGGCCTCGTAGAAGCGCCGCTCGACGGGCAACGCCCACCCGAACTCCACATGGGAAACCCAACCGGGCAGGTACACCAGCGGCGGGCCGCTCCCGGCGACGGCATAGCTGACCGAGGTTCCGTCGCTCAGACGCAGCCGGTCGATCCTCTGCTGCATGACGATCATTGTGCCGCGAGCTGTGGATAACCGGCCGGGGGAAGGTGGGTTCGCCGACACGATGACTGTCATGGCATTCACCGACCTCCCCCAGAACGCGCGGCACCTGCCCCTCACCGACCCCCGCCTCGCGGGCGACGTCATCGACCTCATCCTCAGTCTCGAAGACCGAGCCAACGGTGCCCTCGGACTGATGCTGTGCGACGAGCACCACCGCGGTCTCCAGCCCATCGTCCTGAACGACGTGCCAGACACGGGCGAGATCGTCGACGGGCTCACGAAACTGTTGGAGGTGGTTCTCCCCCTCGTGCTCGAAGGGGAGGGATCGGTGCTCATCGGGCTTGGCCGACCGCACGGGTCCCGTCCCGACGACGTCGATCGCGCCTGTCATCAGCGGGCGATGGAGTTGTGCGCCGCCCATGGGGTGCGCCTGCTCGGCTTTCACGTGGCCACCCTCGAAGGCGTGTTTGCCATGCCAGACCCTCTCGCGGCAGCATCCTGAGCGATCGGCCACCATCGGTGCCCATCCATGATCTGGCAAACGCCGTGCGCGGCGCCCGCCACTGGAGGACCGTGGATCTGTGCAAGCCGATGTGCCGTCCCTCTTCGCCCGTGCCGCGCAGGTCGCGGCCGACTACCGCCTCAGGGCCGGTGACGTCCCGGTTCAACCCTCGACGGGTCGGGTCGAGCTCGACAAGGCGTTCGGCGGATCCCTGCCCAGGCATCCGACATCCGCGGCCAAGGTCCTCGAGCGGCTCGTAGCCGCCGCCGAGCCGGGTCTGGTCGCCACGGTCGGACCCCGATTCTTCGGGTTCGTCATCGGGGGCGCGTCTCCGGCCGCCTCGGCCGCCGACCTGCTCGCCGTCGGTTGGGACCAGTGCGCCTTCAACGAGGTGCTCTCACCGGCAGCGGCCGCGGCGGAACGCGCGGCAGGGGCCTGGCTGAAGGAACTGCTCCACCTGCCGGCGTCTGCCTCGACGGGGTTCGTCACCGGAGCACAGGGGGCCAACACCGTGGGGCTCGCCATCGGCCGCAACAAGGTGCTGGCAGATGCCGGTTGGGACGTCGCCCGCGATGGGCTGGCCGGCGCGCCACGGGTTCGCGTCGTCGCGAGCGAGGAGCGACACGCGACCATCGACCGGGCGGTTCAGCTGCTCGGGCTGGGGGCCGTGAGCATCGAGTCCGTCGCGACGGACGCCAACGGCGCCATCGACGTCGACGCGCTCCGGCAGGTGCTTGATCAGGGCGCCGGTGGACCGACGATCGTCTGTCTCCAGCTCGGCAACGTCAACACCGGCGCCTGCGATGACCTGCGCGCCGCCGTCCCGTTCGCCCACGAACGCGGGGCGTGGGTCCACGTCGACGGCGCCTTCGGCCTCTGGGCCGCAGCGAGCGCAACCTACGCCCACCTCGTCGAAGGTGTCGAGCTCGCGGACTCGTGGGGGACCGATGCTCACAAGTGGCTCAACGTGCCGTACGACTGCGGCCTCGCGTTCTGCGCCGACCCCGCTCTTCATGCGGCCACGCTGTCCTACCGGGCTCCGTACCTCACCGGGTCCGGAGCAACCTCCGACTTCGTCCTTGGTGACCTCACGCCCGAGTCCAGCCGTAGGGCAAGAGGATTCGCGGTCTGGGCCGCCCTGCAGGAGCTCGGTGGGTCGGGCGTGGCCGACCTCGTAGAGCGCTCATGTGCCCTCGCCCGGCGGATGGCCGACCGTTTGGCCGCCGGGGGAGCGGAGATCGTCAACGACGTCGTGCTCAACCAGATCCTCGTTGGTGTCGGGGATGACGAGGAGACGGACTCGGCCATCAGCAGGATCCAACGTGAGGGGACGTGCTGGGTCGGCGGCACGACGTGGCGGGGCCGGCGGCTCATCCGCGTGTCGGTGTCCAACGCAACGACCACCGAGCACGACATCGACGTCTCCGCTGCCGCGATCCTGCGGGCAGCGCGCGGCACGTCCGTGGACTGACCATGGTGGCCACCCCGGTCCCGGCTCCGCCTGCGGCCGATCGCGCTGGCAGCGCGCAGATGCTGCGGATGCTGCGGGTGCTGCAGGTGCTCGACGCATTGGGGGACATCGGTGCGAGACCGAGTGACACCAAGGACGAACGGCTCCGCCACGGGAGTCTGATCCTCGCATCCCTGCTCATCGTGCTGCTGTCGTTCGTCTGGGTCGTGACCTATCTGTTCTATGGCCATCCCGTCGCCGCCGCCATCCCGGGGACCTACCAGGTACTCACCGTGGCGGGACTGCTGGTCCTCGCCAGGACTCGACGTTTCGCCGTCTTCCGCACGACCCAGTTCCTGGCCTTCCTCGTCCTCCCGGGCCTGCTGCAGATCTCGCTCGGCGGCTTTGTCGCATCGAGCGGCATGGTGCTCTGGGTGGCCTTCACCCCGTTGGCGGCGCTCGCCATGCTCGGGGTCAGGCGGGCCCTCGCCTGGCTCACTGCGTGCTTCGTCTGGCTGGTGCTCCTGGCGATCCTGGACTCGGGTTTGGCGGCGCATCCCGCCCAGCTCCCCGACGCCTTCGTCGTCACGTTCTTCGTGCTCAACGTCATGGGCGTGACCGTGAGCGCGTTTGTCATGCTCGGGTACTTCGTCGAGCAGCGCGAGCGCGCTCGAGCCGCGCTCGAGCTGGAGCGGGAGCGCTCCGAGCGGCTGCTCCTCAACGTGCTGCCGTCCGCGATCGCCCGGCGGCTCAAGGAGAAGGACGACGTCATCGCTGAGCACTATGACGACGTCAGTGTGCTCTTCGCCGACCTGGCCGATTTCACCGAACACGCCATGGTGCTACCAGCTGTAGAGCTCGTCGCGCTGCTCGACCGGATCTTCACCGCCTTCGACGAGGTCGCTGATGCGTACGACGTCGAGAAGATCAAGACCATCGGTGACGCGTACATGGTCGCCGGCGGGCTGCCGGAGCCACGACCGGACCACCTCCAGGCGATCGCACTGACCGCACTCGCGATGCGGGAGGAGCTCGAGCGCGTTGCGCACGAGACCGGCCACTCCTGGCTCGCCGTTCGGATCGGGATCGACAGTGGGCCGGCCGTCGCGGGCGTCATCGGTCGCCGCAAGTTCATCTACGACCTCTGGGGCGACACGGTCAACACCGCCAGCCGGATGGAGTCACATGGGCTGACCGGTGAGATCCAGGTGACGGAACGCGTCGCCGCCGCGCTCCGGGAGCAGTTCGTCATCCGGCCGCGGGGAACGGTGGCCGTCAAGGGGAAGGGGCTGATGCAGACCTTCCTCCTCACCGGCCAACTCCCGGAGGCAGCGACAGCCGAGATGCCCGCAGTTCGCCCCGAGTCGACCAACACCGAGGTGACTTGAGACTTCGGCGCAGCGGAGCTGGACGTCCGGCGATCGCGGCCGATAGTCAGGCTGCGGCGCGAGTGCTCGGGTGCGAGGGAAGCCGCCTGCGCTCGGGCACGACGGCGTCCGGACCCAGACGGACCCCGGCCCCGACCCGCGCATCCGCACCGACCTTCACCCGCGGACCCAGCCGAGCGGCTCGGCCGATGACGGCGCGCGGTCCGACGTGGGCGGCGCTGCCGACGACGGCGTCCTCGCGGACCTCTGCGTCACAATCGACCCATGCGCCCGTCAGGATCCGAGCGCCCGGGCGAACCGTGGCCCCGGACTCGACGTAGGCCGTCGCCTCGACGAACGCAGTGCGATCAACCGTGGCCGACGCGTCAACCAGGCCCCCGCCGTTCTCGTGGCGGACGTACCGCACGACTGTCCCGTTGTCTGCCTCGATCTCCACGTACTTCTTCCGCTTCTGCACGATATTCCACCTTCTCCCTCTGCCGTGGCTGATGACCCGTGCGCTCCTTACCCTGTTGCGCCCGCTTCATCGGCCGCGATCGATCCGCGGACCGAACGCATGTTCTACAACGTGCGAGGAGGCCGTGGTGTTCCTTACCCGGCGACAAGATCGTGCAGTTCCTCGCTGAGCAGCTCAGCCAAGACCCAGTACTCCGGAACAAGGTCGGGATCGGAGACGATGGTGATGCCCACCCGGCCGGCGTACGAGAGGATGTCGAAGGTCACCGCGACGTTGCCCGGAGTGACGGCGACCGGGATGATCTCGACGATCCGGCGGCCCCCGAGCCTCAGGATCTGGTCCGGACCGCGCACGTTCGTGATGAACGTGTTGACGAGACGCTGGTGGTCGATGAACGGCTGGAACAGGCCGACCCGCCCCAGCGCGCGGAAGGCCAGGCCCATCGGGCCGGCCGAGCTGGCCCGACGGCCGCTGCGACGGACCCTGGAGATGGCAGCGGTCCTCGCGAGCCGCTCGCGCGGGTCGGGCGTGGTCGGCAGCGTCAGCGGAACCACCCCGGTGACGTTGCCCAGACGATCCGGCGTCGTGGTCCGCCGCCCGGAGATGGGGACCGAGATGACCAGCGCGTCGGGGGCCTCGTCGCGTCGTCGGAGCAGGGCGGACAACGCGCCGACGATCGCGGTGACGAGCACGTCGTTGACGGTGCTCTGGGTGGCATGCGCCAGGTCCCTCACCGGCTCCAGTGGAATGGTCACGATCGACAGCTCCCGGCGCGAGCCGGTTGGCCGGTTCAACGAGGTCACGGGTGCCCGACGGGGCGGGCCGCCGGTCAGGCCGAGCTCGCGCAGGCCCTGCAGGCCCGTCGCCAGCGCGGCACCTGCTCGCCTGAGCCCACGACCTCGCTCGCTCCAGGCGTCGTGCAGCAGGTCCCGACGGGATGGTGGCGGCTGGGGGAACGGCGATGTAGTTGCCAGTCCGGCGCCCCCGTCGCCCAGTGCCGCGAGGACGGCGAGGCCGCCGAGTCCGTCCGCCAGAGCGTGGTGGATGACGAGCACCAAGGCAGCGCTGCCGTCCGACAGGCCCGTCACCCACCGAGCCGCCCAGAGCGGCCGGTCCGCTGGAAGTCGGTGGCAGGCCGTGTCCGACACCACGTGAAGCAGCTGCTCACGCTCTGCCGAATCAGCGGAACCCGCGGAACCCGCGGAATCGGCGGAATCGGCGGAATCATGGTCTCGGTCTCGGTCTCGGTCGCGGGCTGGAGGGCCGAGCCGGACCTGGGCCAGGTGCTGGTCGAGGTCGAAGTCCGCATCGTCGACCCAGACCGGACGGCCGTGCCCGAACGGCGTTGTCAGGATCCGTTGACGCAGGCGGGGCACCCGCGGCAGGCGCTGCTCCAGCAGGCTGCGAACCGTGGGCAGTCCCAGGTCGGAGCCGCCGTCGATGACCAGTGCCGCAGCGATGTTCATCGGCACCGGGCCGTGGTCGGTCGCCAGAGTGGTCAGGTCGTTGGGACTCGTGCGCTCGATGTGCATGCTCCTCAACTTTCGCACAGCCGGGTCCGTGGGGCGCAGTTCTGCCCTGTGTGACCTGGTCGGATCGTGTGCAACCCAACCCCGGTGGGTAAGGAGCGCTCGACTGGGAGATGAGGTCGAAGGAGTCGGGACATGAACGAGGGCAAGAGCGAGGAGCGCGCTGACACCGCCGTTCCGCCCGACGACGCGCGCAAGCCTGAGTCGCCTCCAGACCTGCGCCGCCGTATCTGGATGGTCAGCCTCAAGCGGGCGACCCATGAGTTCAGCCACGACGAGTGCATGGACCTGGCCGCGGGCCTGACGTACTACGGCGTCCTCTCGATCTTCCCCGGCCTCCTCGCGCTCGTCTCCCTGCTCGGCGTCTTCGGGCAGGGCGAGTCGACGGTCGATGCCCTCCTCGACATCCTCAAAGCGGTGGGGCAGGGCGACTCCGCGGACACGCTGCGTGGCCCGATCACCGACATGGTCAACTCCAGCGGTGCGGGCCTGACCCTCGCCATTGGCCTCATCGTCGCGATCTGGTCGGCGTCCGGCTACATCGGCGCGTTCGGCCGTGCGATGAACCGCATCTACGACATCGACGAGGGACGGCCCTTCTTCGTCCTGCGGCCGCTCAACCTCGCCCTCACGATCGTCTTCGTCATCATGGCGGCGCTGATCCTGCTCGGACTCGTCCTTTCAGGGAATCTCGCCCGGGCTGTGGGGGATGCCATCGGTCTGGGGGAGGCCTCCGTCACGGTGTGGAGCATCGTGAAGTGGCCCGTCATCCTGGTGCTCGTCATCGTCATGGTGGCACTGCTCTACTGGGCGAGCCCGAACGTTCAGCAGCCACGGTTCCGCTGGCTGTCGGTGGGCGCGGCCATCGCCATCATCGTGGCAATCGTCGCCTCCATCGGGTTCGGTTTCTACGTCTCTGGTTTCAGCAACTACGACAAGACGTACGGGTCGTTGGCCGGCGTCATCATCTTCCTGCTGTGGATGTGGCTGATGAACCTCGCGCTGCTGTTCGGCGCCGAGGTTGACGCCGAGCTGGAGCGGGGCCGTGAGCTGCAGGCCGGCATGGCCGCCGAGGAGGCAATTCAGCTCCCGCCCCGGGGCACCAAGGCCTCGGAGAAGAAGGCCCGGAGCCGGGAGAAGCTCATCGACGAGCAGGAGGCCATTCGTGAGGAGGCCGATCAGGTCCAGGCGGAGAGGCAGTAGGCCAGGGTCCTCGCGGTGGTCCAGCCGGGCAGCCCCTACGGTGGCTCCATGGAATACAGGTACCTCGGAAACAGCGGACTGAAGGTTTCGACGATCACCTACGGCAACTGGCTGACCCACGCCTCCCAGGTCGAGAACGACGTCGCCATCCGATGCGTCCGTGCCGCGCTCGACGCGGGGATCTCGACCTTCGACACCGCGGACACGTACGCCAACACGGCGGCGGAGGTGGTGCTCGGCGAGGCCCTCAAGGGTGAGCGGCGCGAGAGCCTCGAGATCCTCACCAAGGTCTACTGGCCCACGGGGCCCAAGGGCAAGAACGACACCGGCCTGTCGCGCAAGCACATCATGGAGTCGATCAACGGGTCGCTCCGCCGCCTGCAGACGGACTACGTCGACGTCTACCAGGCGCACCGGTACGACACGGAGACACCGCTGGCCGAGACGATGCAGGCCTTCGCCGACATCGTCCGTCAGGGCAAGGCCCTCTACATCGGGGTGAGCGAGTGGAGCGCGGAGCAGATCCGTGACGGCGTCAAGCTGAGCCGCGAGCTCGGTTTCCAGCTCGTCTCGAACCAGCCGCAGTACTCGATGCTGTGGCGGGTCATCGAGGACGAGGTCATCCCGACGAGCGAGGAGCTCGGGGTCAGTCAGATCGTCTTCAGCCCGGTCGCCCAGGGTGTGCTGACGGGCAAGTACGTAACGGGTCGGCCGGTGCCCGAGGGCTCACGGGCCACCGATGACAAGGGTGGAGCGGACTTCGTCAAGCGGTTCCTCCGTGACGATGTCCTCGAGCGGGTCCAGGCACTGCGGCCTGTCGCGGACCAGGCCGGGCTCACGATGGCGCAGCTGGCCGTCGCCTGGGTGCTGCACAACCCCAACGTCGCCTCCGCCATCATCGGCGCCTCCCGACCGGAGCAGGTGACGGAGAACGTCAAAGCGGTCGGCGTTCCCTTGGCTCCCGAACTGATGGCCCTCGTCGACGAGGTCCTCGGCGACGTCGTCGAGCGGGACGCCAACCTGACCCTGGACAACGCCCCCGCGACGCGCCCGGTCTGAGCGTGGGGCCGACCAGGCTTGGCCGTATGCCGCTGGGCTCGCTCTCGGACGCCCGCGCCCTCCCGATCGTCCTCCCCACGGGTAGTTGATCTCTCAGGTCGAGAGCCACGTCGCAGCCGATCGGTGTGGCGGTGGGTGTGTGGACGAGGGAAGGCGATAATGGGTTCGTGGCCGGTCACGTCCGCCGGCTCGACGTGGAGGCTGACCATGAGCGAGCACACCGGTTCCACCGAGGATACGCCGGACCGCCGGCGGATCGTCGTCGGCTACAGCGGCGCGGAAGGGTCCGAGCCGGCCCTCACCTGGGCCATCGAGACGGCTCGCCGTGAGTCGCGTCCGCTGACGATCCTGCACTGTTACGGCGTCGCCCACGTCCCTGCGCTGGGGACGACGGCGCCGGATGGGCAGAGCGAGCTCTTGGCGAGTGTGGCCGACCAGGTCGTCGAGGAGGCTGTGTCGCGCGCCGCCGCAGTGCTCGGACGTGAGGCGGTCACCGGCAAGAGCGTGCTCGACAGTGCCGCCGGAGGCCTGGTGGAGGAGAGCGAGTCCGCCCATCTCGTCGTGACCGGTTCGCATGGCAGAGGCCGGATCATGGGCGGCCTGCTCGCGTCGACGTCGTACAACGTCACTGCGCACGCCACCTGCCCCGCGGTCGTCGTGCGGGATGACGCATCGCTCCATCCAGATGCGGAGCATCGGGTGGTCGTCGGCGTGGACGACTCCGAGCCGGCGCTCCGTGCGCTCGACCGAGCCGCGGAGGTCGCCGCCGACGCGGGCGCGGCCCTGCACATCGCCCGGGTCATCCAGCCGATTGTCCTCGACCCCCAGGCCCAGCCGGAGTTGGCACCCATGGGATACGGCGACACGTACACCATGCACGACGCGCGCTTCGTGGAGGAGTTCCGCGCCTTCGCGGAGGATGCGACTCGGGAGCTCGTCGAACGGATCCAGGAGCGTTTCCCGGACCTCGAGGTCACGTCCGAAGTGGTCGAGGACAGCCCCGGCCTCGCCATCGCACGAGCCGGTGAGGGCGCTGGACTCGTCGTCGTCGGCTCACGTGGTCGCGGTGGCTTCGCAGGGATGCTGCTCGGGTCGGTGAGCCACACCGTCATCCACCACGCGACCTCGCCAGTGATGGTCGTCCGCTGACGCTCGCTGAGAACGCCGCCGGACCGGTTTCAGGCGAACGCTGCGCGGGTCGCCTCCTGGCCCCTGAGGGCCGAGTCCCAGAACTGGTAGGTGCCCTCGTCGAGCAGCTCCCGGCCGGCCGCCGCAAGCGCGCCCATGGCCGCCAGGAAGAACCCGGATCCCACGGAGACCCTGGCGACGCCGACCTCGGCGAGCTCGGCCACGGTGGGCGCATCGGGCAGGGCGAGGACGTTGATGGGCAGGGACACCGCCTCGAGAATCCGGCGGAGCTCGGGGAGCGCCGACACACCCGGTGCATAGAGCACGTCGGCACCGGCCTCCTCGAACGCACGCAGCCGTGCGATCGTCTCGTCCGGGCCCTCGAGGCCATGCAGGGCGCCGTCCGCGCGAGCAGTAAGGACGAACGGATCGGGCCCGGCGTGGGCGGCCTCGGCGGCGGCGGCGACGCGCTCGGCTGCTTCCGCGATCGGGAACAGTCCGCCGGTGTCCGAGTCATAGTCCTCGATGGAGCAGCCGGCCAGACCGGCCGCCGCGGCGAGCCGCACGGTCTCCGCGACCCCTGACGCGTCCGATGCGAAGCAGCTCTCCAGGTCTGCGCTGACCGGCACGGTCACGGCGGCGACGACCTGCTCGGCATGGCGGAGCGCCTCGTCCCGTGTGACGCGTCCGTCCAGCCTTCCCACGGTGCCGGCAAATCCAGCGCTCGTCGTGGCCAGGGCGCGGAAGCCCAGGCTCTCCAGCACCTTGGCCGAGCCGGCATCCCAAGGATTGGGCATGAGCAGAGGACGGCCGGGGACGTGGAGGTCGAGGAAGCGCTGTCGGATGGTCGATGTGGACATGGTGGACTCGTGGAGGGTCATGCACCCACCGTAGAAGAGTCCGCCGACAGTGCCTCGTGCGCGGGGTCAGGGATCAGGGTCGACGCCCACGTCTCACCCGATCGAGTGAACGGAAAATGGGCGGCCACTTCCCAAATGTTGTTCACTCGATCGGGGCGGGGGCGGCGCGGCGGCGGCGGGCTGGGTCGTCGTGGTGTACGCCAACCCAGCCCAGCGGCATACGGCTAATCGATGTGGGCGATGGGCTCGCCCTGCTTGACCACCGCCTCCTCCTCGACGAGGAGGCGTACGACGCCCGCCACAGGAGCGAGCACCTCTGCGGCCACCTTGTCGACCTGAACCTCGGCGAGCAACTGGTCCGCGGCGACGGACTCGCCCTCCCCGACGAACCAGGTCGACACGACTCCCTCGCTGTCGGGGTTCTCCGTGGACAGCCCGGGGAACGGGACCTCGGTCATCCGCCGACCACCCGGCGCACCGCTTCCTCGATGCGCTCCGGCCTCGGCAGCACTGCGTACTCGAGCACGTGGGCGTACGGGATGGGCACGTCGGGGACGGCGACCCGCTGGACCGGCGCCTTGAGCAGCGTCGGGTCACGGTCGGCGACCGTGGCCACGACCTCGCCGGACAGGCCGAAGGACTGGTAGTCCTCGTCGACGACGACGAGCCTGCCGGTCTTGGCGACCGAGGTGAGGATCGCCTCGCGGTCGAGGGGGACGAGGCTGCGCAGGTCGAGCACCTCGACGTCAATGCCGTCGCCAGCCAGTTTCTCGGCGACGTCGAGGGCGTGGTGCACGGAGAGAGACAGCGTCACGACGGTGACGTCCTTGCCCTCGCGGGCCAGCGCCGCCTTGCCGATCGGCACGACATACTCACCCTCCGGGACGACGTCGATGGAGCGGGGGTTCTTGGCCATCCAGGGCAGGCCCATGACGCCCTTGTGGAACAGGTACACCACCGGGTTGTCGTCCCGGATCGCCGCGGTCATCAGGCCCTTGGCATCGGCCGGGTTGCTCGGCACGACGACCTTCATGCCGGGCAGGTGGGCGAAGGTGCCCCAGAGGCATTGCGAGTGCTGGGCCCCATCGGAGTACCCGCCGCCGACGGCCGTGGTCAGGACCATGGGGACCTTGACGTTGCCGCCGGACTCGAAGTGGATCTTGGCCATGTGGTTGTAGATCTGGTCGAAGCAGACGCCGAGGAAGTCGGCGAACATGAGCTCGACGATGGGGCGCAGGCCCTCGGTCGCCGCGCCGATGCCGAGGCCGATGAAGGCCGTCTCCGAGATCGGCGTGTCGAGGATGCGATCCGGCCCGAAGCGGTCGAGCAGCCCTGTCGTCGAGCTGAAGATCCCGCCGTAGGCGCCGACATCCTCGCCGAGATAGATGACGGATGGGTCCCGCTCCATCTCCTGGGCGATGGCCTCGACCATGGCCTTGGAGGTGCTGAGACGTCGGCTCGCCGCAGGCGCAGGAGTCGTCGGGGTGTCAGTGATGGTCATCGTCGTCTCCTCAGGCGAACACGTGGTCGGTGGCCTGCGCCGGGTCCGGCAGGGGGCTGTCCTTGGCATGGGCGACGGCGTCCTCGACGCGCTCGCTCGCCGCCGCCTTGATGCGGGACACCGCGTCGTCGTCGAGCAGCCCGGCCGCACGGAGGGCCTGCTCGTAGCGTGGGATCGGGTCCTGGGCCGGGACCTCCGCGAGCTCCGGGCGGTAGCCCTGCGCGTCGCCCTCGAAGTGTCCCCACATGCGCAGGGTGTGGACCTCGATGAGGGAGGGCCCTTGACCGGCGCGGGCGCGGGCGACGGCCCGTCCCGCAGCCGCGTGGACCGCCTCGACGTCGTTGTCCTCCACTCGCTCGCCCGGGATGCCGTAGCCGGCGGCCCGGTCGGCGTTGGACGGGATCGCCGTGCAGGCCGACTTCGGCACGGAGATGCCCCAGTCGTTGTCCTCCACGACGAAGACGACCGGCAGGTTCCAGGTCGCCGCGAGGTTGAGCGACTCGTGGAAGCCGCCCTGGTTGGCTGCCCCCTCGCCGGTCACCGCGACCACGACGCGGTCAGTGCTCTTGCGCTTGAAGGCGAAGGCCTGTCCCAGAGCGGGCGGGTACCCCTCGGCGATGATGCCCGAGCACGAGAAATGGGTGTCGGGGTCGAACAGGTGCATGTGACCGCCGCGGCCGCGGCCGAGCCCGGTCTCACGGCCGAAGATCTCGGCCGTCATCTTCCGCAGGTCCATGCCGTGGGCGATGGCGAAGTGGTGTGGCCGATGGGTCGCGGTGACTCCGTCGTCGGTGCTGAGGTGGGCGCAGACGCCCGCGGCCACCGGCTCCTGGCCGGCGGACAGGTGCATCTCCCCTGGGATCAGGCCCTTGCCGATGTCGAACCCCGGCCCCTTGTCGGCGTGGTACTCCCTGAGGATGGCCTCCTCATAGGTGCGGCAGAGGACCATCGTCTCGTACAGCCGCACGCGGGCCTCGCCATCGAGGGCCCGGGCGGATGCGGCACCACTTGGCGTCGATAATTGTGTGTCCGTCGTCATGACGACCTCCAGTCCGGGGCTGCCGGTGGCAGGCGCCCGGAGGCGCATCGCGCCTGACCACAGCCAGTGCGGGCATCCCGGAGGCCGAACTGGCCACTCCCCACAGTAGGCACCTGCCGAGGGGCGGTCCATGCCTGTGAGCGGACTCACGTCCAACGGGCAGGCGCGTGGCGGAATCGCCCGTGCGGGAATCGGTTTCCCTGCGGAACGGTCCGGCCGTGGCTATGGTGCCGCGTGTGAGGAGCTGGCAGAGCCGAGTGGACAGGGAGACACATGAGGGGCACCAGTTCGCGAACGACGCGGAGCGGCTCGTCTGGGACAGGCTCTCGCGACAGGTTCACCCGGACACCGTTCTTGTCCCCAACCTGCGGCTGACGAGCACGCAGAAGGACCACGAGCTCGACATCCTCGTCCTCATGCCCGAAGTGGGCGTTGTCGTCGTCGAGGTGAAGGGCGGCAGCGTGTCGGTCGACGGGCAGGGTCGATGGTGGTCGGGCGGCCGGAACCGGACCAGCCGGATCCGGCCCGTCGAGCAGGCGCGCGACGGCAAGTATGCCCTCCGTGCCTTCATCGAGGCCGACCCGCGCTGGAAGAACTGCCGCAGCCGCGTTCGCTTCGGCCACGCGATCGTCCTGCCCTACACGGACCTTGCGTCCGACTTCGCGACCCCGGACTGCCCACGGTGGATGGTCAGCGGACGGGAAGACCTCGACGACCTCGCCGGCCGCGTCCACGACGTCGCCGCCCTCCAGCAGAACGAGCAACGCGTGCCGACGCACGACGACATCCTCCTGATCCGGGAGATCCTGACGGGCCGCAGCCTCCCGGTCCCCGACATCACCGCCGAGGCAGATGAGCGCGAGGCCGTCGCGGACCGGCTCACGCAGGAGCAGGCAGCACTGCTCAAGGTCACTCGTCTCATTCCCCGGTTGGAGGTCCGCGGCGGGGCCGGCTCCGGCAAGACGATCCTGGCCCTCACGCAGGCCAAGGACCTCACCCGGGGACAGGGGGAGCGCAAGCCGCAGCGGGTCGGGCTGCTCTGTTACTCGATCGGGCTGTCGCAGTACTTCAAGCGGCAGCTCGAGGGGGTGCCGCGACGACACCGTCCCGCGTTCGCGGGCTCCTTCGAGGACCTCGCGAACGAATGGGGCATCTCGACGACCACGACCGCAACGACGCCGACTTCTGGGAGCGGGACCTCGCCGCTCAGATGGCCGAGGTGGCGACCGGTCTCCCAGAGGGGCAGCGGTTCGACGCGATCATCGTCGATGAGGCGCAGGACTTCGCCGACCACTGGTGGCACCCGCTCATGAAGGCGCTCAAGGACGAGGAGGCGGGCGGGCTCTACGTCTACAGCGATGAGAACCAGCGGATCTTCGCCAGGTACGGCCAGCCGCCGGTGCCGCTGGTGCCCCTCGTGCTCGACCACAACCTGCGCAACACGCGGCAGATCGCCAGCGCCTTCGGTCCCCTCACCCCGATGCGGATGACCCTCAAGGGAGGCGATGGCCCAGAGGTCGCCGTCACGCCGTGCACCAGCGCCGCCGCGATCGGCGTCGCTGACGACCAGGTCGAGGCGCTCCTGGATGAGGGTTGGCGTCCGGAGCACATCGCGCTCCTGACGATGGGGTCACGTCATCCAGCGCAGAAGGAGCGCCAGGATGCGGACGGCCAGCTCGGGTACTGGCGCTCCTTCTGGGAGAACGACGACGTGTTCTACGGGCACGTGCTTGGCTGCAAGGGCCTGGAGCGCAAGGCCGTGGTGCTCTGCATCAACACGGACCGCGCCGATCGTGGCCGAGAGAAGCTCTACGTCGGCATGTCCCGGGCCACGGACCGGCTCGTCGTCGTCGGGGACCCTGAGTTCATCCGATCGATCGGCGGAGACGCGGTGGCCAAACAGCTCGGCATCTGACGGGCGAGCCGTGGCCGACGGGCTTGGCGTCCGGAATGTCACAGGTCGAACTGCTCATCCGGTGCTGCGCGTGACCCAGCCCTGCGAGAGGATGGGAGCGGCCGGAGCGGCCGCTCCGGCCCAGAGAACCGGAGAGGGTGCGGATTCATGGACTCGAACGTCTCGACCGATATGACCGACCAGGCCGGCTCGGCACCCGACGCGGCGAGCTCGGCTGAGGATCACGAGAACGCACGGGACCGCGGCATCGTCATCGGCTATGACGGCTCGTTCCCGTCGCAGCTGGCGCTCGACTGGGCCATCGAGACGGCTCGAGAGCGCGGCCGCCCGTTGACGATCGTGCATGGCATGAACCTGGCTGGAACACCCGGGTTCTCCGCGATGGACCTCTCACACGTCGAGCCGGTGTACGAGCGCACGGCGCAGGAGATCGTCGCAGAGGGAGCGGAGCGGGCGAAGAAGTCGCTCGAGGTGAACCAGATCGAGACGCAGTACTGGCTTGGCAGCCCGGCCGGCCAGCTCATCGAGGCATCCAGGTCCGCCGACCTCGTCGTCGTCGGCAGCCGTGGGCGGGGCCGAATCCTCAGCGGCCTGCTCGGCTCGACGTCCTACGCCGTGGCGGCCCATGCGGCCTGCCCCGTCGTCATCGTCCGGGCACCGGCGGGCGGCGACACGGGCGACACTGGCCACACCGACGACCTGGAGAACCTGCCCAGGCCCAACCGTCCGGACGCCGCCCACCCGGTCCTCGTCGGCAGTGACGACTCGGCGCCGTCGGACCGTGCGGTGGACGCCGCCGCCGAGACGGCCGCTGCAGCGGGGGCGCGGCTGCACATCGTGCGCATCGCGGAGCGGCTGCACACGAACACGTGGACGGTCGTCGAGGCAGGGGCCGGCGACCAGGCAGACGAGGGCGGCCCAGATCCCCACACGACCCAGGCCGGGGTCGAGGAGAGCCTGGACAAGATTGCCCAGCGCGTCCGCGGCGCCCACCCGTCCCTCGAGGTCACGACCGAGGCCGCCCTCGGCGAGCCCGGCGAGACGCTCAGCGAGATGGGAAAGGACGCCGGACTCGTCGTCGTCGGATCTCGTGGCCGAGGCGGCTTCACGGGCATGCTGCTCGGCTCGGTCAGCCATCGGGTCATCCACGACGCGGTCTGCCCGGTCATGGTCGTGCGCTGAGCGACCCTCCCAGCCCGTCGACGGCTCGCCGGACAGCCGCCAGGCTGCGGGCGACGTCGCGATCCGTGGTGGCCCAATTGCTCACGGAGATCCGCAAGACCGCGCGACCGCGCCACGTGGAGCCGCTCATCCACGTCTCGCCCTCGTCGAGCACCCGGCGCACGACCTCTCGGGTCGTGTCGTCGTCGCCGAAGGACGCGCACACCTGGGTAAAGACGACGTCGTTCTCGACTGCCACACCCGGAATGCCCTCCAACCCAGCGGCGAGGGCCGAGGCCTGATGACACAACCCGTCGACGAGGCCCGACACCCCGGAGCGGCCGAGCGAGCGCACGGCAGCCCACACCGTGACGGCCCGCGCTCGCCGGGACAGCTCCGGCGTCTTGTCGCTCGGCTCGCCGTGGCTGTCATGGATGAGGTAGGCGGCGTGCAGGGCCATGGCTGCACGCAAGGCGGACGGCTCCCGGACGATGGCGAGACCGGTGTCGTACGGCGTGTTGAGGGTCTTGTGCGCGTCCGTGGCCCACGAGTCCGCGGCCTCGTGCCCGAGGAGCAGGTGCTCCTGACTCGACGAGGCGGCGGCCCACAGGCCGAACGCGCCGTCGACGTGCACCCACGCGCCGTGTGACCGGGCCACGCCGACCACCTCGCGCAGGTCGTCGAACGCGCCTGAGTGGATGTTGCCCGCCTGGGCGACGACGATGGTCGGACGTGCGCGGTCCAGGCGGTCGTCCTCGTCCAGTGCAGCGGTGAGATCGGGCACACGCATCCGGCCCTGGTCGTCGACGGACACGACCTCGGGCCGACCCAGCCCGAGCAGGCGCAGGGCGAGGTCGACGGTGTCGTGCCGTTCGGCGCCGACGAGGACCCGGATCCTGGGGCCACCGGCCAGCCCGTCGGTGTCGGCGTCCCACCCGGCGCGACGGAGCACGTCCTGGCGGGCCGCCGCAAGACATGTGAAGTTGGCCATGGTCGCGCCGGTGACGAAGCCGACGGCAGCGCCGGGCGGCAGACCGAGCAGGTCGAGCAGCCAGGCGGTCGCGATGTCCTCGATGGCCGAGTGGGCCGGGGTGACGAGGCGCAGGCCGGCGTTCTGGTCCCAGGCACTGACGAGCCAGTCGGCCGCCAGCGCGGCTGGCTGGGTGCCTCCGATGACGAAGCCGAAGAACCTGCCGCTCTGCATCGCCGTGAGCCCCGGCCCAGCCGCGGCGGCGAGGAGGTCGATGACGTCCTCTGGGGAAGTGGGGCCGTCTGGCAGCTCGGTGCCGAGGTCCCCGGCGACCTCGTCGATGCTCGCCCGCGGCGTCACCGTGCGGGTGTCGAGCGAGTCGAGCCAGTCCAGGGCGTGCTCGTGGGCACGGGCCAGCGCTGCCCGATAGGTCTCGGCCGAGAGTCGTCCGTCCACTCGTCAAGTGTGATTGCACGACCCGACTTCGGTAGGCGATTCACGACACGTCAGAGGGCGCCCGGGCCCAGCGGCATACGACTCGGGTCAGGCCAGCGGCGGGTCAGCCGTTCAACGTTGTGGTCAGACGACCGAGGGCTTCGTCCCAGCGCTCCTTGTCGCCCATGCCGTCCTCGGCGATGCCCCGCCCCTCGTGGAAGATGTCGAGCCGGGTCCCGTCACCGTCACGCTTGAGCTGGAGGTCGACGATGCTGAGCGGCCCGTCCTCGTGGGGATGCCAGGAGACGCGAATCTGTTCCAGAGGATGGTAGCTGCGCAGGACGCCGCACGGGCCGTCCTCGCTGTGCCAGGGCTCACCCTTCGTGGCGAGGCGGGCGCCGGGGCCGAGCAGGGCCTCCGTGCCGCGCGGGCTGATCAGGTGCGTCCACACGCGCTCGAGCGGGGCCGCGACGGTCGTGCTCACGTGAACACCGGCCGGCGACCCCTCGAGCTCTGCGTCCTCAGGGATCGACTGCGTCTGACTGGTCATTGGGTACCTCCGGTCCACAACAGGTCCGGCCCCGGATGGGCTGGACCCACCAGTGACAGTCGACCAAGGATCCGTCCCGAGGACAAGAGGCAAACGCGTGACGTATGCCGCTGAGCCGGCTTCTCCTCGCGAGGGCACCTCCCAGCCCGATCGAGTGAGAACTCCCAGCCCGATCGAGTGAACAACTTCCGGGCCGAAAGCTGTTCACCCGATCGAGGGAGCGCGGGTCTCAGCCCTGGTAGCCGGCGCGCCGGAGGGCATCCGCCATCGCGCTGTTGGCAGGTCGGTCCTCCCGCGGGGCACTCTTTCCTGGCGACCGTCGACCACCCCGATCACCCCGATCACCCCGATCACCGCGATCACCGCGACCACGCCTGCCGCTCTGGTCGGTGCCGCCGGACTGGGTCACCTCGTCGTCGAGGCGCAGCGTCAGGGAGATCCGCTTGCGTGGGAGGTCGACGTCGAGGACCTTGCACCTGACGACGTCGCCAGGCTTGACGATCTCTCGTGGGTCGGAGACGAACCGGTGGGACAGCGCGGAGACGTGGGCGAGGCCGTCCTGGTGGACCCCGATGTCGATGAAGGCCCCGAACGCGGCGACGTTGGTCACAACCCCCTCGAGCGTCATGCCCGGCTCGAGGTCCTTCAGCTCCTCGACACCCTCCTTGAAGGTAGCCGTGCGGAACGCCGGCCGCGGGTCTCGTCCCGGCTTGTCCAGCTCGGTGAGGATGTCGGTCACCGTTGGCAGACCGAACGTCTCGTCGACGAACTTCTCCGGCCGTACTCGCTGGAGTGCAACGGTGTTGCCGATGAGCTCGCGCAGCTCGAATCCGGTCTCGGTGAGGATCCGGCGGACGACCGGATAGGCCTCGGGGTGGACCGCGGAGGAGTCGAGCGGGTCGTCCCCGTCGGGGATCCGGAGGAAGCCTGCCGCCTGCTCGAAGGCCTTGGCCCCGAGTCGCGGGACCTGCTTGAGGGCGGCGCGCTTCCGGAAGGGTCCGTTGGCGTCGCGGTGGGTCACGATGCTGTCCGCGAGCCCGGCCGTGATGCCGGAGACGCGGCGGAGCAGGGGAGCGGAGGCGGTGTTGACGTCGACGCCGACGGCGTTGACGCAGTCCTCCACCACCGCATCGAGGGAGCGCGCGAGGGACGTCTGCGAGAGGTCGTGCTGGTACTGGCCCACGCCGATCGACTTGGGGTCGATCTTGACGAGCTCGGCAAGCGGGTCCTGGAGGCGTCGGGCGATGGAGACGGCTCCGCGGAGGGAGACGTCCAGGCCCGGGAGCTCCTCGGAGGCGTAGGCCGAGGCGGAGTAGACGGAGGCCCCGGCTTCGGAGACGACCGCGGTCGTCACGTTGAGCTCGGGGTGCCGCTTGACGAGGTCGTTCGCCAGGCGGTCGGTCTCGCGCGAGGCGGTGCCGTTGCCGATGGCGATGAGCTCGACGCGGTGCTCGGCGCAGAGGCGGGCGAGCGTGCTGATGGACCGGTCCCACTGGCGCTGCGGGACGTGCGGGTGGATGACGTCCGTCGCCACGACCTTGCCGGTCGCGTCGACGACGGCGACCTTGACGCCGGTGCGGAAGCCGGGGTCGAGTCCCATCGTTGCCCGGGTGCCGGCGGGCGCGGCGAGAAGCAGGTCGCGCAGGTTGGCGGCGAAGACGCGCACGGCTTCGTCCTCGGCTGACGTGCGCAGTCGCATCCGCACGTCGATGCCGAGGTGGATGAGGATCTTGGTCCGCCAGGCCCAGCGGACGGTGTCGGCGAGCCAGCCGTCGGCGGGGCGGCCCCGGTCGGAGATCCCGAACCGGTGGGCGATGGCCCGCTCGTACTCTGTCGGCCCCGTCGCTGTCGCCCCTTGGTCGGTCGGCGGCACCGGGTCGACCGTCAGCGTGAGGATCTCCTCCTTCTCACCGCGCAGCATCGCGAGGACCCGGTGGGAGGGCATCTTCGGGAAGGGCTCGGAGAAGTCGAAGTAGTCCGAGAACTTGGCCCCCTCGGCCTCCTTGCCCTCCCGGACCTTGGCGGTGAGGTGCCCGCGCGACCAGAGGCGCTCGCGCAGGTCGCCAATGAGATCGGCGTCCTCGGCGAAGCGCTCGACGAGGATGGCCCGGGCGCCGTCGAGCGCGGCGGCAGCATCGCGGACGCCCCTGGACTCCTCGACGAAGGCCGCCGCAGCAGCCTGGGGGGACACGGCAGGGTCGGCGAGGAGTCCCTCGGCGAGCGGTTCGAGGCCGGCCTCCCTGGCGATCTGGGCCTTGGTCCGGCGCTTCGGCTTGAAGGGCAGGTAGATGTCCTCGAGGCGCGCCTTGGTCTCGGCCGCCAGGACCTGCGCGCGGACCTCGTCCGTGAGGTTGCCCTGCTCGTCGATCGAGGCGAGCACGGTCCGGCGACGCTCCTCGAGCTCACGGAGATAGCCGAGCCGGTCCTCGAGGGTGCGCAGCTGGGCGTCGTCGAGGCCACCGGTCACCTCCTTGCGGTAGCGCGCGACGAACGGCACCGTCGCCCCGCCGTCGAGCAGGCCGACCGCAGCCCGCACCTGGCCATCACGAACCCCGAGCTCCTCGGCGATCCGCTGTTCGATCGCCTGCAATCCCGCTCCCACTGCTCACTCCCACCCTCGTGTCACCTCGCGCCACCGCGCGTGGAGCCAGCATTCTGCCGGTTCCGGTCTGCCGGGGCGAAGCCACCCCGTCCCCAACCTGGGCCTGCGCGTGAGCCGGCCGGTCAGGCGTCGAGGAGGGCGCGTAGGGCGTGTCGCTCCGACGCCGGCACGTAGCCGGCGTAGTAGTCGTAGAGGCTCTGCACCGAGGCTCGGGCCGCCGCAGGCCCGTTGCCGGAACGGATCGCATCGAGGACCTGCTCATGGTGCTCCAGGGAGCGGCGCATCAGCGCCTTGCTGTTGCGCGCGTGCGCGATCTTGTCGGCGATGACCGAGAGGACCGTGTCGCGGACGACCTCGTTGCTCACCTGGATCATGGTGTTGCCTGACGCGACGGCGACGGCCTCGTGGAAGGCCAGGTCTGCCTCGCTGAACGCGTCGTAGCCGAGCTCGAGCGCACGCCGCATCCGGTCGATGCCTGCCTCCATGTCGGCGAGCTGGTCGTCAGTGCGCAGGACGGCGGCGAGCCGGTTCGCGGTGGCGTCGAGCATCATCCGCGAGACGAGCAGCTGGGCCAGGGTGAGCTCCTCCGCGCGGGCCAGCCGGCGCAGCTGCTTGCTCAGGCCGCGGGCGCTGAATGGCAGGATCTCGGGGCCGTTCGGGTCCCCGGGGCGCGAGCGGACGACACCGTTGCTCTCGAGGACGCGCAGGGCCTCGCGCACGGTGGCGCGGCTCGTGCCGAACTGCGTGACGAGCTCCCGCTCACTCGGCAGTCGTTGCCCGGGCGCGAGCTCGCCGCTCGCGACGGCCGCCTCGACCTGCTCGACGATCCGCTCGTAGAGACGGACCGGCCGGACCTGCTCGAAGGCGTGCTGCTCGGTCATTCGGGGTGACCAAGCGCGGGGGAGCCCGAATCCTGTTCACTCGATCGGGGGTGGGGGCCCGGATTGTGTTCACTCGATCGGGTGGGCGGGATGGGCCAGCTGGGGGTCGCCTCCGGGCTGCGCCGCCGCTCGAACCAGTGCACCGCCCGGAGCACCCCGACGTCATCGAACCGCCGGCCCGAGACCTGCAGGCCGATGGCACGGCCGTCGGGGAGGAAGCCGCAGTTCACCGTGGCGGCAGG
Organism: Intrasporangium sp.; assembly: GCF_036566125.1. Classification (GTDB taxonomy): domain Bacteria; phylum Actinomycetota; class Actinomycetes; order Actinomycetales; family Dermatophilaceae; genus Intrasporangium. The sequence continues at coordinate 41,836 of NZ_DATCWX010000197.1, forward strand.
CTGGCCCGACATGTTGTACGGGGCGGTGAAGCCGATGTGCGCCATCCCCTCGTCGACGTCCCCCCACGGCATCGGCCACTCGGCGGGGAAGGCCGCAACGGGCGCCACAGGCGACAGCACGAGGTCGAACGGGTCCGTGGCCAACACCGTCACCTGCTGGATCCGCATGATGCTCGTGTAGTCCCGCATCAGCTCCTGCGCCGACACGCCGCGCGCCGCCTCGACCCAGCGCCGGATGAAGGGCAGCACCCGCTCCCGCGCCGCCGGCTCCAGGGCGTCGAAGTCGACGAGCGAGCGCACCCTCCAGAACTCATCGAGCTGACGCAGCAGCTGTGGCGTGAGGAACGGCTCCAGCCGCTCGACCCGGGCACCGGCCGCCTCAAAGGCCCGGGCGGCCTCCTCGACCGCCTCGCGGATCGCGGGGTCGAGGGGGAGCCCGCACCCGGCGTCGACGTGCAGCCCGACCCGCAGGCCCGCGACGTCGTAGGTGCCGCCCACGGTGAGGTCGTCGAGGTCCAGCTGCTCCGCCGGGAGCGCGGTCCAGTCCCGGGCGTCGGGTCCGCTGATGACGTCGAGCAGCATGGCCGCATCGACCGCAGACCGCGCCATCGGCCCGGCCGCCCGCCCGAGGTAGGGCGCGTCGAGGGGGACGCGGCCCGCACTCGGCTTGAGCGTCGTCAGTCCCAGCCACGCCCCGGGGAGGCGGATCGAGCCCCCGATGTCGGTGCCGACGTGGAGGGGACCGTAGCCACCCGCGGCGGCGGCGCCGGCCCCCGAGCTGGACCCTCCGGTCGTGAGGCGCGGATCCCACGGGCTGCGCGTGATGCCGTGCAGGCTCGACACGCCGGAGGAGAGCATCCCCCAGTCCGGCATGACGGTCGAGCCGAGGATGATCCCCCCGGCCTCCTCGATGCGTTCGACGACGGGGCTGCTGCGCTGGGGGACGGCAGGGGTCACCCCGGCGTTTCCGGCCGGCATCGGCACGCCGGCTCGGGCGAGGTTCTCCTTGACCGTGACCGGCACGCCGTCGATAGGACTTCGCGGGGCACCTGCGCGCCATCGTGCGGTACTGCGCTCAGCGGCATACAGCGCACTTTCGATGTCATACGTCCAGAAGGCGTTGAGCTCGGGCTCCCGCAGCGCGACGACGTCGGCCACGTCCTCCACGACGTCCACGGGAGACAACGACAGGGAGCCGTATGCCGCTGAGAGGGCTTGCGCCGTCAGGCTCGCCGGGCGCCGGGTTGAGTCCGTCGACACGTCGCCGCTCACCAGCCTCTCGGTTCCGTTTCGGTCGCATTCGGTGCGCGGGCGGTGTCAACCCTTGACATCCGAGCCACCGAGGGAAACGGTAGCGCCCAACGGAGAAAAGTCCACTGGTCAGACCGGTGCCTCTCGATTCGCCGCACGGGATGGAGTCACGATGAAGCTCAGCCGATTCGCCACCGCAGCCGGGAGCGTCGTGCTCCTGGCCCTGACCGCCGCCTGCTCGGCGGGATCTGGCCCGTCGAACGGGACGCCGACCAGTGGGGCAGCCGGTTCCGGCGACACCTCCCTCACCGTCGGCCTCGTCGCGGAGCCGGTGAGCCTCGACTTCACCACGAAGGACGGCGCAGCCATTCCCCAGGCGCTGCTCGACAACGTCTACGAGACCCTCGTCAAGGTCGACCAGTCCGGTGAGCTGAAGCCGGCCCTCGCCACGGCGTGGAAGGTCTCCGCGGACAACAAGACCTACACCTTCGACCTCGTCGGCAACGCGAAGTTCACGAACGGCACGCCCTTCACGGCGAAGGACGCCGTGTTCTCCATCAACCGGGTCAAGAGCGACTGGACGGTCTCGCTCAAGGCCGCCATGGACGTCGTCGCCGACGCGAAGGCCGTGAGTGACACGCAGCTGCAGGTGACGCTGAGCAAGCCGAGCAACGACTGGCTCTACAAGATGTCCACCCGCATCGGCGCGATGATGTCCCAGACGGGCGTCACCGACCTCGCGAACAAACCGGTGGGCACCGGCCCGTACGTGTTCGGTGAGTGGAAGCGGGGCGACTCGATCAGCCTCAAGGCGAACCCGAACTACTGGGGGACCAAGCCGTTCTTCCAGGACGTCACCCTGAAGTACTTCAAGGACCCCTCGGCGCTCAACAACGCGCTGCTCACGGGGACGATCGACGTCATCGGCACCGTCCAGGCGCCGGAGTCGCTCCAGCAGTTCCAGAACAACGACAAGTACGAGATCGTCGAGGGCACGACCAACGGAGAAGTCGTGCTCTCGTTCAACAACGGCAAGGCGCCGATGAACGACCTCAAGGTCCGCCAGGCGGTCCGGTACGCCATCAACCACAAGGCGCTGCTGGACACCTGCTGGGCGGGTCGCGGGACCCTCATCGGCAGCATGGTGCCGCCGACCGACCCGTGGTACGAGGACCTGACCGGGCTGTACCCCTTCGACCTCGAGAAGGCAAAGGCACTCGTCACCGAGACGGGTGTGGCCGCGACGCCGCTCCGGCTGCGCGTGCCGTCGCTGCCCTACGCCACCTCGTGCGGGCAGGTCGTCAAGAGCCAGCTCGAGCAGGCCGGCTTCAAGGTCACCCTCGACGAGCTCGAGTTCCCGGCGGTCTGGCTCACCACGGTGTTCACCGACGCGGACTACGACATGTCGATCGTCGCGCACGTCGAGCCACGGGACCTGCCAGCGGTCTTCGGCAACCCGAAGTACTACACGCGCTACGACAACAAGCAGCTGCAGGCGGACCTGGCCGCTGCTGACGCCGGCACCCCGGAGGAGCAGGTGACCCTGATGAAGAAGGCGGCTCGCGAGCTCTCGCAGGACGCTGCAGCCGACTTCCTCTTCCTCCTGCCCAACCTCATGGTGGCCGAGAAGGGCATCAACGGCCTGCCGAAGAACGCGATCACCGAGTCGTTCCGCCTGTCCGACCTGAGCCGCGGCTGAGCGCCCCGCGCTGAGCCTGGAGGACCATGCTGCTGCACGTCATCCGCAGGACCGCGATCCTGGTCGCGAGCCTCGCGGTGAGCTCCGTGGTCGTCTTCGGCTTCATGGTGCTCCTGCCCGGCGACCCGGCTCGCGTCGCGCTCGGAGTCAACGCATCGGAGGAAGCGGTGGCGCAGCTGCGGGCGGAGTTCGGGCTCGACCAGCCGCTCGTGGTGCAGTACTTCTCGTGGGTGTCGGGGCTGGTGCGCTTCGACCTCGGCCGCAGCTACGTCTCCCAGGTCGAGATCGCGCCCCAGATCCTCGACCGTCTCCAGGTCACCCTCTGGCTCGTCGTCTGCGCGATGATCCTCGCGGTCGTCATCGCCGTCCCTCTCGGCACGCTGATGGCGATCCGGCACCGCCGTCCGAGCGGGTTCGTCCTCACCGGCCTGTCGCAGCTCGGCGTCGCCGTCCCGGCGTTCCTCGCCGGGATCCTGCTCATCACCGTCTTCGCCGTCCGGCTCGGCTGGTTGCCGGCCAACGGCTGGACCCCGCCCAACGAGGATCCCGTCCAGTTCCTGCGACAGCTCGTGCTGCCCGTGCTCTCGCTCGGTCTCGTCCAGGGCGCGGTGCTGAGCCGCTACGTCCGCAGCTCGATCCTCGACGTCCAACGCGAGGACTACATCCGCACCGCCCGGGCCAAGGGACTGGGCCCGTTCCGTGCGCTGTGGCGGCACGGCTCCCGCAACGCCGCCATACCGGTCGTCACCGTGCTCGCCCTCCAGCTGGCGACGCTGCTCATCGGTGCGGTCGTCGTCGAGCGCGTCTTCGTCATCCCGGGTCTCGGGAGTCTCCTGCTCGACCAGGTCTCGAACCGGGACCTCATCTTCGTGCAGGACATCGTCATGCTGCTCGTCTTCGCCGTCCTGCTGGTCAACTTCCTCGTGGACCTGCTCTACCTGGTGATCGACCCGCGGCTCCGGGCGGGGCACTCATGACAGCCGAGCCGACTCAGCCCACCGAGGCCATTGAAGGCACGGAGCGCGTCCGCGGGCCCGGCGAGGTCGACGCCGTCCCCTTGGTGGGACAGCCGCACGTCCGGCGACGCGCGGGCGCGAGCCTCGTCGTCGGCGGCGTCCTCGTCGCCGTGGTCGTGCTGATGGCGCTCGTGTCCTTCGTCTGGACCCCGCACGACCCGACCCTCGTCAACGCGGAGGCACGCCTGCGCGACGTGGGCGATCCGGACTACTGGCTCGGCACCGACAAGTTCGGCCGGGACGTGTTCAGCCAGATCCTCGTCGGCGCGCGCACGACGCTCTTCGTGGGGGTCGTGGCGGTCGGCGTGGCGGGCCTGATCGGCGTGCCGCTCGGGATCGTGTCGGCCATGGCCACAGGCTGGCTCGGCGAAACCGTCATGCGAGCGATGGACCTGCTCCTCGCGTTCCCGGCCCTACTGCTCGCCATCATGTTCAGTGCCATCTATGGCGGCAGCACGCTCGTCGCCATGATCGCCATCGGCATCGCGACCATCCCCATCTTCGCCCGCATCGTGCGCAGCGGCGCCCTTCAGGTGCTGAGCAGCGAGTACATCCTGGCGGCCCGTGCCGCGGGCCGCAGCCCGTGGGCAATCGGCCTGCGGCACGTGCTGCCCAACGTGAGCAGCCTCGTCATCGTCCAGGCGTCGGTCGCCTTCGCGATCGCCGTCCTCGCCGAGGCCGCCCTGTCCTTCCTCGGCTACGGAACGCCGCCGCCCATACCGAGCTGGGGCCGAATGCTCCAGGAGAGCCAGGAGCTGCTCTACTCGGCGCCGCGGCTCGCCTTCATCCCCGGTGCCGCCATCGCCCTGGCCGTCCTCGGTTTCAACCTGCTGGGGGATGGCCTCCGCGACCGCTACGACCCCAGGCTGGAGGACCGGCGATGAGCGTGAACCCAGCGGATCGTGCGGCAGCCGGCTCAGCGGCATACGGCCCAATGTCTGCCGTCGGTGACGAGCGGCCCGTGCTCGACGTGCGCGGGCTCTCCGTCAGCATCGGGGGGCACGACCTGCTGCACGACCTGACGTTCTCGATCCGCCGCGGCGAGCGCGTCGGCCTCATCGGCGAGTCCGGCTCGGGCAAGTCCCTCACCAGCCTGGCGCTCCTTGGCCTGCTGCCCGAGGGAGCGCGCGTGACGGGCTCGGCCCGCCTCGCCGGTGTCGAGCACGACGTCGTCGGCGCGCGCGACCGCGAGCTGGCGCAGGTGCGGGGGAACGAGGTCTCGATGGTCTTCCAGGAGCCGATGACCGCCCTCAACCCGACGATGCGAGTGGGCGCCCAGGTCGCCGAGACGATCGTCATGCACGCAGGCCGCGGCGATCGGCCCGAGGCAGGGCGCGGCGCGGTCCGCGAGCGGGTCGCCACGCTGCTCGACCAGGTCGGGTTGCCCAGCACCGCAGAGATCGCCCGGGCCTACCCGCATCAGCTCTCGGGCGGACAGCGGCAACGCGTGGTCCTCGCGATCGCCCTCGCGAACGACCCGGGGCTGCTCGTGTGCGACGAGCCGACGACAGCGCTCGACGTCACGGTCCAGGCGCGCGTCCTCGACCTCATCGTCCGGGGCGTCGAGGCCCGCAACTCGGCGCTGCTCTTCATCACCCATGACCTGTCCGTCGTCGCCACGGTCTGCGAGCGGGTGCTCGTCATGTACGGAGGGCGCATCGTCGAGGCCGGCCCGGTGTCGGAGGTCTTCACCCGGCCGCGGCACCGCTACACCGAGGGGCTGCTCGCGGCGTCCGACCTGGAGGGCGCCGACCCCCTCGAACCGCTCGAGACGATCCCCGGCTCCGTGCCTCCGGCGGGGATGTTTCCGGAGGGGTGCGTCTTCCGCACCCGCTGCGCGCACGCCACCACGGAGTGCGAGGTGCTCCCACCGTGGAGCGGTGCGACTCCCGAGCACGGGTACGCCTGCGTCCACCCCGCCGGAGTGGACCGATGAGCGCGGCCATCGTCGCGCGTGACGTCACGCGGCACTACCGCAGGCCGCGAACGTCGCTGCGGCACAAGGGAACCGCGGTCGAGGCAGTCAGGGGCGTCAGTTTCGAGGTCGGGGGAGGGGAGCGTTTCGGCATCGTCGGTGAATCCGGATGCGGCAAGTCCACCCTGATGCGGCTCATCGCAGCGCTCGACCGGCCGACGAGCGGTGAGATCTTCATCGAGGGCATGGAGATCACCGGCCGACGCGAGCGCGATCTCGGCTTCGTGCGGTCGCAGCTGCAGGTCGTCTTCCAGGACCCGATGGGCTCGCTCGACCCGCGAATGCGGGTGCGTGACATCGTCGCGGAGCCGCTTGTCGCCCAAGGCAACCACGATCGAGACGCCCGGGAGGAACGGGTCCACGAGCTCCTCGAGTCGGTCGGCCTCTCGCGGCAGGCGGCAGGCCGCTTCCCGCACCAGTTCTCCGGCGGCCAGCGCCAGCGGATCTCGATCGCCCGGGCCCTGGCGCCGCGGCCCTCGATCCTGATCGCCGACGAGCCCGTGAGCGCGCTCGACGTGTCCGTTCGTGCGCAGGTGCTCAACCTCATCACCGACCTGGTCAAGGAGCTCGGTCTGACCCTCGTCTTCGTCTCCCACGACCTCTCCGTCGTCCGCCACATCTGCGACCGGGTCGCGGTCATGTGTGCCGGCGAGATCGTCGAGCTGGGCCCGACGGAGCAGGTCTACGAGTCGCCACAGGACCCCTACACGCAGCAGCTGCTGCGGGCCGCGCCGAGCATGCGCCGCGCCCTGCGCGGCGGCGGCACGGCCGAGCTCGTCGGAGGTGGCTCATGACCGGTCTTCATCGCATCGCCCACCCTGCTGGGTTGCCGATCGGCGAGGAGTGGGTGCCCGCGGCATCGACGACAGAGGTCCGGTTCCCGTTCAGCGGCGAGCTCGTCGCAGAGGCGCCCGTTGGGTCGACCGAGCTTGCCACACAAGCCGTTTCGTATGCCGCTGGGCTGCGTGAGCTGGCGGCTTCCCTCCCGTCACACGTCCGTCGTGCTGCGCTGACAGAGGCGGGCCGCGCGGTTGCCGAGCGGCGGGGTGAGTTCGAGCAGCTCCTCGTGCTCGAGACGGGCAAGCCGCTCGTCGACTGCCGCGTCGAGGTCGACCGGACGCTGTTGACCCTGACGACCGCCGCCGAGGAGGTCGCGCGCCTCCACGGTGAGACGGTGCCCCTCGACCTGCTGCCGAGCGGTGAGGGCCTGCTCGGGTTCTGGGTGCGCCGGCCCATCGGCGTCGTCGTCGGGATCGCCGGGTACAACTACCCGCTGCTGCTGGCCTCCCACAAGCTGGCCCCGGCCCTCGCGGCTGGATGTCCCGTGGTGGTCAAGCCCGCTCCGCAGACGCCTCTTGCCACGCTGTGGCTCGTCCACCTCGTCCGCGAGGCGCTCGCGGCGGCCGGTGCACCACGGGGGCTCGTGCAGCTGCTCACCGGTGGGGTCGACGTCGGCGTGGCGCTGACGACGGACCGACGCGTCGGCGCGGTGTCGTTCACCGGATCTGCCGCGGTGGGGCACCAGATCGCGAGGGACGCGGCGCCGACGAAGGTCCTGCTCGAGCTCGGCTCGAACTCGGCGCTCGTCGTTGCCGAGGACGCGGATCTGGAGGCCGCCGCCGATGCGGTCATCCGGGGTGGCTACTACGCCTCCGGGCAGGCCTGCATCTCGGTTCAGCGCGTCGTCGTCGTGGAGGCCGTCCGCGACGCCTTCCTCGGCGCGCTGTCCGCCCGGATCGGCGATGTCGTCGTCGGGGACCCGCGCTCGCCGGAGACGCGCGTCTCGGCCCTCATCGACGAACGTTCCACTGAGCGCGTCCGCGCGTGGGTGCAGTCGGCCGTCTCAGCCGGGGCAACGCTCGTGCGAGGCGGTGACGTGCGTGAGGGCGTGGTGGCGCCGACCGTGCTCCTCGACGTCCCCGACGGGCAGCTCGCGTGGGACGAGGAGGTCTTCGGGCCCGTGGTGGCCGTGCGGTCGGTCGCGTCTGTGGGTGAGGCCTTCGAGGTCGTGAACCGCTCGCGCTACGGCCTGCACGCCAGCGTCTTCACGGCCTCGCTCGACACCGCGTTCCGCGCGATCGATCGCATCGAGACGGGCGGCGTCGTCGTCAACGAGGTGCCCGGCTTCCGTTCGGACGTCATGCCGTACGGCGGGGTGAAGGACTCGGGCGTTGGACGCGAGGGGCCTCGCTTCGCCATCGAGGAGCTCACCGTGACGCGGATGGCCATCATCCGTCCGTCGACCGGTGCGAGGAGCCAGCCGTGACCGAACGACCCGACTACGCGCGGCTCTTCCGGCTCGACGGCCG
>NZ_DATCWX010000200.1:0-17471 GCF_036566125.1 Intrasporangium sp.
GAGCCGGCTCAGCGGCATACGGCACCTTCCGTATTTGCTTGAGAACCAAAGGAACCGCTGTGGAGACGTTCACGATCACCGTCGAGCCACTCGGTCGTGAGATCGAGTGCCGCGAGGACCAGACCATCCTCGACGCCTGCCTGCGCAACGGCGTCTGGCTGCCGCACTCGTGCACCCACGGCACGTGCGCGACGTGCAAGTCCGACATGCTCGACGGCGACGTCGACCACGGTGACGCGAGCTCGTTCGCGCTCATGGACTTCGAGCGCGACGAGGGCAAGCTGCTCACCTGCTGCGCGAAACCGCGCTCCGACGTCGTCATCGAGGCCGACATCGACGTGGACGAGGACGTCGAGGTGCATCCGGTCCAGGACTACGTCGCGACCGTCGTGGCGCTCGAGGACATCGCGACCGACACGCGCCGCCTCGTCATCGAGCTCGACCGGCCGATGGCGTTCAACGCCGGGCAGTACCTCAAGTTCCAGGTGCCCGGCAAGGACGCCGACCGGACCTACTCCATCGCCAACCCGCCCACCGAGCAGGAGCGGCTCGAGTTCCACATCCGTCGCACGCCGGGCGGCCTCGCGTCGGACGGCTGGGTGTTCTCCACGATGGCGGTGGGCGATGCGGTCAACGTCTCGGGACCCTATGGGCGGTTCGTCCTCAAGGTCGGCGACGACCGGGACGCCGTGCTCGTGGCCGGCGGGACCGGGCTCGCGCCGATCAAGTCGATGATCCGGCACGCGCTCGAGAACGAGGCGTACGAGGGACACCTGACGCTCTACCAGGGCGGCCGGTCGAGGGAGTGGCTCTACGACGTCGACGAGTTCCGGCGGCTCGAGGCGGAGTATCCCTCGCAGTTCACGTATCGGCCGTGTCTCTCGGAGGAGACGGCGGCCGAGGTCGGGCCTGAGGCTGAGGCCTATGGCTACGGGCTGGTGACCGATGTCATCGCGTCCGAACACGCCAGCCTGAGCGGTGGCGCGGGCTACCTGTGCGGGCCGCCGCTCATGGTCGAGGCGGCCCTGAAGACGCTGATGTCCAAGCGGCTCTTCCCCCGCGACATCTACCGGGAGGACTTCTTCGACGAGTCGGACAAGGCGGCCGGCGGGCTGAAGAGTCCGCTCATCAAGCGCTGAGCCTCCCGCAACACACCCGCATAACGAGCGCATGCCCCTGCTGCAGGTGGCCCGGGCAGACGGTGAGCGGGTGTGTTGCAGGAAGGTGTGGGTCAGAGGTGGCTCTCGCGGAGGGACCGGCCGAGCGTGTGTGCGGCGGTCAGGACGGCAGGTCCGAGGCGGGCCGGGTCGATCGAGGTTGTCCGGCCCGTGATGGACAGCGCAGCGCGCACCTTGGTGTCGCTGCCGAAGACGGGAGCCGCGACGCAGGAGACCCCCACGTGGGACTCCTCCCGGTCCTGGGCGAAGCCGCGGGTCCGGGTCTGGCGCAGGTCGCGCTGGAGCGCCCCCGGCGTCGTGATGGTCCTCGGAGTGAGGCGCGGCAGGCCGGCGTCGATGCGGGCCTGGACGACGGCGGCCGGTGAGTAGGCGAGCAGCGCCTTGCCCACCCCTGTTGCGTGAGCCGGGAAGCGCCCGCCCGTGCGGGAGCCAACGGACAGGAGGTTCGCCCCCACGATCTCGACGTAGACGACATCGACCCCTTCGAGCACCGCGAGGTGGATCCGCTGGCGAGTTGCTTCCCGGAGGTCGTCCATGACCGGGCGGGCCACCTCGGAGAGCGAGCGGTAGATCGGCACCCGCTCGCCGATCTCGAAGAGTCGCAGGCCAAGGCCGTACCTCCCGTCCTCGTGGCGCTCGAGCAGGCGCTCACGGCACATCTCGGCCGCGAGCCGGAAGACGGTCGACTTCGGCAGGCCGCTGCGCCGAGACAGCTCGACGAGCGAGAGACTCGTCGACCGGGCATCGAAGGCCTCGATGATGGCGAGCGTCCGGCCGAGCACGCCAGGAGGGCTGGCGGGTGACTCAGCGGGAGCCGTGAGTTCGCTCACCTTCGCCGTTTCATTCCGCTCAGTGGAACGCATGCATTGATTGAACGCCATCGCTCGGCCACTGTCATGGCATCCCGTCGATGAGAGGCCGCTCGATGACGATCGTTGAACACGCGTGGTGTGCCACGACCCCCCGGAAGCCCGTTGCCGTCCAGGAAGCGACCCTGGGTTCCGGCCTCAAGTCAGTCGGGTCCGCCCTGGACGTGCTCGAGTGCTTCGCCGTGGATGGTGAGCTCGGCGTCTCGGACATCGCCCGGCGGCTCGGGGTCGCCAAGTCGACCGCACACCGGCTGCTCCAGACGCTGGTCTCCCGCGGTTTCGTCGAGCAGGACCAGACGACGGGCCACTACCGCCTCGGCATCCACCTCTACGAGCTCGGGCAGCTCGCGCTCGCCCGCAACGAGCTGCGGCATGCCGCACTCTCCACGGTGCGCCAGGTCGCCCAGGCGACCAGGCTCACGGTCAACTTCTCCGTGCCCGAAGGCGCCGACGTCGTCTTCGTCGAGCGGATCGAGAACGTCGACGGAGTGCGCATCCTCGGCCACTTCGGCCGCCGCCTGCCGTCCCACTGCACCAGCTCCGGGAAGGTGCTCGCGGCCTTCAACCAGACGGCCTACCGCGCCCGTCTCGCCGCAGGGTTCCCACCCCGCCTCAGGAGCACCGTGCGCACCCCCGAGGAATGGGAAGCAGTCGTCGAGCTGGTGCGGTCCCGACGGTTCGCCGAATCGCACGGCGAGTCCTTCGACGGTGCGTCATCCGTCGCAGTGCCGGTGATGAGCAACGGCACGGCCATCGCGTCACTCTCGGTCTTTGGGCCGACCGAGCAGGTCAAGCCCGCCGTGGGACAGCTCGTGCCACTGCTCACTGCCGCGTCCAACCGGATCGCCAAGAACGTCGGTCACTGAGCAGCGCCACCGACACGCCCGCCCCACACCCTCGCGTCGACGGTGCAGTTCGCGACAGCGATGGAGCCGTATGCCGCTGGGCTGGCTGCCGTCGGGCGTGCACTTCGCGACTGCGGCGTCGGTCTGGACGGCAGCCCGCGCAGACCGCGTGCGTCGCGAGCCAGCTCGCCTGATCGGCTAGCGGAGGGCGTCTCCGGTGCTCAGGTCCCGGATCAGGCCGAGCTCGCCCCGATGGGGCAGTCCTTGCCAGTCACCGCGCGTGCTCACCGCGAACGCTCCGAGCAGGATGGCCCGGTCGAGCCAGTCCGGCTCGGCCAGCCCGTCGAGCCAGGCCGACAGGAGGCCGGCGCAGAATGCGTCACCGGCACCGACGGTGTCGATGCTCGTGACCTGCGCCGCGGGCCTGTCCAGGCGACCGTTCGCCGAGTACAGGGAGGCGCCGCGGGCACCCCGCTTGACGGCCACCGCCCGGGCCCGGCCCGCCAGCAGTCCGGCCGTCGCCGACTCCTCGTCCCCGGGGGCGACGAGATCGAGCTCGTCGTCTGACGCGATCACCAGATCGCAGTGCGGGACGACCCGAGCCAAGGCGCTCCTCGCGTCGTCACGACCCCACAGCCGCGATCGGTAGTTGACGTCGAGCGAGACGAGAACTCCTGCCGCAGAGGCGGCCTCGACTGCAGCAACCACCGCGGCGTGCGCCGAGTCGGACAGCGCAGACGTCACCCCCGACACGTGCAACACGCGCGCGGAACCCTGCAGGGCCGGCAGGACGTCGCCGGGCAGGAGGCCCGATCCGCTCGAGCCGGCACGCCTATACTCGACGCGGACAAGGTCCGCAGTGCGCTGCTCGAGGAACATGAGGCCGCTCGGTGCCGTGGTGTCGACAGCGACGTGGTCCGTGCGCACTCCCTCGGCCCTGAGGTCGCGCAGAATGAGCCGGCCGAAGGGGTCCGCGCCGACCCGGCCAACCCACTCGACCTCATGGCCCAGACGAGCAAGGGCGATCGCCACATTGGACTCAGCGCCGGCCACACCCGGAACAAGCGGCTCCCCCGAGGCCAGTGGTCCACTCGAGCGGAACGAGACCAGCGCCTCGCCCAGGGTGACGACGTCGACGGCGCTCATCACAGATCCGGCCGCGCCAGCCTGACGAAGCCCTGCGCACGCGCTCGCAGCGCGCGCAGGTCGCCACCCGACGCGGCGTCCCCGACCAGTGGCCCTCCGACGCCCACGCCCATCGCGCCGATGGCCAGGTACTGCTCGGCGACTGCCAGGTCGACCCCTCCGACGGCAAGGAACGGCACGTCGGGAAACGGATCCCGCAAGGCCTTGAGGTAGGCCGGCCCGCCGAGCGACGCGGGGAACAGCTTGACGACGGAAGCCCCCCTCGCACGGGCAGCGATGACCTCGGTCGGGGACAGCGCCCCGACGACGGCTGGCAGCGACCGGGACACGGCCACGTCGAGCGACGGCGCGACAGCTGGAGTCACGATGAACTGCGCACCGGCCGACTCAACCGCGACCACCTCCTCTGCCGTGAGGACCGTGCCAGCCCCGAGTCGCGCCCCTTCGGGCAGGGTCGTCGCCAGCCGCTCAATGACGGTGAGCGCGTCCGGCGTCGTGAGGGCCACCTCGACGAAGCGGATCCCCTCCTCGAGCAGGACCCGTCCAGCGGCAACGGCGGCCTCGGAGTCAGTCCCTCGGATGATCGCCATGACCCGAGCCTGGGCGAGCTGCGCGGCAAAGAACATCACCATCACCACTCCGCGAACGAGCCGTCCGGATGGCGCCAGATGGGGCCGCGCCAGGCATGGCCCTTCCTGTCGGCCGCTCGAACTGCCGCCTCGTCGATCTCGATCCCGAGCCCGGGGCCGGTGAAGCGTTCGATGTGCCCGTCCACGAAGCTGAGTGGCTTGGTATCGAGGAGGTAGTCGAGCACCTCGGCGCCCTCGTTGTAGTGGATTCCGATGCTCTGTTCCTGGATGAGGTGGTTCGGAGTCGCGAAGCCGACCTGCAGGCACGCGGCGAGCGCAAGCGGGCCGAGCGGGCAGTGCGGCGCGAGCTGGACGTCAAACGTCTCCGCGAGAGCCGCGATCTTGCGGGTCTCGGTGATGCCGCCAGCATGCGAGACGTCCGGCTGCGCGACGGCGATGCCTGCCGTCAGGACGGGAAGGAACTCCTGGCGGCTGTACAGCCGCTCGCCGGTGGACACCGGCGTGGTCGTGGATCGGACGAAGTCGGCGATGAGGTGGGAGTTCTCCGGCAGGACAGGTTCCTCGAGGAACATCGGGTGGTAGGGCTCGAGCAGGGGTGCGACCCGCTTGGCCGTGGCGAGATTGAAGCGTCCGTGGAAGTCGACGGCGACGTCTCGGTCATCGCCGAGGACTTCCCGCGCGGCGGCGACGCGCCGCACGACGCCGTCGAGCTCGCGGACGGTGGCCAGCGGGCTCATCCGGCCGCTCGCGTTCATCTTGACGGCCGTCAGGCCTGCCTCGACCTGTTCGCGGATGTGGTCCGCGACCTCCTCCGGCTCGTCGCCGCCCACCCAGCCGTAGACCCGGATCCGGTCCCGCACGGGGCCCCCGAGGAGCTGGTGGACGGGCACCCCGAAGCGCTTCCCGGAGATGTCCCACAGGGCCTGGTCGATGCCGGAGACGGCGCTGGCGAGGATCGGCCCCCCGCGGTAGAACGAGCCCTTCGTCATCACCTGCCAGTGGTCCTCGATACGCAGGGCGTCCGCGCCGATGACCAGCTCGGAGAGCTGTTCGACGGCGGCCCGGACGGTCTCCGAGCGCCCTTCGCAGGTGGCCTCGCCCCACCCGACGATGCCGCTCTCGGTCTCGATGCGGACGAAGAGCCATCGTGGGGCCACGAGGAAGGTCTCGACGCGTGAGATGCGAGTCATTGGTCAGCCCTTCGTGGCGCCAGCAGTCAGGCCGGAGACGACGTACTTCTGTGCGAACAGGGCAACGAGCATGATCGGCACGGTCACGATGGTGGAGGCCGCCATCAGGCCACCCCAATCGATGCTGGCGTAGCCGACGAAGTCGAAGATGGCCACCGGGAGTGTCTTCGTGTTGGCGCCGGAGAGCACGAGCGCGAACATGAAGTTGTTCCAGGAGAAGATGAACGACAGGATGCCGGCCGTCGCGATACCCGGAGTGGACAGCGGCAGGGTGATCCGTCGGAAGGCGCCGATCGGGGTGAGGCCGTCGACCAGGCCAGACTCCTCCAGCTCCTGTGGGAGGCCCTCGAAGTAGCCCATCATGATGTACACGATGAGCGGGAGCGCCACGAACATGTGGCTGAGGATGAGAACTGCGAAGCCACCGACCATGCGGAGGTTGGAGAACACGTAGTACCACGGCACGAGGAGCGAGACGCCCGGGATCACCCGCGCCATCAGCACGACGAGCGCCGATCGCCTCATGCCGAACCGGGCCATCGAGTACGCGGCTGGGACCCCGAGGACGAGTGAGAGCGCCGTCGAGGCGAACGCGACCCAGAGGCTGTTGACGATGAACTTGATGTAGTTGGCCTGCTGGAGGACCGTCTCGTAGTTGTCACCGGTGGGCGAGAACACGACTGCCTTGCTCGGGTCGTAGATGTCCACGTTCGTCTTGAAGGAGGCCGCCACCATCCACACCAGCGGTGCGATGAGACCGAGGACGACCAGGGTGAGGGCCGTGGCCCGGAAGACCCGGTAGCCGGTGCGAGGGCGCATCAGACCACGTCCCTCTTGCGGGAGGTCAGCAACCACATGGAGCCGACGATGATGAGGAAGAAGATGATCAGGACCGTCGAGCTGATGCCGTAATCGTTGTAGTCGAAACTCAGGCCGTAGGCATACACGTTGAGGGTCTCCACCTCGTGGAAGGAACCGCCGCCCTTGCCCTTCGTGGCATAGAGGATGTCGAAGGTCTTCAGTGCGTCGATGCCGCGCAGCAGCACAGCGACGATGACGGTCGGCATGAGCAGCGGCAGGGTCACGTGGCGGAATCGCTGCCACGGCCCGGCGCCATCGATGAGGGCGGCCTCCTGGGGCTCGTCCGACAGCGAGGTGAGGCCGGCGAGAAGGATGAGCACGACCATCGGCGTCCACTGCCAGATGTCGATGAACATCGTCGTGGGCAGGGCCGTCGACTCGCCGGCGAGCCAGGGCTGGGGCGGAATGCCGAACCAGCCGAGGACCGTGTTGGCCAAGCCGATGTTGGGGTCGAAGATGAGCCGCCACATCATGCCCACTGCCACGGGAGTCGCCACCAGCGGCATGAGGATGGCGATGCGCACCCACTTCTCGCCCCGGAAGGGCCGCCAGAGCAGGAGTGCGACGGCCATGCCCAGGACGACCTCGACCGTGAGGACCACACTAGTGAAGGCGACGGTGCGCCAAGTGGCCGGCCAGAAGCGGTCCGTGTCTGTCAGGACTTCGGCGAAGTTGGCGAACCCCACGAACTCCTTGGACGCCCGGACTGAGCCCTCGGCGTCGGTGAGGCTGAGATAGACCGTCCAGACGAGCGGGAAGATGATGAGGACCGCCACGAAGGCCATGGCCGGCGCGGCGAAGAGCCACTTGCGGTGTTCGTTGGCCCAGCGGGCCGAGCCGGCCGTTCCGGCCGAAAGGTTTCGGATGGGCATCGACACCTCTCCTGTCAAACCACGGATGGTGCGGCGCAGGCCGACTGGCCCCTGCACCCTACGCAAGGGCCAGTCGGCGTGAACGGCGCTTACTTCTCGTCGTCCAGGAACTTCTGGAAGGCGGTGTTGGCCGTGTCTGCAGCGGCCCCTGCGTCCTTGCCGGTGATCGAGTCCACGATGGGCTGGCCGACGATCTCACGGGCCTCGGCGACCTTGACCACGACCGGTCGGTCGTAGCCGACTGAGGTGGCGGCGTTCGCGCTCATCGCCTCGACAAGGTCTGCAGGATAGGTGGAGACGGCTGCCGGGTCCGCCCAGACCGAGGTGCGGGGCCCGGGCACGCCGGCCTTCTGGTTCTCGAGCGTCTGCGCCTTGCTCGTTGCCCACTCGATGAACTTCCACGCGTTGGACTGGTTGCCGGATGCCTCGTTGATGCCCAGGGCCCACGATGGGATGTTGTAGGCCTTGGAACCGGCGGGACCGGCGGGGAACGGAGCGAAGCCGACGGTGTCCGAGACCTTCGACTTGGCGGGGTCCGTGGCGTTCTTGTAGAGGGAGCTCGCCTCGGTGTAGAACGCGGCCTGGCCCTGGGTGAAGATCGCCATCGCCTCGGGCCAGCTCATGTCGGTGCTGACATTGGCCGGACCGAGATCCTTGATGAGCCCGCCGTAGTAGGCGTAGGCCTGCTTGGCCTCCGGGCTGCCCACCGCGGACTGACCGTCCTTGATGAAGTCACCGCCGTAGCTGAACAGGAAGCTCGAGAACTGGGTGACGGCGGCGGTCTTGCCCGTGCGTGCGACGAAGCCCGCGATCTTGGGGTCCGCTGCCTTGATCTTCTCCGCCGCTGACCTCAACTCGTCCAGCGTCTTGGGCGGCGCCGCGATCCCGGCCTTCTCGAGCAGATCCTTGCGGTAGTAGAGCACCTCGGTCTCGGTGATGATCGGCACGCCGACGACCTTGTCCTCGTACGTCGTTGCTGACACCGGTCCAGCCTGGAAGTCGTCCCAGGCCCACTCTGCGTTGGACTTCGTCTGCTCCGTGAGGTCGTGGAGATAGCCGTTCTCGGCGAACAGGCGGCCCTCCTGCAGGGGCCGGTACATCATCACGTCGAGGTCGGTCGAGCCGGCGTTGAGCTTGACGTTGTACTGGTCCGAGAGCTGGTCCTCGCCGAGCTGCGTGAGCTCGACCTTGAGACCGCTCTGCTTCTCGAACTCCGGCAGCGCCTTCTTGATGTTGTCGGTCCAGACGTGGTTCGCGAGAGTGACACGCACGGTCGTGGAGCCGGCGGCCTCGTCACCACCTCCGCCACAGGCCGACAGGCCGAGGGCTGCCACCACGGCCAGAGAGGTTCCGATTACTGAACGACGCAACACTGCGGGTCTCCGATCGATTCTGCCGAACCCCATTTGCTGGGGCGTAGATGGCTAATACATCCGCCTAAAGCCCGGATGCTAGGCGATTACCTCGGATGTAGACAAGCCTGAGTGGGCGCTGAGTATGATCTGTGACATGAGCACCGGCGCCCGAGAGACAATCACTCGGTCAGGTGCGTCAGGTTTCACCGGCTTGCACGCCAAGGTCCTGGACCGTCTGGG
The DNA here is from genome assembly GCF_036566125.1 of Intrasporangium sp. Lineage (GTDB taxonomy): Bacteria > Actinomycetota > Actinomycetes > Actinomycetales > Dermatophilaceae > Intrasporangium. The sequence continues at coordinate 9,147 of NZ_DATCWX010000200.1, forward strand.
AACTGCCATCGCGGACGGCTCCTACCCGGTCGGTTCGGTCCTCTACATCGACCATCTGATGTCCGAGTACACCGTCTCCCGGTCGGTCATCCGGGAATGCCTGCGCGTGCTTGCCTCGATGGGGCTCGTCGAGTCCCGCCGCCGCCTGGGCACACAGATCCGCCCGAAGCACGAGTGGAACGTCTTTGACCCGCAGGTGATTCGCTGGCGCCTTGGCTCAGCGGACCGGGGGGCACAGCTTCGCTCGATCACGGAGCTGCGCACCGCGGTCGAGCCCCAGGCCGCCCGACTCGCCGCTGCACGAGCCTCGCACGAGGCGGGCAGCGATCTCGTCGTCGTGGCGGCCCAGATGTGGACGGCAGGCAAGATGGGCGATCTCGACACCTTCCTTGACCTCGACATCGAGTTCCACCGCATGGTGCTGGCCGCTTCCGGGAACGAGATGCTCCTCAAGCTCAGCGACCTCGTCACCGAGGTGCTCATCGGCCGGCACGCCTACGGCCTCATGCCACACCATCCCGACGAGCAGGCGCTTCGACTCCATGCAGACGTCGCCCAGTCGATCCAGCGCGGGGACGGGGAGAGCGCCTATCAGTCGATGGTCGCGATCATGGTCCAGGCGATGGATGAGATGGGCAGCATCTGGGAGGGCGACCACCCCGCCCCCAGCTGACCGGCCGCAGCCAAGCGGGCGCGACGAAGGCTCGCGCGTGCGTTGTTCCCGGGAGCGGAACGGAGCACGACGGGGCCGCAAACCCGACCTACCGTGAAGGTCAGAGCCTCGGGTGCGGTCCGTGCATCCCGTTCGGGCTGCAGCCGGCACCACGAATCTCGAAGGGACCCCAGGTGGACGATCTCACCCGGTCAGAGGCAGCGAGGGCGCTGCTCAAGGCGTACGAGACCCGTGAGCCGATCGAGCCGTTGACGTCGACGTATGACGACCTGGCGCTCGAGGACGCCTATGCGATTCAGCTGAAGCAGATCGACGAGCTGCTGGCGGGCGGGCGGACCATCAAGGGCCACAAGGTGGGTCTGACCTCGGCGGCGATGCAGCGGCTGCTCGGGGTGTCCGAGCCGGATTACGGGCACCTGCTCGACGACTTCTTCTACCTCGAGCACATGCCGATCCCGGTGGACCGCTTCCTGCAGCCGCGGATCGAGCCCGAGGTCGCTTTTGTCCTCAAGAAGCCGCTTCGAGGCCCCGGCGTGACGGTCCACGAGGCGCTGGCGGCGGTCGACTTCGTGCTGCCGGCGCTGGAGCTGGTCGACTCACGGATCCGGGACTGGAAGATCGGCCTGTTCGACACGATCGCGGACAACGCGTCGTCGGGGGCCGTGGTGCTGGGCTCGACCCCGACGGACATCTCGGCCGTTGACCTGCGCCTTGCCGGTGCGACGTTCCACCGCAACGGTCAGGTCGTCGGCACGGGGGCGGGGGGCGCAGTGCTCGGCTCGCCGCTGAACTCGCTGGTCTGGCTGGCCAACACCGTCGGCGCGCGAGGGATCACCCTCGAGGCGGGCCACGTCGTGCTGCCCGGCTCGGTCTGCGCCATGGTCCCGGTCGCCCCGGGCGACACCTTCACCGCCACCTTCGCCGGTCTCGGCTCGGTGACTGCATGTTTCTCGACCACCTCGTCCACCTCATCCGCCACATCGGCCAAGGAGTAGCCAGATGGCTGACCAGAGTTCACGGAGCAAGGGCACCGCTGCCATCGTCGGCCCCGGCAACATCGGCACCGACCTGATGTTCAAGCTGATGCGACGCAGCGACATCATCGAGCCGCGCTGGATGATCGGGGTCGACCCGGCCTCGGACGGCCTGCGCCGCGCCGCGTCGCTCGGGCTGGAGTCCTCGCACGAGGGCGTCGACTGGCTGCTCGCCCAGGACGAGCTTCCGGACATCGTCTTCGAGTGCACCTCGGCCAAGGCGCACGAGTTCAACGCGCCGAAGTACGCGGAGGCCGGCATCCTGGCGGTCGACCTGACGCCCGCGGCGATCGGGCCGTACATCTGCCCGCCGGTCAACCTCGAGTTCAACCTCGACGCGACGAACGTCAACATGATCACCTGCGGCGGCCAGGCCACCACCCCGATCGTCAAGGCCATCTCGAGCGTGGTGCCGGTCCCGTACGCCGAGATCGTCGCCTCGATCTCGTCGAAGTCGGCCGGGCCGGGCACCCGCGCCAACATCGACGAGTTCACCGAGACGACCGCCTCGGCCCTCGAGGTCGTCGGCGGCGCGGACCGCGGCAAGGCGATCATCATCCTCAACCCGGTCGAGCCGGCGCTGATGATGCGCAACACGGTCTTCTGCGCGATCCCGGAGGAGGCCGCCGAGGCCGGCGCGCTGCAGGACGCGGTCCTGGACTCGATCCACCGGATGGTCGAGACGGTCCAGGAGTACGTGCCGGGCTACCACCTGCGGGCCGACGTCCAGTTCGACCACCCGCGCGAGACGTGGAAGGGACAGGCCCGCGTGTTCGTGCCGATCGAGGTCAAGGGCCGCGGCGACTACCTGCCGGACTACGCCGGCAACCTCGACATCATCACGGCGGCGGCCGCGCGGGTCGGCGACATCATGGTCGCCCACCGGCTTGGCGTCGCGTCGACGTGGAAGTCCTCGGCGGACCTCGGTGAGCTCCCGGAGGCCTCCCCCACCAGTACGCCGATCAGTGCACAGAAGGCAGGAGTCTGACCCATGGGCGACATGACCATCCGTCCGGAGGACGCCCCCAAGGTCACCGAGCAGGTGACCGAGTCCGACGTCCTGGCCAACACGCCGGCGGCCGGCGGTGAGCGCGACCTGCGGATCACCGACTCGACCCTGCGCGACGGCTCGCATGCCATGAGCCACCAGTTCACCGAGGAGCAGGTCCGCGGCGTGGTCCACGCCCTGGACAAGGCCGGCGTCCAGGTCATCGAGGTCTCCCACGGCGACGGGCTGGGCGGGTCGAGCTTCAACTACGGCTTCTCCAAGGTCGACGAGTTCCAGCTCATCAAGGCGGCCGTCGAGGAGGCGACCCAGGCCAAGATCGCGATCCTCATGCTCCCGGGGCTGGGGACCGTCCATCACCTCAAGCAGGCCCACGCGGCCGGGGCCTCCGTGGCCCGCATCGCGACGCACTGCACCGAGGCCGACGTGTCGATCCAGCACTTCGGTGCTGCCCGCGAGCTCGGCATGGAGACGGTCGGCTTCCTCATGCTCTCGCACAAGGCCTCCCCCGAGGAGCTCGCGAAGCAGGCCCGGATCATGGTCGACGCCGGTGCCCAGTGCGTCTACGTCGTCGACTCCGCCGGCGCCCTCGTCCTGGACACCGCGCAGCAGCGGATCCAGGCGGTCATCGACGAGATCGGCGGAAATTCACCGGAGTCGGCTCAGGTTGGTTTTCATGGCCACCAGAACCTGTCCATGGGCATCGCCAACTCCGTCCTGGCCTACCAGGCCGGCGCCAAGCAGATCGACGGCGCGCTGTGCGCCCTCGGCGCCGGGGCCGGCAACAGCCCGACGGAGGTGCTCGCCGCGACGTTCGAGCGGATGGGCATCAAGACCGGCGTCGACCTCGGCGAGGTCCTCTCGGCCGCGGAGGACGTCGTGCGCCCCTTCATCCCACGCCTGCCATGGATGGACCGCGCGTCCATCACGCAGGGCTACGCCGGGGTCTACTCCTCGTTCCTGCTGCACGCCGAGCGGGCCGCCGAGCGGTACGCGGTGCCCGCCCACGCGATCCTGCAGCGGGTCGGTGAAGCCGGCTACGTCGGCGGCCAGGAGGACATGATCATCGACATCGCGCTGCAGCTGGCCCACGAGAAGGAAGAGCTGCGCGAGCACCTGGGCAGCATGGGTGACCTGGCCGGGCTCGGGGTGCGCTGATGACCGACACCACCGCAGCCATGGGCACGGGCGCGATGCCCGACGGTGGCTGGGACATCGAGTCCGTCGCCGCGGAGCTGCTCGCCTGCGAGGACGAGCGCCGCGAGCGCGAGCCCTTCACCGACGAGTGGCCCGATCTCGACCTCGACACGGGCTACCAGATCCAGGACCTCAACCTGGCCAAGCGGCTCGACCGCGGCGAGAAGCTCGTCGGCGTCAAGCTCGGCCTGACCAGCCGCGCCAAGCAGCAGCGCATGGGCGTGCACTTCCCGTTCGTCGCGTGGCTCACCGACGCGATGATCCTGCCCGTGGGCGACCCCGTCCCCCAGTCCCGCCTCATCCACCCGCGGATCGAGCCGGAGATCGTCTTCATCATGGGTGACCGGCTCGAAGGGCCGGGCGTCACGGCCGCGCAGGCCATGGCCGCCGTCGAGTCGGTGTGGGGCGGTGCGGAGGTCATCGACTCGCGCTATCGGAACTTCCGGTTCAAGGCCGGCGACGTGGCGGCCGACAACGCGTCATCGGGTGCCTTCGTGACCGGCCCGGTCGGCCTGCCCCCGGCCGAGCTCGACCTCGGCCTCGAGGCCGTCCTCGTCGAGGTCGACGGGCAGATCGTCGACTCCGCCACCGGCGCCGCCGTCCAGGGCCACCCCGGAGAGGCCCTCGCCCTCGCCGCGAACGACCTGGCCCGCCGCGGCCACGCCATCGAGCCCGGCTGGATCGTGCTCACCGGCGGCATGACCGACGCAGTGTTCTGCCCGCCCGGCGCGTCGGTGGCGCTGCACTTCACCAACCTCGGCTCGGTCTTCCTCAACGGCGGCGAATGACGATGCCCTTCATCGAGATCACCATGGTCGAGGGCCGCAGTCCCGAGCAGCTGCGCAGCCTCATCTCCAACGTGACCCGCGCCGTCGTCGAGAGCGTCGACGCACCCATCGAGAGCGTCCGGGTCGTGCTCCGGGAGGTTCCCCCAACGCACTTCGCCGCCGGAGACGTCACCATCGACGAGCGCCGAGCCCAGCGGCATACGGCCCAATCTTCTTGAAACCCAACGCGATCCCAAAGGTGAACGCCATGACCGACTACCCCTTCTTCGGGCACATCATCGACAACGAAGAGGTCGAGTCCCTCGACGGGAAGCGCTTCGACACGATCAACCCCTGGACCCGCGAGAAGTGGGCCGAGGTGGCCGAGGCCTCGGCAGCCGACGCCGACCGTGCCATCGCGGCGGCTCGCAAGGCGTTCGACGAGGGGCCGTGGCCGCGGATGGGCCGCAACGAGCGAGCCAGGCTGATCCACCGGCTCGCCGACCTCATGGAGGAGCACGCCGACGAGCTCGCGCGCCTCGACTCGACGGACATGGGCAAGCCGTTCGTCCAGGCCAAGCACGACGTGGGCCGCTCCGTGTGGAACTTCCGCTTCTTCGCCGACCACCAGCGCGACCACGTCGGCGAGGTCATGCCGATGGACAGCGGCCACCACACCTACACGGAGTACGGCCCGGCCGGTGTCGTCGCGGCGATCTCTCCATGGAACTTCCCGCTCATGATGGCCTCGTGGAAGATCGCACCGGCCATCGCCTGGGGCAATACGTGCATCATCAAGCCCGCCGAGGACACTCCCACGTCGGTCGTCCTGCTCGGCCGGCTCGCCATCGAGGCCGGGTTCCCGCCCGGCGTCCTCAACGTGCTCAACGGCTACGGCGTCCCGGCCGGCAACTCGCTGACGGAGGACCCGCGCGTCGACCGCGTGACGTTCACCGGTGAGTCCGGCACCGGCAAGACCATCATGACCGCCGCCGCATCGCACCTCGCGCCGGTCAGCCTCGAGCTCGGCGGCAAGGGTGCGAACGTCGTCTTCGACGACGCCGACATCGACAACGCCGTCTACTGGGCGGTCGAGGCGATCTTCCGGAACGCCGGCCAGGTCTGCCTCGCGGGGTCGCGGCTCTTCCTCCAAGCAGGTATCTACGAGGAGTTCCTGGCCCGCTTCAAGGAGGCCGCGGAGAACCTCGTCATCGGAGAGCCGTTCGCTGCGGATACCCAGTTCTCGTGCCTCGCCTCCGAGGAGCACTTCCGCAAGGTCAAGTCCTATGTCGACACGGTCGAGGAGCAGGGCGGCAAGATCCTCACGGGCGGCATCGCAGAGGACGGCTCGTGGCTGGTGCGCCCGACGATCATCACCGACCTGCCGCTGACGGCCACGCAGTACTGCCAGGAGATCTTCGGTCCCGTCGTCGTGGTCAACAAGTTCGAGACCGAGGCCGAGGTCGTGCACCTTGCCAACGACACCGCCTACGGCCTCAACGCGATGCTCTTCACCGAGAACCTGTCGCGGTCCCACCGGGTCTCCTCGAGCCTCAAGGCCGGCACGGTGTGGGTGAACTGCTTCTTCATCCGCGACCTGCGGACCCCGTTCGGCGGCGTCGGCGACTCGGGCGTCGGCCGCGAGGGTGGCAACTTCAGCCGCGAGTTCTTCACCGAGCCGAAGGCCGTCGTCATGCAGATCGACCGCGAGGTGAAGGCATGACGCAGGCGGTCCTCGAGGGCACGTTCGTCGAGGTCGGAGGCGTGCGGACGTTCGTCCACGACGTCGGCTCCGGGCCGGCCGTCCTGTTGCTGCACGGCTCCGGTCCGGGGGTCAGCGCCGCGGCCAACTGGCGCCTGACGATCCCCGCCCTCGTCGAGGCCGGGTACCGCGTCATCGCGCCGGACCAGCTCGGCTTCGGCCAGACCGTGCCGCCTGAGGGGCACGAGTACTCCGTCGACTCCTGGCTGGCGCACGCCGTCGAGCTGCTCGACGTGCTCGGCGTCGAGCGCACCAGTGTCGTCGGCAACTCCTTCGGCGGGGCGATGGCCCTGCGCCTCGCGACCCGCCACGCCGACCGCGTCGACCGGCTCGTGCTCATGGGCTCGGTCGGCGTGCCCTTCCCGATCACCGAGGGCCTCGACGCGGTGTGGGGCTACGAGGCCTCCGTCGAGAACATGCGCGAGCTGCTCGACCTGTTCGCCTACGACACGTCCCGGATGACCGACGGCCTCGCCCGGGACCGATACGAGGCGTCAGTGGCGAACGGCGCGGACGAACGGTTCGCGGCGATGTTCCCCGCACCCCGCCAGCGCTGGGTGGACTCGATGGTGCTGCCGGTGGACGAGATCCGCTCCATCGCGGCGCCGACGCTGCTCTTCCACGGGCGCGAGGACAAGGTCATCCCGTTCACGACGTCGCTGAACCTCTTCCATCTCATCGAGCGGGCGCAGCTGCACGTGTTCGGCCAGTGCGGTCACTGGACGCAGATCGAGTACGCGGACGACTTCAACGCGCTGCTGACCCGCTTCCTCGCCTGAGGCGCCTCGGCGTGGAAGATCGACCGTGTGGGGGCACGGCCGAACGTCCACACCCGCCTCAGGAAGGGAACTGGCTTGCGATGGTCACGGCTGCCGGGCAGCCGTCGCCGCACGGAACCACCCGACCCGCCCAGCCGCGGGTCAAGAGGATGTCGCCGAGGTCGACGGCGAGCTCGCAGCCGGTCGGCACGAGGTCGGGCCAATGGCACCGGACGGTGAGTCGACCGGTCGCCGCTGCCTTCCGGTCACGCCGGCCATCTCGCTGCCTCTCCCGCCACCCGTCGTGGCCGAGTCGTCCGTCGATCTCGACGATCAGATCCCACTCCTCGTACTCGACATCTCGTCGCCCTCCGCCGTCGATCGGCACCTGTCGTCTGCCCGAGGGCAGTCCATGCGCCCGCTCGACATCCCGGACGTACCTGACCTCTGCGGCACTCTCGGCCCCGTCGGCCACGTCGCTGAGCGCCTCGACCAGCTCCCCGGCATAGGACTGTCGGGGTCGCGAATCCAGTGCCGCCCGCAGCGACTCCGGCGTGGCCACCTTGAGGTCGATGGCCTTTGCGGCGAGCGACACGGCCCGATCGAAGGTCCCCCCATCAGTGATGTCCAGCACCGTGTGCTCGACCACAACCCGGTGCGGCCACTCGGTCGGATGGACCCTGTTGCCGAGGGTGCGGCTACGCCTGATCGCCACCCCGCCCGGAGCCCGGACTCGTCGATCAGCCGGGATCACGATCTCGATCGTCTCGGGCTCTGACCTGACCAGACCCCACACGTACCCGGCGCTGCGACCGAAGAGGGCCGCCCCCTTGCCGGCATGGAGCAAGGCCGCCACGGCCCGGGTCTCCCAGTCGTCGCGCCCGGCCAGCGTCTGGTAGATGCCAGGGATGACGCGCACCCAGCGGCCTCGTCGGATCTGCCACTCGATCGCCTCAGCGGTCAGCCCGCCATCGATCGCCTGGGCGCGCGTGACGAGGCCGGCCTGACCCGCGATGCGCGCACGAAGGAGCGGGCCCATGATCGCCAGCGTGACCTGCTCGGCCCGGACGGCGTCGACGTTCTCCACAGGGCGGGGGCCGCGCCGGTCATCCCGGCTCGCCGTGGAAC
>NZ_DATCWX010000305.1:0-18478 GCF_036566125.1 Intrasporangium sp.
GGGCAGCCCTGGCGACCGCGGCTGCCATCGTGTCGGAGACGGCGCAGGCGACGCCGCTGGCCATGACGACGCCAGCCGATTGGAGGAGGCCTTCGTCAAGGTCTGCGATGCCGAGCTTGGATGCGGTGCTGCCCCGTCGCACGTAGGTGAACTGCCGGGCGCCCAAGGGGTCGGCATGACTGAAGTACAAGCCGTGCTGCCCGGGCGCGCGGATGATCCACGACGTATCGACTCCAAGCTCACCCACCCGCTGCACCAGCTGGTCGCCGAGCTCGTCGTCGGGCACGCGCGTGACGAGCGCGACGTGGGCACCCGCCGCGGCCGCGGCGGCCGCGGCATTCAACGCGTCCCCGGAGAAGCCCAGCCGCAGGGTGGCACCCTGGGTGAGAGGTTCCCGCGACGACAGCTCGAGCAGGACCTCACCGAGGAGCACGACATCGGGTGCGCTCACGGCCCACCCCACTGCAGTCCGGCCCGGCCGGTGACGGTCACGGTTGGGGCTCCTCCTTGACCTGTGCCACGAGCTGCGTGGGGTTGACGAAGCGCAGTGCGATGACCAGCAGCACCATCATCACTGCCGTGTAGATCACCGCCATCGAGTCGACCGACTGCTGCGCCCGGATACCGGCCGCATTCATCGAGTTGAACAGCGCGACAACGAGGGTGTTCGAGTCCGGGCCCGCAGTGAGGAACGTGAGCTCGAACATCCCCACGGTGCGGACCAGGACGAGAATCGAGGCAGCAAGGATGCCGGGCACCAACAGCGGCGCGAGGATCCGCGTGAACACAGAGAGGGTGCGTGCGCCGGACATGCGGGCCGCCTTCTCGATCGTTGGGTCGATCTGCTCGATGAACGGGGTCATCGTGAGGATGACGAAGGGCACACAGGGCACGAGGTTCGCTAGGATGACGCCGGTGATGTTGCCGGCCAGGTTGAACTTGTAGAGCACGGTTGCCAAGGGGATGCCATAGGTGATCGGCGGCATCATGATGGGCAACAGGAACGCGAGGTAGACCAGCCGCTTGCCCGGAAAGTTGCGCCGTGCCAGGACGTAGCTGGCCGGCACGCCGATGAGCACCGACAGGATGACCACAGCCGCGGCCACCTCGAGGGTGACGATCACGACCTGGAACAGGTCGAACTCGGTCCACGCCTGTGTGTACCACTGAGTCGTCCAGCCCTCCGGGAGCCACGTGCCGAACCAGCGGGTACCGAACGAGTTGACGACAACTGAGCCCACGATGCCCACCAGGAACACCATGAAGAGGACCACGGCGCCCCAGACCAGCCAGGCGCCGGGACTCGCGACAATGCGACGACGACGCTCCGTTGGTGGTGGGCTCTGCGGCGCCCTGGTTTTCTCCCGGGTGGTGACCGTGGTCATGCGCCCTTACCTCCTGTGGACCCGACGTAGAAGCGACTGCGCCACAGGAGCACCAACGCGATGACTGCGAGCTCGACGGCCCCCATGATCATGGCGATCGCCGACGCGAACGGATAGTCGTACTGCTCGTACGCCGCTTGGTAAGCGGCGATCGAGATCACCCTCGTCTCGCCGGTCGGGTTGCCGACGATGATCGCTGAGGGGAACACGCTGAAAGCCAGGACGAAGGCGAGGCAGAACGTGGTCGCGAGCCCGGGTGCGAGCAGGGGCAAGGTGATCCGGCGGAATCTGGCTCGCCAGTCGGCGCCCAAGGTGGCGGCGGCGCGCTCGAGGCTGGGGTCGATGCCGGACAGGTAGGACAGGATCAACAGGAACGCGAACGGGAATCCGGTGATCACCAGTGAGAAGAACACGCCCCAGTAGTTGTTGATGAGGCGCAGCGGCTCATCGAGGCCAGCACTCGTCAGCGTCCGGTTGAGCCAACCCGCCGGTCCCAGGAAGTTGAGCAAACCCTGGGCCGTGAGGACGGTGCCGAGCGTGATCGGGATGACGAGCAGCGTCGTGACCAGTCTCTTGCCACGGAACCGGCCTCGCATGCGGTATGCGATGGGCACCGAGGCCAGCACATTGAAGAGGGCCGCTGGGATTGCCAAACGAAGTGTCTTCCAGATGGTGTCCCGCTGGAAGGCGTCCGTGAAGAACCGTTGGTAGTCCCCGAATGGACTGCCGCCCTTGGCCGGCTGGAAGGACAGACCCAGCCCGTACAGGAAGGGATAGATGAACAGGCCGATGACGAAGACGATCGCAGGGACGAGCAGCAGCAGCTGGCTGTCGACACCGCGTTCGGCGAGTCGGTGGCGCAGACTCAGTCCGTGGTGCTGATCCTGCCGATCCGTGGCGGATGACGTGCTCACGACGGACTCCGACTGTCGACCAGTGCTGACGCGTCGGCGTCAGAGCTGACGAGGGTCGTCGCCTCCGGCAATGGCTCGTCGCCCTGCGCGAACACGAGCAGGCGAGCTGGATCGACCGTGAAGGTACGAGAGTCCCCAGGCGCGAGGCGGTGTCCGGTGCGGATGTGCAGCCGGAAGCCCTCGCGAGTGCGGGCCTCGACCGCCAGCTCCCGGCCCTGGTACTCCACCACTTCGACATCGGCGTGCAGCTCGTTCTCAGCGACACCGCCTGAGGCCACGACGACGTCCTCGGGGCGGACGCCGACGACGACGGTGTCTCCGACGGCGACGTCCGCAACCGGCGTGGCGGTGAGGCGCCGACCGGCCCCCTCGACGACGACCCGCCCGGCCGAGGCCTCCACCACCTGCATGGACAGGAGGTTCCGGAAGCCCATGAAGTCAGCCACGTGCCAGTTGGCGGGAGTCGTGTGGAGCTCCTCGGGTGCACCGATCTGCTGCACCTTGCCGTTGCGCAAGACCACGAGGCGGTCCGCCATGGACAACGCCTCCTCCTGGTCGTGGGTCACGTACACCGTGGTGAGCCCCAGGCTCTGGTGTAGACGACGGATCTCGGTGCGCATCTCGAGCCGGAGCTTCGCATCGAGGTTAGACAGGGGCTCGTCCATCAGGACCAGCGACGGCTCGAGGACGACTGCCCGGGCGATCGCGACGCGCTGCTGCTGTCCGCCCGAGAGCTGCCCCGGCAGTTTGCGGGCATGCTCTTCGAGCTGGACCAGACGAACCGCCTCCTCCGTGCGACGAGCGACCTCCGCCTTGGGCAGCCGGCGCATCTCCAGCCCGAACGAGATGTTCTTGCGAACGCTCATGTGCGGAAACAGGGCGTAGTTCTGGAACACCATGCCGAACCCCCGGCGCTCGGGCGGCAGCGTGTCGACCCGGGTCTCGTCCTGCCAGATGCTTCCCGCGGTCAGCGGGAGCAGCCCGGCCAGACAGTTGAGCGCCGTTGACTTGCCACAGCCCGACGGCCCGAGCAGGGCGATGAACTCGCCCGCTCGGATCGTCAGATCCAGGTCCTGGAGGGCGTCCTGGCCGCCGAACTTGCGGCCGACGCCCTCCAGGCGGAGCTCATTGAACTCCTTTGGCTTGCTCGTCACTGCTGCTGCACTTTCGACCCACCGACCTCTCGGTCCCACTTGTCGAAGGCCGCGACCATCGACTTGTTGTCGAGCGGAACCTCCTTGGGGTTGTTCTCGATGAGGGCGTCGTACTCCGGACGGCCGAACTTGGCGATCGTGTCCTGGCTCTTCTGCGGGGCCATGGACAGCGTCACGTCCTTCACCGCAGGCCCGGGGTAGAAGTAGCCGTCGTCGTAGGCCTTCGCCTGCTGCTCCTTGGTCAGCATGAACTGCACGAGCTGCAGTACCGCCGCCTGCTGGTCGGTCGAAGCGCCCTTGGGGATGACCGCGTAGTGCGCGTCGGTCACCCAGTGGAAGCCCTCCAAGGTGCTGACCTTCGCCGACTCGGGCACGGTGCCGAGCGCCCGTGGGTTGATGTCCCAGCCGGTCGTCGAGGCGACGACGTTGACCGTGCCGTTGGCCAGATCCTTCATGGTCTGGGTGGTACCCGTTGGGTAGTTGTTGATGTACTGCCCGAGGTCCTTGAGGTAGGCCCAGGTCTTGTCCCAGCCGTTGATCGGATCATTGGGGTCCTTGTCCCCGAGGATGTACGGCAGTCCCATGAGGAAGGTGCGGCCCGGGCCGGAGTTGGCGGGGCGTGCATATTCGACCTTGCCCGGGTTGGCCTTGGCGTACGCGAGCAGCTCTTCGGCGCTCTTCGGCGGGTTCGTCACCTTGTCGGGCATGTACTCCAGCAGCGGACCGGAGGGGTAGTACGTCACCGTGACGCCGTAGTCGCCCGCGAGTTCCTGCATCTTGGCGGCCGGCTCCAGATAGGTGGACATGTTGGAGAGCCGGTCCGCGTGAGTGGGCAGGATCTGCTGCCACAGGCCCTGCTCCGCCCCTGCTGACAGGCCGTCGGTGCCGGTCAGGACCAGCCCGATGTCGACCCGCCCGGCACCTTGCTGGGCCTTGATCTTCCCGACGAGGTCTGGTGCCGGAGCCTTGGAGTACGTCACCTTGGAGATCACGTCGGAGTGCTGGTTGACGAACTCGTCGATCATTCCTTGGGTGAGCTGCAGGTTGCCCGCCACATCGAGCACGTTGAGCACGACGGGCTTCGACGGTTTGTCGGGGACCTCACCCGTTGGGTTCCCACCTCCTTGCGTCGGCGCGCTTGGGGCTCCGCAGGCTGCCAAGCCGACAGTGAGCAGGCCCGCGACCAGCGCAGTGGTGGGGAAGGTGACGCGCATGGGAAGGCGCATGTGGGATGTTCCCTTCTTCTATTGGTGCGCGCTCTGGCGCCGTGCGGACGGGTGTTGCTTCTGATGGGCGGCAGGCCCGGTGGTCTGCCGAACGAGCAGTTCAGTGGGTAGCTCGTGGATGAACTTGGTGGGCCCGGATGGGTCAGTCAGCAGCTGGATGAGGAGGTCAACAGACCTACGGCCGGCCCGCTCCTTCGGGATGCTCACCGTGGTGAGTGCAGGATGAACCACGCGCGACATCTGAATGTTGTCGATGCCGACCACGCTCAGGTCGCCGGGGACATCAACGCCGCGTTGACGCATGGTGTTGAGGAGCCCGAGGGCGACGAGGTCGTTGTAGGCGACGACAGCCGTGACGCCGGAGATGAGCACACCCTCGGCGGCCTCGGCACCCCCCTCGAAGGTCGGCGCGAAGTTGCCGAGCTCGACCAGCTCCACGTTCGAGGCGTCGCAGGCGGTGACCAGGCCGCGCAGGCGCTCCTTCGTGGACCAGCTCGAGCGCGGACCCGCGATGAACCCGATCTGGCGGTGGCCGAGCCCGGCAAGGTGTTCGACGACCTGTCGCATCCCATCCGCGTTGTCAACGGAGACGGACGGGATGGAGCCGGCCTTGCGGTTGACGAGGACGACGGGAGTCAACCCGGCCGCCTCCCGGAGCTCGGACGATTTCATGCGCGGGGAGCACAGAATGATCCCGTCGACCTGCTTGGCGAGGGAGCGGACGAGACCCAGTTCCGCGTATGGGTCCTCGTCGGTGTCCGCGACGAAGACCTGGTAGTCGCTCTCGTGGGCCTGACTCTGGATCCCCTTGACGACAGACGGGAAGAACGGGTTGGCCAGGTCGGGCAGGATGAGCCCGATGTTCCCGGTGCGGCCGGTGATGAGGCCGCGGGCTGCCCGGTTGGGCTGGTAGCCGAGGTGGTCGGCGACGCGCAGGACCCGCTCCCTCGTGGCCGCGTCGACGATGTCGGGCGTTGACAGGGCGCGTGAGACGGTTGACGGTGAAACGCCTGCCGCCTTCGCCACGTCGCGGATGGTGACCGCCATGCCGCGCCTCCCTCGTCATTGAGTGGATGTTCGCCTGCAGTCTGAAACCGATTGCAGGAGCCTGTCAATGACTCCAGCGAAGAATCTCAGATCGGGCAGAACCCACACGCACGCGTGTAAGTCGTTGCACCCCAGTCCGATCAGCAGCCCATTTGCGGGCTACCGGGCTTGCGGGCACCTCAACTGGCATGCAACCCTTTTCATCGCCTGCTCCACAGCCGACGCTGGTGGAGTCGAGCTCGACGTCGTCAAAGGAGCCGTCTCATGCCGTCCCCGCTCGTCCTGCACCCTGACCGCGCCTTGCCGTCCGACGAACGGCAGCGTCCGATCGCGCGGGCGATCTACGAGCAGACGAAGGACCTCCCGCTGGTCTGCATGCACGGCCATGTCGAGGCGTCGGTTTTCGCGGACAACGGGCCCTTCCCGGACCCGGCCAGTCTGCTCATCACCCCAGACCACTACGTCACGCGGATGCTCGTCTCGCAGGGCGTCCGCCAAGAGGACCTGGGCGTGGCGAGGAACGATGGGGCGTCCGTGCAGAGGGACCCGAGAGCGATCTGGCGCCTGCTGTGTGAGAACTGGCACCTCTTCCGGGGAACCCCGTCGCGGTATTGGCTCGAGCACGAGCTCGTCGAGGTCTTCGGAGTCGCCGAACAGCCCTCACCGGAGACCGCGGACAGCCTGTACGACGCTCTCGCTGCACGCGTTGCCGAGCCGGACTTCCGCCCGCAGCAGCTCTTGGACCGGTTTGGCATCGAGGTCTTGTCGACCACCGACCCGGCCACCGCCACGTTGGAGCACCATCAGCGCCTGGCCGAGCAGGGTCTCGGCGATCGCATCATCCCGACCTTCCGCCCCGACGCGGTGGTCCACCTCGACCGCCCGCTGTGGCGGCAGAATGTGACAACCCTCGGCGAGCTTGCTGACGAGGACACCTCGACCTATCCAGGCTTCCTGGCCGCCCTCCGGATCCGCCGGGAGGCCTTCATCGATGCGGGCGGACTGGCGACCGACCACGGGCACCTCACGGCGGACACGACCCCCTTGCCCGAGGCTGAGGCGAGGCAGCTCTTCGCTCGCGCCTGGGCAGGCGACGCGGCGCCTGGGGATGCCGGCGCGTTCGCCGCGCACATGTTGCACGTCATGGCGGGCATGTCACGAGATGACGGGCTCGTCATGCAGCTGCACCCCGGTGTGCTCCGAAACCACCACGGCCACACCCACAGCACGTTCGGCGCCGACAAGGGCTTCGACATACCGGTGGCCGCTGAGTTCACGCGGGGCCTTCGTCCTCTGTTGGAGGACTACGGTGACGACCCCGGATTCAGGATCATCCTCTTCACCGTCGACGAGACGGTGTATAGCCGGGAGCTGGCTCCCATCGCCGGCGCGTACCCGTCGGTCCGCCTCGGCGCCCCCTGGTGGTTCCTTGACAGCCCGGACGGCATGCGCCGCTTCCGCGAACTGGCCACGGAGACCGCTGGTTTCTACAACACCTCAGGCTTCGTCGACGACACTCGTGCCTTCGCCTCCATCCCGGCCAGGCACGACCTGGCTCGCCGGATCGATGCCGGCTACCTTGCCCGGCTCGTGGCTGAACACCGCCTCAACGACGACGAAGCGGTCGAGACAGCAGTTGACCTGGCCTACACCCTTCCCAAGCAGTCGTATGCCCGGAGCAGGATGCATTCGCCCGCGAAGTACCGCTAGGGCACCCGGCGCGTGTTGGGGGCCGTCGATTCGTTGCCAGGCGCGTCTGCCTCATGGACGCATCAGAGGCGTATAGGTGGTCCCCGCCCCCGTAGCACTGCCACGGCTGGCACCGGAAGGTCTCGATCGGGCCGTCAAGGGGGGATCGATTACCACCTGACCGGCCAGGCGGGCCCGGGAGCGTGTTATCGACAGCCTGGGCCGCTGGGCCGTCGAGTGGCTCTTCGACGGCCTGCCTCCGCACGACGTGCCACAGACGACATTGATGTGGTGGATGCACCGTCGAGTCGACCCGTCGCGCTTCCCGCCTCGGCGCACGATCCGACGCTCCCGGCCTTCAGCGACGTCTCCCAGGGCTACCAGAGCTGGCCCGAGGCGGTGGCCGCCGGACGGATGGAGGTGACCGGACCGCACCGGCTGGCATCGGCCCTGCCCACATGCTTCAGGTGGAGTCCCTGGTCGACGGTCACGCGGAGCGCGGGTCCGGGCGCGTGAGACGTCAGCGGACGAGAGGGATTGAGCGGCATAGACGCTCAGGCGGTATTAGGCGGACCCGGCTCCTCACCGTTGGCCACTGCTTCGACCCAGTCGACGGCGTCATCGGAGAGGTGGAGGCCGTCCGGCCGCTGCTCCCCCACCCACCATGCCTCGCTCGACGGCTCGCCTCCGACATCAGAGATCTCGTCGACGACCTCAGCCGGGAGGGGCTCGCCGTTGTGCTCGATCAGCCAACCCCGTGTTTCCGGACTGAGCCGCGGCCACCACTGCTCGATGGACATCCGCTCATCCCACTGGAGTCGTCGCAGCGGAGCCGTCCAAGAGGCTGGACGGTTTGCCCGGCTGGTAGAGCCACTCGTCGAAGAACTGCCTCAGGTCCTGTCCGCTCACGCGCTCGGCGAGGGCGACGAAGTCCGCCGTGGTGACGGTGCCGTACCGGTTCTCGGCATACCAGGTCCGCAGCAAGTCCGTGAACTGTGCATCGCCGATCCGTTCGCGCAGCGCCTCCAGCGTCATGGCACCTCGCTGGTAGATCGTGCCGTCGAAGAGGTGCTGGGCGTCTCCGGGATCGCCCGGGGGTGGGTTCCAGAACGAGGTCTGCTGTGCAGGCGTGTTTGCCAGCTGCTTGAACCGCTGGGCCGCGGACTTGCCACCCTGCTGCTCGGTCCAGATCCACTCCGACCACGTGGCGAACCCCTCGTGGAGCCAGATGTCCGGCCACGAGCCCAGCGTGACTGCGTCGCCGAACCACATGTGCGAGAGCTCGTGGAGCAGGGTGACCTCGTCGGGTGCGTCGTCGAAGACCGGCTTGGTCTGTGTCTCGAGTGAGTAGCCGAGCTGGGGAGCGTCGTCGACGATCGCACCGACCGTCTCGAAGGGGTAGGACCCGTAAAGGTTCTCGAGGAACGACACCATCGCGGGAAGCTTGCGGAGGACCGCGGATGCCGAGGACGCCTGCCTGGGGTCGACGGCGATATACGTCGGGATGCCGCTGGGCGTCGTGCCCGTCGTGACGTCGAACCGACCAAGGGTGATGGTCGCCAGGTAGGGCGCCATCGGGTAGCTCTCGCGCCACGTGAAGGTGGTCACCCCGTTCACAGTCGTCTGGCTCTGCAGTGAGCCGTTGCCGACGGCCGTGAGCCCGGACGGGACCGTCATGCTGACCGTGAAGGTCGCCTTGTCGCGAGGGGTGTCGTTGGCGGGGTACCACGCCGGGGAGCCCTGCGGCTCCCCGACGACCGCGGCGCCGTCGCTGGTGTAGACCCATCCCTCGCTCGAGCCGTCCGGGTCGATGACCGTCTGAGGCTGCCCGGCGTACGGCACCACGACGGTGAAGGCGTCACCAGTGCGCACGGCGTGCGACGGCGTGATCATGAGCTCTTGGCCGTCCCGCGCGACTGACGCCTCGACCCCGTTGACTGTGACCGTGCCGACGTCGAACCCGCGCAGGTCGAGGTCGAATCTGCTGAGGTCTTGAGTCGCATGAATCTGGAGGGTGGCCGTGCCCGAGAGCTGGTGGCTCGCCGGTTGGTACGCGAGGTCGAGGCTGTAGTTCGTGACGTCGATTCCGCCGTTGCCGGCGAGCGGGAAGAAGGGATCTCCGGCACCGGGCGAGCCGACGGTGTCGGCGGCCATCGCAGGGGCAGCGGTCGCTGCCAGTGCCAATGCGGCGATCGTTGTGGCCGTGCTGCCTCTCCTCATGCCGACTCCCCTCGCAGTAGGGACGACGCTAGTCCTGGCCGGGAAGCTCGGACAAGGGTGTCGCGACCCAGTCGCCGGCGTGGAGCGCGGCTGCATTGCGGATGAGCCGGCCGAAACGCCGGGGGCCTGCAAGGAGCCGCGGTTGGGCGGGTGGGCATGCTGCCGGTCGTGCCCAAGCCCCTGACCAGCCAAAACGTGCAATTGGGTCAGTTGGCGTTGCTTGTCGAACCGAGCCGTTAGCGAGCCTGTTGCGGACTATTTGCGGACTGATCGGGTCTTCGAGGCGTGGCCGCACTCGCGCGCTTCGGGCTGTCGTCTGCAGCCAGCACAGCCTCCCTTGGTATCCCAAAGCGACCGCGTCCATGTAGCCCGGATAGGGCAGGCGTCGTACCGTGCCGGCCCCAGCGGCCACCAGTCTCACCCCTTGGAGGTGACGCACCGGCACCGCCGAGGGACGAAGTTGGAGGGGTTGTGACGGCGCCGGCACCCGGCTGCCGCGCGACCGAGGCAGCGCAACGCCGCGCCGCTTCGCAGCGCCCCCGGGCGGATCGCGAAGGAGAAGCATGGACGACAACCCCGACACGACGACGGAGGAGCTGGGCCCGGTCGACTACGTGGTCATCGAGTTCCCGGCAGGTCAGCAAAACTTCACCGGCGAGGTGGCCGAAGAGCTGGCCCGCCTCTCGGAGTCCGGTGTGATCCGGGTGCTCGACCTCCTCATCATCAGCAAGAACGCAGACGGGTCGGTCGATGCCCTCGAGATCGACGACACCCCGGCCGTGGACGAGATCCGCGCCCTCGAGACCGACATCGCCGAGGTCCTCGCCGCAGAGGACGTCGAGCTGCTGGCCGCGGCCATGGAGCCCGGCAGCGTCGCCGGCGTTCTCGTTTTCGAGAACCGCTGGGCCGCACCGTTCGCCGCGGCTGCCCGTCGCGCCGGTGGGCAGCTCATCGCCAACGGCCGGATCCCGATCCAAGCCATCGCCGCATCCATCGAGGCCGAGCTGGCCTTGGAAGAAGGGAACTGAGATGCCACTTCGTCCCGCACGCGCCATGCGTCGCGGCGTCATCGGCGCCCCCGTGGCCCGCACCGCCGCCACCGTCGGCACCGCAGCCGTCGTCGTCCACGGTGTCCGTCGTCGCGGTGACCGCCGAGAGGACCGCCGCGACGACCGTCGCGACTGATCCGCACACCAACCACTGGAGGGTCGCCGCCGTGAGGTGGTGTCCCGGGCCACAGGAGGCGGAGCGCGCGTGACACCGGAGTGTGCGGAAAAGATCGAGCTGGACATCAGGGTCCCCGTCTCCGTGCCTCGTGATCCCCGATCGCTGCCGGTCTCCCGACTGGCTGTCGGTCCCCGAGATGGCCCGGCGCGCGAGCCTCGGTCTCCTCCGCGATACGGTCGTCGAGCGCACGCCCGTAGGTGCTCCAGCGCAGCGTGTGGGGAGATGCTCGGAAGCTGGGCGATCAGGTACTTGTCGTGGGGGTGACTGCCGTTCTCCTCGTCGCCGCGGCCCTTTTTGCGTGGGGGCTGGTTTCGGCACGTCTGGAGCGTGCGGACCTGACGGCACCCGTGGTGTTCGTTGCCCTGGGTGTTCTTCTGCACCGGGGCGGTCTCGTGGACACCACCGAGGGCCCCGACGCCATCACACCCCTCGTCGAGGTCACCCTCGTGTGGCTGCTGTTCTCGGATGCCGCGCGACTGAGCCTGAGCGAGCTGCGCGCGGACATCGGCCGATACCTGCGCCTGTTGGGCATCGGCCTGCCGCTGACCATCGTCCTCGGGTCGGCGCTGGCTGCATGGCTCTGGCCTGACCTTGGCCTGTGGATGGCGCTGCTCGTCGGCGCCGCCCTGGCCCCAACGGATGCGGCGCTCGGCAGGCCGGTCGTGACCAACCGGGTCGTCCCCTCGCGCATTCGTCAGCTCATCACCGTCGAGAGTGGACTGAACGACGGAATAGCCACTCCTGTGGTCATGTTCGCGATCGCGGGTGCCGCAGCCGCGGCCGGCCTTCAGGGTGCGGAGTCCACGGGCCGAGCGCTCGTCACACTGATCCTCGGAGTGATGGTGGGCGGCGCCGTCGGAGCTCTCGGAGGGTGGCTGCTCAGGCACGCCCGCCGGCGTGGGTGGGCCGCCGAGGACTTCAGCGGCATCGCGGTCCTTGCGCTGGCCCTTCTCGCCTATACGGCCGCAGTGGCCACAGAAGGCAACGGGTTCGTCGCTGCCTTCTGCGCCGGGGTGGGTTTCGGGGCGCTCGCCGGCCGTCGCGGGCCGGCCGAGCTGGTCTTCCTCGACCAGACGGGCGGACTGGTCTCCCTCCTGGTCTGGTGTGCCTTCGGCGCCATCGCCGTGCCCATCATGCTCGAGCGCCTCGACGCCCTGACCGTCGTGTACGCCGTGCTGAGCCTCACCGTCATCCGCATGCTGCCCGTTGCCATCGCCGCCGTCGGCGCCGGCATGGACCGTAGGACCATCGTGTTCATCGGCTGGTTCGGTCCGCGGGGCCTGGCCTCGCTCCTGTTTGCGCTGCTGGCGCTCGAGGCGCTCGGGTCGGTGGCGGACGAGGTCGTTGCGATCATCGCGATCACAGTGCTGCTCAGCGTCCTTGCGCATGGGCTGACCTCGGGGCCGTTGGCCACGCGGTATGGAACCATCGCGTCCCACCGGACATGGAGCGAGGACACCTCGCCCTGACGTCGACAGGCGGCTGACGACCAGTCCGTGAAGGGCCGACGCGCCAGCTGGACTCGCCCTTTCTGGGGTCGAGTCCAGCGTCTTGGACCGAGGCGACGTCATGGGGGGCGCCGGCCAGTGTGGCCGACGGAGCCCACGAAATCCGGGCTGACGACCCCGCTATCGCCCCGGCAGGCAACACGCAGCTGGGTCTCAGCCACCCTTGACGGGTGAGTGCGAGAGGACCGATGCGGCGGAAGATGAGGTAATCACCCCCGATGCCAAAGGCGGATCCCCCATGACGGCGTCACCCGATCGCCATGCCCGCACGATGCTGCCCATCCCGGACCGGCCGCCCCACGGGCTGACGACGTACGACGCCAAGGATCCTGACACGGCGTTCCCGCCGATCGAGCCGCTGCTGCCGCCGGAGGGCGCGCCCAACGTCCTCGTCGTCCTGCTCGACGACGTCGGCTTCGGCGCGTCGAGCACGTTCGGGGGACCCTGCCGGATGCCGACGGCGGACCGGCTGGCCGACGGTGGGTTGCGGTACAACCGGTTCCACACCACGGCGCTGTGCGCACCGACCCGGCAGGCCCTGCTCACCGGCCGCAACCACCACTCGGTGGGCATGGGCAGCATCACCGAGACGGCGACCTCGGCCCCCGGCTACAGCTCGCTGCGCTCGAACACCAAGGGGCCCTTGGCGATGACGCTGAAGCTCAACGGGTACTCCACGGCACAGTTCGGCAAATGCCACGAGGTGCCGGTCTGGCAGTCCTCGCCGATGGGTCCGTTTGACGCCTGGCCGTCCGGTGGAGGTGGCTTCGAGACGTTCTACGGCTTCATCGGCGGCGAGAACAACCAGTGGGACCCGGCGCTCTACGACGGCACCACGCCCGTCGAGCCGCCGGCCTCGGCGGAGGAGGGGTACCACCTCACCGAGGACCTGACCGACCGGGCTATCGGTTGGGTGCAGCAGCAAAAGGCGCTGATGCCGGCCAAGCCCTTCTTCGTCTACTTCGCGCCGGGGGCCACACACGCCCCGCACCACGTCCCGAAGGAATGGGCGGACCGGTACGCCGGGCAGTTCGACGACGGCTGGGACGTGCAGCGCGAACGCATCTTCGCGCAGCAACTGGAGCTGGGGGTGGTCCCGGACGGGGCGGCGCTGACGCCCCGCCATCGTGAGATCCCCTCGTGGGACGAGATGCCCGACGACCTCAAACCGGTGCTGGCGCGTCAGATGGAGGTGTACGCCGGATTTCTCGAGCACACCGACCACCACGTCGGCCGACTGGTGGACGCCATCGAGCAGCTGGGCGTCCTCGACAACACGCTCGTGTACTACATCATCGGCGACAACGGCGCCTCCGCTGAAGGTACCCTGAACGGCGCTTTCAACGAGCTGGCCAACTTCAACGGGATGGCGGCGCTCGAGACTCCCGAGTTCATGCTGAGCAAGATGGACGAGCTCGGCTCGCCCTCGTCGTACAACCACTACGCGGTCGGCTGGGCCTGGGCGATGTGCACCCCGTTCCAGTGGACCAAGCAGGTCGCCTCGCACTGGGGTGGCACGCGGAACGCAACCATCGTGCACTGGCCGGCCGGCATCTCGGACACCGGGGGGCTGCGCTCACAGTTCACCCACGTCATCGATGTCGCGCCGACCATCCTCGAAGCGGCCGGCCTGCCGGAGCCGACGCAGGTCAACGGCGTGCTGCAGTCCGCAATGGAGGGCACGAGCATGTGCTACACCTTCGCGGAGGCCTCTGCCCCCGAGCGCCACGACCTGCAGTACTTCGAGATGTTCGGCAACCGCGGCATCTACCACCGGGGGTGGAGTGCGGTCACCAAGCACCGCACGCCGTGGGTCATGAGCGGAGGGGTGATCCCCGCGTTCGACGACGACGTCTGGGAGCTGTACGACGGCAACACCGACTACAGCCAGGCCCGCGACCTCGTCGGCGAACGGCCCGAGATGCTCGCCAAGCTGCAGCGGCTCTGGCTCATCGAGGCCGCGAAGTACGACGTGCTGCCGCTGGACGACCGCGGCGCCGAGCGGCTCAACCCGGACATCGCCGGGCGCCCCACCTTGATCCGCGGGACCTCTCAGTTGTTCTTCCCCGGCATGGGACGCCTGTCGGAGAACAGCGTGGTGAGCATCAAGAACAGGTCATTCTCGGTCACAGCGGAGATCGACGTCCCCGACGGCGGAGTGGAGGGGGTGCTCATCGCCCAGGGCGGCCGATTCGGCGGCTGGGCCCTCTACGCCCAGTCCGGAAGGGCCAGGTTCGTGTACAACGTCCTGGGCATTCACCAGTTCGCGACCGAGGCCGACAGCCCCATCCCTGGCGGCATCCACCAGGTCCGCGTGGAGTTTGCCTATGACGGAGGAGGACTGGCCAAGGGCGGCGACGTCACCCTTTACTACGACGGCACCAAGGTCGGGGTCGGCCGCGTGGGCCTCACCCAGCCGATGATCTTCTCCGCCGACGAGACCACCGACATCGGCCAGGAGACCGGCACGACCGTCACCCCCGACTACACCCCCCAGACCAGCCGGTTCACCGGCCGGATCAGGTGGGTCCAGCTCGACGTCGGCACCGACGACCACGACCATCTCATCTCGCCCGACGAGCGCCTTCGCGTCGCCATGGCCAGGCAGTGATGGGGCAGCACGCGAGCGACCCGACAACGGGGCCGTGCTGCGGCCCGGCCCGCGGCGAGCGCGGCGTCCATGCGCCGGATGCCGAGGCCGCCGGAAGGGTCTCCGCCGCTCAGCCGGGGGCCGCGGACCGGCGCGGCGCGACGGCAGCTGTGGACGCCGGTGCCTTTCTGATGGGCACCGACGACCCGCGGGGTTACGCCCGGGACGGTGAGGGCCCCGCGCACGAGGTGGAGCTGGCGCCGTTCCTGCTCGAGGTCCACACCGTAACCAACGAGCGGTTCCGTGACTTCGTCCAGGCCACCGGTCACCGCACGACCGCCGAGAAGCTCGGCACGTCCTTCGTGTTCGGAGGCCTCCTCCCGGACGACTTCCCCCCAACTCGAGCCGTCGCCGCGACCCCTTGGTGGCGCGAGGTCGAGGGCGCCGACTGGCGGCATCCCGAGGGACCGCACAGCGATCTGAACGACCGGGCTGAGCACCCGGTCGTCCACGTGGGCTGGGCGGACGCCGTTGCCTTCTGCACCTGGGCCGGCGGGCGTCTGCCCAGCGAGGCCGAGTGGGAACGGGCGGCCCGAGGCACCGGCGTGGGCCACCATTACCCGTGGGGCGATGACCGGGAGCCCGGTGGACGGCACCTTATGAACGTCTTCCAGGGTCACTTTCCCGCGCACGACACGGGCGAGGACGGCTGGGTCGGGACGTGTCCCGTCGGCAGCTATCCTCCGAACGACCTCGGCTTGTTCGAGATGACCGGCAACATCTGGGAGTGGTGCGCGGACTGGTTCGACCCGACGTACTACGCTCACTCCCCTCGCGGCGCACCGCCGGGGCCGCCGCAGGGGACGGCTCGGGTCATGCGAGGAGGCTCCTACCTCTGCCACGACACCTACTGTTGGCGCTACCGGGTGGACTCCCGCAGCAGCAACACCCCGGACAGCACCACCGGCAACCTCGGCTTCCGGGTGGCGCACGACGTCGACCCATGAACACTCAGTAGCAGCATGCACGGATGGCTTCCTGTGAAGCGCAGGTCGCCGAACCCTGGCAGGGGTGCACACTGTCTCGTCGCCTCGCGGGAAGGCGCAGGCCCTTGGCGAGCTGAAGTCACACCGGTGGTCTTGGCGCCAGACGGTGTCCGCCGCAACTACGGGCCGGATGATGCCCCGCACATGTAGGTATGGCGGATGAGCCGGCTTGTACGCCGGGGAGTGCAGGGCGCCTGGGTGGCTCTGTTCGTGGTGGTGTCAGGCTTCGGGGATCTCGCGGCCGAATGCCTCGCGGGTGACGACCTCCGGGTCCGGTCCACCTCGCACGCCGGTGTCGAGGCTGTCGATGGCGGCGAGGTCCTCAGGGGTGAGCTCGAAGTCGAGAACGTCGAGGTTCTCGGCCATGCGGGACGGCGTGACTGACTTGGGGATTGCCGAGCGGCCCTGCTGGAGGTGCCAGCGGAGCATCACCTGCGCAGGGGTGCGGTCGTGGGTCCGGGCAATCTCCTTGATGGTCGGGTCCTGCAGCGTCGAGCCAGGCGACCCGTCGCGGTAGAACGTGATGCCGCCGATGGGCGACCACGCCTGGGTGACGATTCCGTGCCGGGCGTCCGCCGCGAGGACCTCGGGCTGGCGGAAGTAGGGGTGCACCTCGGCCTGGTTGACGGCGGGGATGACCGTCGTCGCGTCGAGGAACCGTTCGAGGTGGTTGGGCATGAAGTTGCTGACGCCGATGGCACGGACCTTGCCGTCGGCGAGCAGCGTCTCGAGGGCCCGATAGGCATCGATGGTGAGGTCGAACTCGCCGGGGAGTGCCTGGTGGAGGATGAGCAGGTCGAGCTGCTCCAGCGCGAGCTTGCCGGCGCTCTTGTCGAAAGCGTGCAGGGTGGCGTCGTAGCCGTAGTCGCTGATCCAGACCTTTGTCTCGACGAACACCTCGCCCCGGTCCAGTCCGGAGGCGGCGATGGCCTCGCCCACCTGCCGCTCGTTGCCGTACGCAGCAGCGGTGTCGATGTGTCGGTAGCCGATCTCAAGTGCGGTGGCGACCGCGGTGCGGGTCTCGTCGGGCGGGGTCTGGAAGACCCCGTACCCGAGGGCCGGCATCTGCACGCCGTTGTTCAGGGTGATGCTGGGGACGGTCATCGTCTCTCTCTCTTTCGGTTTCCCTTCGCTGATCGTGGACCCGGGTAGCAGCCTGCGGTAGTCGTCGGTCACCCGGCCCATCCCACTCACGGCGTAGGTCACCAGAGGCAGAACGGTACGCCCGTGCGTCCATCACCAGCCCGCAAGCCCGGGCGAGGACGCTTCGCGTCGAGCCGGCCTGACCCTCGGCAGACCCCTCAGACCAGCACCCCGCGCTCAGGGGCCGGGAGTCCGACGACCGTCGTGCTTCGTCCCAAGCGTTCTCGTCCCAGACGACGCCCCCAATGTGAAGGTATGGCGGATGAGTCGGCCGATACGCCGGGTTCTGTTCCGCGTCCCCGTTGCCAGTGACGCGGCGACGGCCATCCATCTCGGCCGGCCATTGCTGACCGGCTCCAGCGCCCTACCCGCGCACTCGACCGGGCCGGTCTCGAGCGTGCGCTGTCTGGGCTTGCTCCGGGTGGGGTTTACCGAGCCGCCCCAGTCACCTGGAGCGCTGGTGGTCTCTTACACCACCGTTTCACCCTTACCTGCACGAAGCAGGCGGTTTGCTTTCTGTGGCACTGTCCCGCGGGTCACCCCGGGTGGCTGTTGGCCACCACCCTGCCCTGTGGAGCCCGGACGTTCCTCGGCAGGATCTCTCCTGACGCGACCGCCTGGCCGACTCATCCGTCCCCAATGATAGATGCCGTATGCTGCTGAGCTCACACCGCGCCCACCTGACCTGGGGTGCGTGGCCGGCTTCAGCCACTTACCGCGGGTAGAACGCTCTGCGCCAGCCCGGGTTTCACGAACAGACCTCAACTCGGAGTAGGCGTGACCTGACTCACACCTGGACGCGGGCATCAACGAGCGAGGGCCCTCGTTCGTCCTCATGGAGAACGCGATACGCAACTGAACCAGGACATGACCGAGCAACTGAACACCGAGACCGCCCCACCCGCCCGCAGAGCGACGTTGCTCGACCTCTCAGTCACCCAGCTCATCGCCGGGTCGTTGGCTGCCGCGACGGCGGCCGCTCTCGGCTCGCGCCTCGGTGTGCTCGGCACCATCAGCGGTGCAGCGATCGGTTCGGTCGTGAGCGCGATCGCAGCGAGCATTTACACCACCTCGATGACTCGCGCTCGCGAGGCGCTGCGCTGGCAGAAACTGCACGGTCGACAGGCTCTGTCGAACGCGCAGAACGCGTCTGCCTCCACGTCGTCGAGTGTGCAGAATTCGCCCGTCCGCACGCCTCGTCGCATCCTGGCAACCGCCGGCGTCGTGTTCGCCTTGGCCGTTGCCTTCCTCGTCGGGCTGCAGCTCGCCAGCGGTGCGGACGTCACGGGGACGTCGCTTCGCACCCGCCCTTCGTATGACCAGCTCGAG
>NZ_DATCWX010000212.1:0-11400 GCF_036566125.1 Intrasporangium sp.
TCGCGACGAGCCTCGAAGAGCTGACGCGAGACGAGTTCTTGAAACTCGCGACCGACGCTGTGCGGAAGTACTCGAGGCGTGAGGTGAGCGATGAGGACCTGCGCGAGTTCGCGGACCGGGTGCACTGGGTGCCGGGCTCGGCCGGGACCCAGGCCCTCCGCGACGCGGTCCTCGAGTCCGAGAAGATCCTCGGGCCCGAGGCCCGCCGGCTGCACTACCTGTCGGTTCCGCCGAGCGCAGCACTCCCGGTCGTCCACCAGATCGAGGAGGCTGGACTCGTCGAGCGCAGCCGGATCGTCATGGAGAAGCCGTTCGGCACGGACCTCGCGAGCGCCAAGAAGCTCAACGCCGAGCTCCACAAGGTCTTCGACGAGAAGCAGATCTTCCGGATCGACCACTTCCTCGGCAAGGAGGCGGCCCAGAACATCCTCGCTTTCCGCTTCGCCAACGGGCTCTTCGAGCCGATCTGGCACCGCAACCACATCGACCACGTCCAGATCGACGTCCCGGAGACGATCGGCCTCGAGCAGCGCGCCGACTTCTACGAAGCGACCGGCGCCTACAAGGACATGGTTGTCACGCACCTGTTCCAGGTGCTCGGGTTCACCGCGATGGAGCCGCCGACGTCCTTGGAGCCGGACGCGATCACGGATGAGAAGAGCAAGGTCTTCCGTTCGATGCTGCCGATCGCGCCAAGCGATGTCGTGCGTGGGCAGTACATCGGCTACCGCGACGAAGAGGGGGTGTCACCGGAGTCCGAGACGGAGACCTTCGTCGCGCTCAAGTGCTATATCGACAACTGGCGCTGGGCGGGTGTGCCGTTCTACCTGCGGACCGGCAAACGGATGGCCGAGAGCGCTCGGATCATCTCCATCGCGTTCAAGGAGCCGCCTCGCTCGATGTTCCCGCCGAGCTCGGGGGTCGGCGACGACGGGCCCGACCACCTGACCTTCGACCTCGCGGACCGGGCGCGCATGTCGCTCTCCTTCTATGGCAAGCGCCCGGGGCCCGGGATGACGCTCGACAAGCTGTCGATGCAGTTCTCGATGCAGGACACGGACTGGGCCGGCGCCGCCCTCGAGGCCTACGAGCGACTCATCTACGACGCTGCCCGTGGCGATGCGACCCTCTTCAGTCGCGCGGAGGGCATCGAGCGGCTCTGGGAGATCAGCGAACCGCTGCTCGACAACCCACCGCCAGTCCGTCCCTACAAGCAGGGCACGTGGGGCCCGAACCAGATCCACCAGCTCATCGCACCCTTCGCCTGGCGGCTGCCTTTCGAGCGCCCGTGGCGGGACCCCAACGCGATGGGGGCCTGAGAGTTCGGGGCTGGTTCGAGGTAGTCGGTTCGAGGTATTCGGTTCGAGGTTCAGGCTCGCTCTCGGGAGCGAAGGCATACCTCGAACCGAGCCCGTCAGCTGCTGCGCGCTCCCACACAGCAGTGCAGTCTCGGCGCTACCGTCCTTTGGATGCAGAGGTTTCACGACGCTGACCTGTCCGGTTCGGAGTTCGAGCACGTGCGTCTGGCGAGCTCCCGCTTCGATCGCGTCGACCTGACGGGAAGCCGGTTCCGCTCCGTCGACATCGGAGAGGCAGAGTTCCGCGGGAGCGCCTTCCACCAGGTCCGCATGCGCGGCGTCGACATCTACGACGTCGACATCTCCGGCGAGATCGTCAACGTGACCATCAACGGGGTCGACGTGGCCCCGCTCATCGAGGCTGAGCTCGATCGACGGGATCCCGAACGGGCGAAGGCGCTGCGGCCGAGTGACCCGGCCGGGTTCCGGGAGGCGTGGGCCATCAACGAGCGGCGGTGGCGGGAGACGGTCAATCGTGCTCGCCAGCTGCCGGCCGAGACGCTCCACGAGTCGGTCGACGGCGAGTGGTCGTTCATCGAGACGCTGCGTCACCTCGCGTTCGCCACCGACTGCTGGGTCGGGCGGGCCATCCTCGGTGACCCCGCACCCTGGCACCCCCTCGAGCTGCCGTGGGACGAGATGCCGGACACGCCCGGGGTTCCGCGCGACCGGGAGGTCCGGCCGTCGCTGGATGAGGCGCTCGAGCTGCGGCACGACCGGATGGGGACCGTGCGCGGGTTCCTCGACGACCTGACCGACGAGACCCTGGACGCGCACACGACGCCGGTCGAGGGGCCCGGGTGGCCTGAGCCGCGAAGCTATCCGGTGCGCGAGTGCCTCCTCACGGTCCTCAACGAGGAGTACCACCACCGGCTCTTCGCCGAGCGCGACCTGGCCGTGCTCGAGGCCCGCTACTCGCCGGGGTAGCGCACGCCGACCTGGGCGCGGACCTCGTCCATCGTCGACATGACCCGCAGCGTCGCGGCGTGTGCCATGTAGGCGCTCTCGCGGCT
Source organism: Intrasporangium sp. (assembly GCF_036566125.1). Classification (GTDB taxonomy): domain Bacteria; phylum Actinomycetota; class Actinomycetes; order Actinomycetales; family Dermatophilaceae; genus Intrasporangium. The sequence goes on from NZ_DATCWX010000212.1 coordinate 2,372, forward strand.
ACCCGACGCGAGACAGCGGGCGAACTCGGCAGCCTGGTAGCTGAAGCCACGGATGGGTGCCGGTAGGCCTGCCGGCAGCTCGGCCAGGACCGTCCCCTCGAGCGTGAGCAGTCGCACCGAGGCCGGTGAGTAGAAGGGGCCGCCCACGTCGAGCCGGGCCTCCGTCCCGACGATTTCCGCGGTGCAGGGCGTCCGCGTGAGCATCGAGCTGGTCAGCGCGGCGACGGCGCCTGACGCATAGGCGAGCACCATGCCGACCGTCGCGTCGACACCCCGGTCGCTGAGAGAGCCACGGGCGGCAACCGAGGTGGGCGGGCCGAGCAGATGGTCGGCGAAGGACACGGGGTACACGCCGAGGTCGAGGAGCGCCCCGCCCGCGAGCTCAGGTGCGGCCAGCCGCTCCGGGCCGTGAGGGTGGAGCTTCTGGGAGTGGTCCGCCCGGACGAGCACGAGGTCCCCGAGCAAGCCGTCCTCGACGACCTGGCGAATGACGTCGTAATGCGGCAGGTAGCGCGCCCACATCGCCTCGGCCACGAGCAGGCCCCGCGAGGTCGCCGCCCGGATCACGGCCCGCGCCTCGGTCGCGTTGCGGGTGAACGCCTTCTCGACGAGGACCGGCTTGCCGGCCTCGATGGCGAGGAGCGCGTGGTCATGGTGCTCGGAGTGCGGTGACGCAACGTAAACCGCATCGACACCATCGTCGGCGACGAGCTCCTCGTAGGACCCGTAGGACCGCGCAACACCGTGCTTCTCGGCGAACGACCGGGCCCGGTCCTCACTGCGAGAGCCCACCGCGACGACCGTCGAGGCCGTCCCGGCCCCCACAGCCATGGCGAACTCGTTGGCGATGAACCCCGGGCCGAGGATGCCCCAGCGGATGCCCGGCGCCTCGCGCGGATCCGGGACGCGGGACTCGGGCAGGGACCCGACCTCCAGGGCGCCTCCGGCGGTCATCCGCGCACGTCCCACAGGTGATGGAGGACATCGTGGACGAAGTACCGTCCAAGAGTCTCCGCCGTGAAGGTCGACCCGTCGCTGCGGAGCCCTGGCCACGCGAGCTGCTCCCGCCTCGGCCAACCGAACGCCTCGGCAGCGGCGTCGAACGCCGCCTCGAGCTCGTGCCGGACCACGTCGGGCTCGGCGCGCCAGTAGGCCTTCTCCACGGCGGTGGCGTCCTGGTCCCAGTTCGCGAAGCGAACGGTCTCACCGCCACCGTCGAGAATCTGCACGAGCCGGCCCCGCATGACGTCACAGACGTCACGGACGTGCGCGCAGTACTCGAGCGGCGACCACACCCCAGCCGACGGCCGAGCCCGCACGTCGGGCCGAGCGAGCACAGCGGCATACCGCTGCTTGGCGTCGAGGAGGATCTCGGACACTCCGTCGGGACGAACGTCTCTCGGGTCGAAGCCGCAGTCACGGCAAGGTCTCGTCAGGACCCACGTCCAGTCGGCCGTGTCGGGCGTTGCTGGACCGGGGTCCGAGGTCTCCGCGCTCACGTCGCTCATGCCCACAGCGTAGGACCCGGAAGGGACGGCCCTCGCGCTCCGCTAGATTCTTCGGGTGCTCGAGGACTACCTGCTGTGGATCATCGTCGGCGCCGTGGTCGCCGTGCTGGTCCTCGGGTCGTTCCTCGCGCTGCGTCGGGCTCCCGGATCGACGGCGCGCCTCAAGCGGGGTCGCTCGCGCCCGAGTCGCGACCAGTTCGGCTCCGGCGGTCGCAACACCGATCTCAAGCGCGCCGCCGTCGTGATCAACCCGACGAAGTTCGCCGACCTGCCGATGATCCGCGAACGCATCACCTCGACCTGCCACGCCGCCGGCTGGGGCGACCCCCTCTTCTACGAGACGACCGTGGCGGACCCGGGCACCGGGCAGGCGAGGAGCGCGGTCGCCGAGGGCGCCAGCGTCGTGTGCAGCCTCGGTGGCGACGGTACCGTTCGGGCGGTCGCGCGCGCCCTCATCGGCACCGAGACCCCACTCGGCATCCTGCCTGCGGGCACGGGGAACCTGCTGGCCCGCAATCTGGACCTGCCCGTCGCCCTCGACGAGGCGGTCCGCGCGGCCCTCACGGGACGGAACCGCCGCATCGACGTCGGTGAGCTCGTCATCGGCGAGCTGGACGCGCATGGCGCACCCATGGATGGGGGTGAGCTCGTGACCGAGCAGTTCCTCGTGATGGGAGGCATGGGCCTGGACGCCCTCATCATGGGCGCGACCAACGAGGTCCTCAAGCAGCGGGTGGGCTGGGCGGCCTACCTCCTGTCCGGTCTCAAACACCTCGTGTCGCCCGAGTTCCGCACCCAGCTCCGGCTCGACTCCGATCCCGAGTTCAGGCGGCGCGCCCGGGCCGTCGTCATCGGCAACTGCGGCCGACTGCTCGGCGGCCTCGTGCTCATGCCCGATGCTCGCGTGGATGACGGCCAGCTCGACGTCGTCATCGCCTCTCCCCGCGGCTTCGTCGGTTGGGCGCCGGTCATCGCTCGCGTGTTGACCCGGCGGCGGAAAGGGCACGCGACGCTCGACCACAAGGTCTGCCGGGAGGTCCGGGTGCGGGTCGACCGGCCGCTGCCCGTCCAGGTCGACGGTGATGTCATCGGCGAGGCGACCGAGATCAACGCCTCGCTGCGGCCCGCCGCCCTGACGGTCCGCGTCCCGATCGCCTGACCTCCGGGCTGTTGGGTGCGAGGCTGGTCTCGTGAGCCCTGATGCGCCAGCCCTCCCGTTCGCCGGATTCCGGACCGAGGCGCTCGCCTTCTACCTGGGCCTCGAGGCAGACAACACCAGGACCTACTGGGCCGACCACAAGGATGAGTGGGAGCGGGAGGTGCGCGGACCGATGCTCGCCCTCGTCACCGCCCTCGCGGACGAGTTCGGCGAGGCGAAGCTCTTCCGCCCCAACCGCGACATCCGCTTCAGCGCCGACAAGTCGCCGTACAAGACCCACCAGGGCGCGTTTGCGGCAACGCCGGGCGGCGCCGGCTACTACGTACAGATCAGCGCGACGGGCCTCAGGGCCGGGGGCGGATTCCGGGCGCACGACCCGGCGCAGACCGCCCGCCTTCGCGCCGCTGTCGATGCCGGTCCCCCCGGCGCCGAGCTGGAGGCTCTGCTGGAGTCATTGCGCCGCAAGCGTTTCGAGGTCGTCGGCGAGAAGGTGAAGACGACACCCCGCGGATACGCCGCCGACCATCCACGCATCGAGACGCTGCGTCACAAGGAACTCATGGCGGTCCGTGACTTCGGCGATCCCGGATGGCTTGGCACGAAGCAGGCGCTTGCCCGCGTGCGTGATGCCTGGCGGTCGGTCCGCCCGCTCAACGAATGGGTCGGGGCGCACGTGGGTGCGCCGTAGGTCGTCATGCAGGTGATCCGGGCCCAACAGGTCTTCGACGGCGAGCACTTCCTCGGGCCGGGGGACGTCGTCGTCGACGGCCCGAACATCGTCGCGGTCAACTCGCCGATGGAGTATGCCGCTGACGTCCCCGTCGAGGACCTCGGTGACGTGACGGTGCTACCCGGCCTGGTCGACGCCCACCAGCACCTGACGTGGGACTGCTCCTTCGACGCCGTCGGATGGCATGAACGACACGATGACGAGGCGCTGCTGCAGCAGGGCCTCGTCAACGCTCGGCAGGCCCTGGCGGCTGGTGTCACGACGGTCCGCGACCTCGGCGGGCGCGGGCGTGCTCCGTTTGACCTGCGTGACGAGTGCTCGCGCAACCCGGCGGCCGGACCCACGCTTCTCGTGGCGGGGCCGGCGCTCACGACGCCCGGCGGGCACTGCTGGTTCCTGGGCGGTCAATGCAGCGGACCGGAGGAGCTCGTCATGGCGGTTGCACGGCTGGACGAGGCAGGCGTTGACGTCATCAAGGTGATGGCGACGGGCGGGAACCTCACGCCGGGATCGGCCCCGCACGAGTCGCAGTTCGGGCTCGCTGAGCTCCGAGCGGTGGTCGAGGCGGCCCACGCGGCAGGGCTACCCGTGGCTGCGCATGCCCACGGCACGCAAGGGGTGTCCGACGCGCTGGACGCGCGAGTCGACACGATCGAGCACTGCAGCTTCATGACAGCTGACGGCGTTGCCGAGGACGCGACGCTGGTCAGGCGGCTGGCCAGCTCTGGCGTCACCGTCTCGATCACCGGCGGCACGATCCCGGGTCCCATTCCCCCCGCCATCGCCGTGCGGATGCCCGCCCTGGCCGCGCATGGGCGCCGCATGCTGGCGGCCGGCGTGCGATGCATCATCTCCACGGATGCCGGAATCGGCCCGGCCAAGCCCCACGACGTGCTGGCCCGGACCGTCGAGCACGCCGTCGAGGACCTGGGCGCCACGGTCGACGAGGCGCTGGCCATGTGCACAGCGAGGGCCGCGGAAGGCATTGGACTCGGGCACAAGGCGGGTCGGCTGCGCCCAGGTGCGGCCGCCGATCTCCTCGTCGTCTCCGGTCGCGTCGACCACGAACCGTCGGCCATGCGCGATCCGGTCCGGGTCCTCCGCGGTGGCATCGCCGTCTAGGCCGGAACCAGCATCCCGAGCTCGAGCGGTTCGGGCCCCATGGCCGCAGGGCGCCGCGCCTCGGCGAGCGAGAGCCGCTGGGCCACGTCGGGGCGCAGCCCCTTCAATCGTTCGAGGACCCACCAGGCCTGCGGCGCCGCACCGTCTGGACGGGCACGGCCAGGGACGGGCTCGAGCACCGCGGTGGAGACCCAGATCTCCTCCAGGAGTGAGCGGGCCCGTCCCCGGGTCGATCGGAGGCGGCGCATGCGTCGAGCGCTCGATGCCGTGAACCGGAAGGTCAGGTCCAGCTCCGCCAGTGCCCGCCGGAGGTCGACGAGCCACGCCGCGTCGTCAGTGCGTGGGAAGCCGGCGACGAGCAGCCGGCCGGGCACATACTCAGTCATCCCACTCCCCACCGGATTCCGCGGAACCAACGACATCATCCAGAGACGGCGCAGAAACGCTCGGTGATACACGTATCAGGCGCTGTCATACCGACTCTGACGGTCGGGGGCCAGCGGGGCACCGGGCAGAGGGGACGTTGCTGGGGGGCAACGAGCCCGGTGTCCTACGAGAGCCCCACCGGTTCAGGGGGCCGGAGGGGCCACAGGGCGCCGGCACATGAGGCCGGCGCCCTGCCGCGCCTGCTCATGCTTGCCCGCGCCTCCCCTGACTCGCCCGGGTGGGGTCAGCTGCGAAGCTGTTCCAGCCAGATCCTCGCCGCATCGAAGTCACTGTCGGCCGTGCCGAGCCGCGCATCGGCCGGGACGCCATCAGCGCGGGGATAGGACCCGAGGAACCGGACGTCGGCGCACACGCGTCTGAGGCCCATGAGCGTCTCCCCCACCCGGGCGTCCTGGACGTGGCCCTCGAAGTCAATCGAGAAGCAGTAGCTGCCCATCGCCTCACCGGTCGGTCGAGACTCGAGCCGCGTCATGTTGACGCCACGCACCGCGAACTGCTCGAGCAGCTCGAGGAGCCCTCCGGCGTGGTCCTCACGCTGGAAGAGCACGACGGTCGTCTTGTCGGCGCCGCTCGGCTCGGGCAATGTCCCCGGCCTCGACACGAGGACGAACCGGGTGACGGCCGACGGGTTGTCGCCGATGTCCTCGGCGAGGATCTCGAGCCCCTCGTTGGCCGCCGCCGCCGGGGCGCACACCCCGGCGTCGAAGGCGACGTCGCCGGGCTCGCGCAGCGCGGCAGCGCTTGCTGCGGTGGACAGCGTCGGGACGTACACCGCGTCCGGGAGGTTGGTGGCCATCCACCTGCGCACCTGAGCCCACGCGTGCGAATGGGTACCAACGCGGCGAACCTGGCTCAGCGGCATACCGGATCTGGCGCACAGGACGAAGGTCACGGGCACGAGGACCTCGCCGATGACGACGAGGGGTTCGCCGGTGGCGAGCGCGTCCAAAGTCGCGGAGACACCGCCCTCGACGGAGTTCTCGATGGGCACCATGGCGGCGTCGATCTCCCGCGCCCGCAGGGCCTCGAGTGCCGCATCGACGCTCCCGAACGGCACCTGCTCCTTGTGACTTGCACCGTCCCACGCATCCAGCGCCATCTGCGTGAAGGTGCCACGGGGGCCGAGGTAGCCGAAACGCTGCAGGTCAGACGGGGTCCGCGGCGTCATGAGACGTCCTTCCGGCGTCGGTTTCTCCACGATCCGCAAGGGTAGCCCCGCGGTCGCCGTGGTTCGTCGGCGTTTCAGGGGGTGGCCTCCGAACCCTGCTGAGCACCCCGTGAGACCGTGGCGAGACCGGCCTCGAGCGCGACCAAGCCACTCAGTCGACCTTTGTATGGTGTCCCCCGTGATCCGCACGCATCCCCTCAAGGCGCTCGTCGCCGTGCTGGTGCTGCTGATCGCGGCCCTCGCCTGGTCCTACACGACCCGTGAGTCCGTGCCGGTCCCGCGCACGGTCGATCCGGCACCCGGGGAGTCGCTCGTCGTCGTGGGCGTGGGGGGCATCTCCTGGGACGATGTCTCGGCGCAGGAGACCCCCGTGCTCTGGGGACTGCTGCGAGACGGTGCGGCCGCCTCCGTGTCGGTCAAGACCCTGCACCTGACGACGTGCCCCACGGACGGCTGGGCCACCCTGTCCGCTGGCGAGGCCGCCGGACCGGGGGCCGAGGGAGACCGTCCATCCTGCACGCCGCTCCCGAAGGTGATCGGGGACGAGGCGAGCGGATTCTCCGTCGCCGGCTTCGAGGCACTGGCCTCCGCGTCCAGAGAGGCTGCGTTCGAGGCCCGGCTCGGCCTGCTCGGCGACAGCTTCGCGACCCACCCGTCATGCACGTCGGCCATCGGCCCGGGCGCCGCCATCGCTGCGTCGACGTCTGACGGGAAGGTCGAGCACTACGCGCCGTTCGATGCGAGGACGCTCGTGACCGAGCTGGCGCGGTGTCCGATCTCGATCGTCGACGCGGGCGCGATCCTCACCACCGAGTCGGACGCGGCGACGCAGCACGAGCGGATCAAAGCGATCGAGGACCGGATCGCGCAGGTCAGAGACGCCATGCCCACTGGCGCCGACCTCATCGTCGTCGGGCTGGCGGACCGGGACGGCCAGGAGCGGTTGCGCATCCTCACCGCCACCGGCCCGCACTACGCGCCGGGCATCCTGGCCTCGGCGTCGACGCGGATGCGCGGCATCGCCCAGATCTCCGACGTCACGGCCACGATCCTGCAGCGCGGCGGGGCGCGGCCGGTCGAGCCGATCGGCGGTCGAGCCCTGTCGGCCATCCCCTCGCCGAACAACAGCGAGTCGACGGCCGCGGACAAGCTGACGGCGCTGACCGACATCGACCTGAAGGCGGACGCGATGCACAGCATCGTCGTGCCGTTCCTCGTCCTGTGGCTCTCCGTCACACTCGTCGCGTTCATCGTGCTGTGGATCAGGTGGCGCCGCGCCCGTCCATGGCGGACCAGCCAGCCGCGGGAACGGGTGCTCCGCCAGGTCCGCCTCGTCGGGCTCCTCGCCGCCGGGATGCCGGCCGCCACCTTCCTGGCCAACCTCGTGCCGTGGTGGCGCTGGTCGCCACCGTCGGGAGTGCTCGTCGCGCTGCTCAGCGTCCTCGTCCTCGTCATCAGCGGCGTCATCGCCCTCGCCTGCCTCAACGGCCCGTGGAGCAGCTCGGCGCTCGGACCGCTCGCCCTCCTGTCGGCCGTCACGGCGAGCGTCATCGGCCTCGACCTGCTGACCGGTTCGCACCTGCAGATGTCTTCGATCTTCGGGCTCCAGCCTCTCGTGGGCGGCCGCTTCTACGGGATGGGCAACGTCGCCTTCGCCCTGTATGGGTCGGCCGTCCTGCTGCTCTGCGCCGCGATGGCGCACGCCCTCATCCGCCGTTCGTCCCGCCGTCTCGCGGTGCTCTCGGTCGTGGTTCTTGGTGGGGCAGCGTTGGCGGTGGATGTGCTGCCCGCCTGGGGTGCGGACTTCGGTGGCCCGATCGCACTCGTCCCGGCCCTCGGGCTCCTGCTCATGCGGGTCGCCGGCATGCGGGTGTCGGTGCGCAACCTCGCTCTCGTCGGCGTGGCCGCGGCGGTGGTCATCACCCTCGTCAGCTACCTCGACTGGCGCCGCCCCGAGCAGTACCGGTCACACCCTGGCCGCTTCCTCCAGACCCTGCTCGACGGGGATGCGTTCGCCGTCCTGTCGCGCAAACTGGCTGCCAACGTGGAGCTGGCCACCGCGTACCCGGTCCTCACGGGTGTCGTGGTCGCGCTCATCGCCCTCCTGCTGGTCATCGTCATCCAGCCGGGTCGCTTCGGGACGGATCCCTTCGCACGGCTCATCGACGAGGCGCCCCTGCTACGGGACGGCCTCATCTCCGTGGTGGTCATGTGCGTCATCGGCTTCCTGACCAACGACTCCGGCGCCGCGATCCCGCCGGTCGCGATCGTCCTGACCGTGCCGCTCGTGATGTCGGCCGTCGCCCATTTCATGTCGATCGAGCGGGCCAGGGAGCCGGTGCGTCGCCGGCGGGACCGCCACCACGTCTGACCCCACCCCGCAACACACCCGCTTAACGACTGGGTGCATCGCCTGTTTCAGGAGCAGGCAGTCGGTAAGCGGGTGTGTTGCGGGAGACCTCGGCGGGTGGGGTCAGCGAGCGTGTCCGCGGCGGCGGGAGCGGCGGAGGCGGCGGACCCCGAGGGCGAGCGCCACGTCCCGGTACTGCCCCGCGCGGTGCAGCTGCGCCCGCCAGTCGGTGCCGGTGACGCGATGGTGCAGGTCGCATGGGACCTCTCGGACCACGAGGCCCGCATCGAGAACGTCGATCGTCATGCCGACCTCGACACCCCAGCCACGGGCGAACGGGATGGCCGCAGCGACCGCAGCGGGAGACAGGCACCGCATCCCCGAGAGCGGCTGGACCGGACTCCAGCCGGTCAGCTCCTCGATCCCACGACGGGCGAGCCCCACGACGAGGCCGCGACCGCCACCGGCGGACCGCTGGCGGGGTAGCGTCGCGATCGTGAGGTCGGCCTCACCGGCGGCCACCGGCTCGACGAGCACCCCGACCG
>NZ_DATCWX010000214.1:0-5056 GCF_036566125.1 Intrasporangium sp.
GCTGCTTGCTGACGGCGCGCAGGTGCGGGCGTTCTGCCTCTACAACTCCAACGGTTCCCTGGGGTGGCTGGACCAGAGCGACGTCTTCGCGCAGGCGCTGCGGGACGGGCAGGCCGAGGTCGTCCTCGGCGACATCCGCGACCCGGAGCACGTCGCCGCGTCCGTCGAGGGCGCCGACGTCGTCCTGCACCTCGCCGCGCTCATCGCGATCCCGTTCTCCTACGTGGCGCCGCGGTCCTACGTCGAGACGAACGTCATCGGCACGCTCAACGTCCTGGAGGCGGTGCGGCGGCACGGGACGCCGCGGATGGTCAACACCTCGACGTCGGAGGTCTACGGCACGCCCGAACAGGTGCCGATCACCGAGTCGCACCCCCTGCGAGGGCAGTCGCCCTACTCGGCGACGAAGATCGCCGCCGACAAGCTGTGCGAGTCGTATGCGCTGTCCTTCCAGACGCCCGTCATGACGCTGCGGCCGTTCAACACGTTCGGTCCGCGCCAGTCGGCCCGGGCGGTCATCCCTACCGTCCTGTCACAGCTGCTCGCCGGCGCTGACGAGGTGCGCCTGGGCGACGTCACGCCGAAGCGCGACTTCACCTTCGTCACCGACACGGCCGACGGCTTCATCCGGGCTGCGCTCACCAACGTGGCCCCGGGCACGACGATCCAGCTCGGCACCGGGCGAACCGTGTCGATCGGCGCGGTCGTCGACCTGTGCCGGACCGTCACTGGCAGCACGGCCGAGATCGTGACCGAGCAGGCGCGGATCCGTCCGGAGGGGTCCGAGGTGCAGGTCCTCCTGTCGGACCCGACGCGTGCCAACGACGTGCTCGGCTGGGCGCCTGTGGTGTCCCTCGAGGAGGGCCTGGCCCGGACGGCCGAGTGGCTCCGGCCTCGCGTCGACCTCGAGACGGCTGCGCGGTACCACCGATGACGCCCCCGATGACTGGGCGGCTCGAGGCCGGTGGGGGAGCGCGCGAGGCGCACGCCCCGGGTGCGCGCGTCGCCGGGACGATCCCGCTCGCGGTGCCCAACATCGGCGCGCTCGAGCGCCACTACGTGGTCGAGGCCGTGGAGTCCGGCTACGTGTCGTCCGTGGGTCCCTTCGTGGCCGAGTTCGAGGACCGCTTCGCCCACCGGGTTGGGGCCCGGCATGCAGTGGCGTGCGCCACCGGCACGGCCGCGATCCACATCGGTCTCATCCTGCTCGGGGTGGAGCGCGGCGATGAGGTGTTCTGCTCCGACTTCACCTTCGTCGGGTCGGTCAACCCCATCGCCTACCTCGGCGCCCGGCCGGTGTTCGTCGACTCCGAGACCCGGACGTGGAACCTCGACCCAGCGCTCCTCGGGGGCGAGCTCGACCGTCGCGCCTCGGCGGGGGAGCCGCTGCCCAAGGTCGTCGAGGTGGTCCACGTGCTCGGCCAGCCCGCTCAGATGGAACCCATTGTCGACGCGTGCTCGCGGCACGGCGTCGCCGTCCTCGAGGACGCGGCGGAGTCGCTCGGGGCTGGCTGGTCGGCGGGCCGGTTCTCCGGGAAGCACACGGGGACCGTCGGGCGGGTCGGCTGCTTCTCCTTCAACGGCAACAAGATCGCGACGACGGGTGGCGGCGGCATGATCGTCACCGACGACGACGAGCTGGCTGCGCGGGCCCGGCACCTCACGACGCAGGCGAAGGTGCCCGATGTGGGCTACCTCCATGACGAGGTCGGCTACAACTACCGCCTGACCAACATCGCAGCCGGTCTCGGGCTCGCGCAGCTGGAGCGGCTGGACGACTTCGTGGCCGCGAAGCACCGCATCGCTGAGCGCTACGACGAGGCGCTCAAGGGACTGCCCCTCGACCTGCCGCCGCGGGTGGCCGGCCTTGACGCGACGTACTGGCTCTACTCGGTACTCGTCGGTGAGGCGTCCGGCCGGGGCCGGGACGACCTGCTGGCCCACCTGGACGACCACGGGGTCGGAGCGAGAGCCCTGTGGCGCCCACTACACGCGCAGCCGCCCTTCGCCGAGACCCCCGTCCTGGGTGGCGGGGTCGGCGACGACCTGTTCCACAGGGGGCTCTCGCTGCCCTGCTCAACCGACCTCACCGAGCGCGACCAGCAGCACGTCATCGACGCTGTGCACTCCTTCTTCGCCTGACCGACGCGGCATCAGGCTGGCGCTGCGGCAGGATGGCGCTGTGGAGATCGCCATCGGGCTGCTCGCAGTTGCTGCCACGGTGCTGGTGGGCGCCTGGGTGTCCGAGCGGACCGGACTGCCCACGCCGCTGGTGCTCATCCTCGTCGGGATCATCGGTTCCTACCTGCCGTTCGTCCCCGAGGTGACCCTGAGCCCCGAGGTCGTGCTCTTCGGCGTGCTGCCCCCGTTGCTCTACGCCGCCGCGATCCAGACCTCGCTCGTCGACTTCCGGGCCAACCGGGCAGCGATCCTCATGCTCTCCGTCGGGCTCGTCCTGTTCACGGCCCTCGGTGTCGGGTTCTTCCTGTGGTGGCTTCTCGGCCTGCCCTTCGCCGTCGCCTTCGCCGTCGGCGCGATCGTGGCACCCCCTGACGCCGTCGCGGCAACCGCCGTCGGGCGCCAGATCGGACTGCCACGGCGGATCGTCTCCATCCTCGAGGGAGAGTCGCTCGTCAACGATGCGACCGCCCTCGTGTCGCTGCGCACCGCGCTGGCCGCGGCGGGCCTCGTGGCGAGCGCGACGGGCGAGGTGACCTTCGGCGGCGTGGTGGTCGACTTCCTGCGAGCGGTCCTCGGCGGGGTCGCGGTCGGACTGCTCGTCGCCGTCATCGTCGACCAGGTCCGCAAGCGGATCAGCAACGACGCGACCTTCGACACCGTGCTGTCCTTCATGGCGCCGTTTGCCGCCTACGTCCCGGCTGAAAACCTGCATGCCTCCGGTGTCATTGCCGTCGTCACGACTGGACTCGTCCTCGGGCACAGATCACCTCGATCGCAGCCGGGCGCCTCGCGCCTCTCGGAACGGATCAACTGGCGCTCGGTCCAGTTCCTGCTCGAGAACGCCGTCTTCCTGCTCATCGGCCTGCAGGCCTTCCATGTGCTCAACCGCGTGCGCGAGTCGGAGCTGTCCACCGGCACGATCACGGCCGCAGCGCTCGGCACCCTCGTCGTCGTGCTCCTGCTCCGTCCGGCGTGGGTCTTCCCGTTCAAGGCGCTGACGCGGCGCCACCATCCGGAGCGTGGACGCTGGGCGGCCGCGGCGGTCATCTCGTGGGCCGGCATGCGTGGCGTGGTCACCCTCGCCGCCGCCCAGCTGCTGCCGGCCGCGACGCCGCACCGGGACGTGCTCATCCTCATCGCCGTGGTCGTCACCATCGGGACTCTGCTCCTCCAGGGAACGACGCTGCCGGCCCTCGCCCGGCGCCTCGGCGTCCGGGGCCCCAACCCGCGAGAGGACGCCCTGCAGGCCGCGACCATCATGTCGGCGGCGACCCGCGCGGGCCTCGCTGTGCTCGACTCGGAGACGAACATCGACGAGGAGACCCGGAAGGCGTTGCGCGAACGGTCGGAGGACCGGGTGAACCAGCTGTGGGAGCGGCTCGGACGACGGGGTGCCGACGTGTCGGAAACGCCGAGCGAGCAGTACCGCCGGGTGCGGATGAAGATGCTCGACGCCGAGCGGGAGGCCGTCCTCGTCCTGCGTGATGAGGGCCGGGCCGTGCACGAGGTCCTCCGGGTGGTGTTGGCGGCCCTCGACCTCGAGGAGACGATGCTCGACCGCGTCGAGGATCACGAGGAGCGCCTGCGCGACCAGATGCTGCCGGTGGAGGCCATCGAGGCGCCGTGCGAGCACCTCCAGGGCGCCGATCTGACGACGGACGTCGCCTCCCCTGGAGTGTGCGCCGAGTGTCATGTGGCCGGCACGTCGTGGGTGCACCTTCGGCTCTGCCTGGTATGCGGCCACGTCGGCTGCTGCAACTCGTCGCAGGGACGGCACGCCGACTCGCACTTCCGCGAGACCGGGCACCCCGTGATGCGCAGCATCGAGCCGGGTGAGTCGTGGCGCTGGTGCTACGTCGACGAGGTGCTCGGCTGACTGCGACGGTGAGCTGACCCTAGGTTGGGTCCATGGAACTCCCTCATCCTGATGTCGACCCCGGCGGCCTCCTCGAGTACTCCGTCGTCTTCACGGACCGCTCGCTGAACCACATGTCCCAGCGGTTCATCGGGGTCATGCAGGACATCGTCGACGTGCTGCGGACGACCCACCACGCGGAGGGCGTTGCCGTCGTGCCGGGCGGCGGCACCTACGCCATGGAGGCGGTGGCGCGGCAGCTCGTCACCGGGCGTCGGGTGCTGGCCATCCGCACCGGCTTCTTCTCGTACCGCTGGTCCCAGATCATCGAGGCCGGGTCGATGACGAAGGACGTCACCGTGTGCAAGGCGCGCCCGGACGGCCCGGCACGTGACGCCGCATGGTCACCCGCCCCGGTGGACGAGGTCGTCGAGGCGATCCGGCGGGAGCGGCCTGACGTCGTCCTGGCCGCGCACGTCGAGACGGCGGCGGGCCTGCTCCTGCCGGACGACTACGTGGAGGCTGTGGCCGCGGCGACGCACGAGGCCGGCGGCCTCTTCGTCCTGGACGCCATCGCGTCGGGTGCGCTGTGGGTCGACATGGGCGCGGCCGGCGTCGACGTCCTCATCAGCGCGCCGCAGAAGGGCTGGAGCGGCACGCCGGGCGCGGGCTACGTCATGCTCGGGGACCGGGGGCGAGCTGCAGTCGAGGCGTCCAGCTCCACCAGCTTCGCGGCGGACCTGAAGAAGTGGCTCTCGATCACCGACGGCTACGTCGAGGGCCGTGCGGCCTATCACGCGACCATGCCCACCGATGGCTTGGCGCGCAATGCGGCAATCATGCGCGAGAGCCAGGCTCGTGGCATGGAGTCCCTGCGCGCGGCCCAGCTCGATCTCGGCAGCAAGGTCCGGGGACTGCTCGCCGAACGGGGCTTCCGGTCGGTCGCTGCCGAAGGCTACGAGGCACCTGGAGTCGTCGTGGTGCACACGGACGACCCCGGCCTCCAGTCGGGCGCCACGT
>NZ_DATCWX010000245.1:0-3808 GCF_036566125.1 Intrasporangium sp.
GGCGGCGTAACCCTGCTCGCCCGACGCCGCCGGCAGGAGGATGCGCGCACAGATCAGCTCGAGCTGCATCCGCGGCGCGGTGGCGCCCGTCATCTCTGTGAGGCCTGTGTTGACGATGTCGGCCGCGCGCGAGAGCGCCCCCGGACCGAAGGCCGCCTGCTGGACCCGCATCCGCTCGAGCTGGTCCTCCGGCACCCCGCGCAGCACCTGGCCCGGCTCGGGGACCGCCGCGACGATGATGAGGTCGCGCAGCCGCTCGAGGAGGTCCTCGATGAATCGCCTTGGGTCGTGGCCCGACTCGATGACCTTGTCGACCTGCCGGAAGGTCGCGGCGCCATCGCCTGCTGCCAGTGCGTCGATCGTGGCGTCGAGCAGCTCTCCGTCGGTGAAACCGAGCAGCGAAACCGCACTCTCATACGTCAGCCCCTCGGGGCCGGACCCGGCGATGAGCTGGTCGAGCACGGACAGGGAGTCACGCACCGACCCGCCGCCGGCTCGCACGACGAAGGACAGCACACCCGGCGCCACCGGCACGCCCTCCTGCTCGAGGAGGCGCTCCATGTACGCCGTGAGCTTGGCCGGGGGGACGAGCCGGAACGGGTAGTGGTGGGTCCGGGAGCGGATCGTGCCGATGACCTTCTCCGGCTCGGTCGTCGCGAAGACGAACTTCACGTGCTCCGGCGGCTCCTCGACGATCTTGAGCAGCGCATTGAAGCCCTGCGGCGTCACCATGTGCGCCTCGTCGATGATGTAGATCTTGTAGCGGCTCTGCGCCGGGCCGTAGGACGCCCGCTCGCGCAGGTCACGCGCGTCGTCGACGCCACCGTGGCTCGCGGCGTCGATCTCGATGACGTCGACGCTGCCCGGTCCGCCGCGGGCCAGCGCCACGCAGGAGTCGCACTCGCCGCACGGCTCCGGAGTCGGGCCCTGCTCGCAGTTGAGACACCGGGCCAGGATCCGGGCACTCGTCGTCTTGCCGCACCCGCGCGGGCCGCTGAACAGGTACGCGTGGCCCACCCGCCCGGTGCGCAGTGCCTGCATGAGCGGCTCCGTCACGTGCTCCTGACCGATGACGTCCGCGAAACGCTCAGGCCGGTAGCGACGGTAGAGGGCGGTTGCCATGAGCGAACCCTAACTGCCGCCACCGACGATGTCGTATGCCGCTGAGCCGCGTTGTGGACGTGCGCGCGGTGGGTGCCCTCCCGCTCTGCGAGGATGGGGCTTCCGCGCCCGCTACGACGCCTGGTAGGAGACCCATGTCGCCCCGCACCCTCTACAGCCGGATCGCCCTCGCCGAGGTGGTGTCCTGGGCCCTGCTCCTCACCGGGATGTTCCTCAAGTACGTCACGAGGACGACCGAACTGGGCGTCACCGTCTTCGGCATGGTGCACGGCGTCGTGTTCATCGCGTTCTGCCTCAGCACCGTCCTGCTCTGGGTCAACCAGCGGTGGACCGTCCGCGAGGGCCTGCTCGGCCTGGCGAGCGCCATCCCGCCCTTCCTCACCGTGTGGTGGGAACGCCGACTCGACCGGGCCGGCCGCCTCGACGGGGGCTGGCGCCTCGGTCGTGACGGAGAGGCGCCGGCCAACCCGGCAGAGCGTCTCGTCGCGGCCCTGCTCGCTCGCCCGGTCGTCGCTGTCGCGGTCGGGTTCGTCGCCGTCGCCGCGCTGACGAGCGTGGCTCTCGTCGTCGGTCCTCCGGTCGGCAAGCAGGGCTGAGGCAGCGCCACGTGGCCCGGGTCGCGGTCCTCACCGGCGAGGTGCGTGCCTCCGGCGTCGGCAAGTCCATCGACACCACCACGCTCCTCCTGCCGACGGACGTCGCGGCAGACCCCGGCGAGTGCGTCGTGCTCCGCGGCCCGAACGGATCCGGCAAGACGACCCTGCTGCGGATCATCGGTGGCCTGCTCGAGCCGACGACGGGCACGGCGACGATCGGTGGGCGTCAGGCGGACGAGCGGGACCGCGCCATCCGAGCCGCCGTCGCCGCGCTCATCGGCGTGCCTGCGACCTACCGCGACCTGACCCTCATCGACCACCTCGTCCTCGTGGACTCGACGTGGGGAAGTGACCCGAACACCTCCGACGACCGAGGCCTCGCGCTGCTCGAGGAGCTCGGCATCGCGCAGCTGCACGACCGGTTCCCACACGAGCTGTCGTCCGGTCAGGAACAGCTCTTCCGACTGGCGCTCACCCTGTCCCGACCCTGCTCCGTCCTGCTCCTCGACGAGCCGGAGCAGCGCCTCGACACGACGAAGCGGCAGGTCGTGGCAGGCGTGATCCGCGGGCGCACCGGGGCCGGTGCGACGGTGGTCATGGCCTGCCACGACCCAGCCCTCATCGAGGCGCTCGCCACGCGGGTCGTCGACGTCGTCCCGGCCCGATGACGCAGGAGCCGTCGACCGCGATCGAGATCGACGACGCGGAGTGGCTCGGCCAGGCCGACTGGGTCGTCGGCGGCGAGGCCGCGAAGCAGGCGCGCAAGCAGGGGCTCTACGCCGGCTACGTCCTGCTCCTCTTCTCCGGCGTCTATGGGTTCCCCGTCCTCCAGGCGGTCTTCCGGACCAACGACACGGGCTGGTTGCGCGACCAGCT
The DNA here is from genome assembly GCF_036566125.1 of Intrasporangium sp. Taxonomy (GTDB): domain Bacteria; phylum Actinomycetota; class Actinomycetes; order Actinomycetales; family Dermatophilaceae; genus Intrasporangium. The sequence goes on from NZ_DATCWX010000245.1 coordinate 2,595, forward strand.
GGCCTCCCCCATCGGAGTGACGGGCGTCGTGGTGGCCGTCGGTGCGATCCTCGGTGCCGCCTACTGGGCCGGGCGCTTCCGGGGGCCTGTCGTGCCGCCCCTGCCGTGGATCGACCTCGTCGTGACGGCGCCCGTGGACCGGGCCCGGGCCGTTCGACGCTGGTGGCGTTACGCCGTGGTGGGCGGAGCCTTCGTCGGTGGGGTCGTCGGCCTCGTGGTCGGGAGCGGCTTGGCGTTTGCGCAGGTCACCGGGGTTGTCGCGCTGGTGGTGGCCACGGTGCTGGGGGTTGTCGTCGGTCTCGTCGGGGCCCGAGTCTGGCTGTGGGCGCAGGTCCGGTCGTGGCCGGGTCCGGACCATGCCACGACGGGACCGAGCCTGCTCTGGCGGCTCCCCGACTCGCTCCGGGCTCTCCATGCAGAGTCGCTGCGGGCCCACTCGGCGAACACGTCGACCCTCGCGGGATCCGCTCTCACGGGCAACCTGCGCACGGCCCGCCTGTCCCTGACCCGGCCGATCACGCACGCTCGCGCGGTGCGCCTCCGCCCCGGTGGGCCCTTCGCGGTCCTCGTGCGCCGTGACGTCCTCGGGCTGCGACGCCAACGGGTGGATCTCGTCGCAGGCGCAGGTTTTGCCGTCATGGGTGCTGCGGTGCTCACCTGGGGCATGGCCCAGCCAGCGGCGCCCTCCTTCGCGCTCGGCCTGGCGATGCTGCCGCTCTACCTCGGGTTTGGATCGTGGACGGAGGGCCTGCGCCTCCAGGCCGACAACATCGGCTCGCCTGCGCTCATCGGAACGGGGCCGCTCGAGGAGGCCGCGGCCCATCTCATCGCCCCGACCGGGCTCGCCGCGGTCGTCCTGGGCGTGGCCGGCGCCTTCGCCCCCGTGGTCTGGGCGGCAGCCCTGCCCATGCTCGCCCTGCTTGCGGGTGGTCACCTGCTCGCGGCGTTCCGCGGTGATCCCCCGGCCACGATCGTCTCGCCGCAGAGCAGGCTCTTCTGGTACGCGATGCCCTCGGTCAGCGTGGTCCTCGTCGGCGCCTTGCTGGCCCAGGCCTACCGCACCGGGGCCTCCGGCCTCGCGGTCTTCTGCACCGCCCTCGTCGCCGCGGTCGCAGCGGGGGGCGTGTCCCGGGTCCGGCGGCTGACCTACCGCCACCGGGCCTGACACAGGGCGCTGGCCCTAGAGTCCGGGGGGTGAGCGACCTGCACGTCCG
>NZ_DATCWX010000333.1:0-2640 GCF_036566125.1 Intrasporangium sp.
CGACTGCAGCCGGGGTAGGCAGTCGACAAGCGGGTGTGTTGCGGGGGGTGGCTGCTGCGGGGTGGTGGGGTGCGAACGGCTCGCCGATCAGTAGAGGGTGGCGTTCTGGCGCTCGTCGAGGGCCGCGTCGTAGTCTCGGGCCTCCTGCTGCGACCCGAAGCCACCCGCCTCGAGGGTCATCTCGCCGGCGGTCGGCACCGTCGCGGGGTCTGGCCAGGCGCCGGTTTCCCACAGGCGCGACCGCTTGATCGCCCGGGCGCACTGGAAGTAGACCCGCTCGACGGTCACCACGACGACCGAGGCCGGCAGCACGCCGCGTACCTCGTGTCGCCCCAGCTCATCGAGGTCGGTCGACACGATCGCCGTCCCCCGCACCCGCAACTCGTGGCCGACGCCCGGCACGAGGAAGAGCAGCCCGACACGCGGGTCGGCAACGAGATTGCGGAGGGTGTCGAGCCGGTTGTTGCCGCGCCGGTCGGGGATGACGATCGTCCGCTCGTCCCGGACCCGGACGAACCCGGCGGCGTCGCCGCGGGGCGACTGGTCGAGGCCGCCCTGGCCCACCGTCGCGACGACGCAGAAAGGTGCGGCATTGACGAAGGCGGCGTAGGACGGCGTGAGGACGGGCGACTCCTTGCTGATCGAGGTCGCCGCAGGTTCGTTGGGGTACACCTCGAGGAGTTGCTCGATGGACGTGATCGTGTGGAGGTCGTTCACTCGATCACTGTAGGTGCTCCACCTCCACCGGCCCGGTCGGGGTGTCAAAGGTCGCGGAGAGGCCGGGCGGCCCCTCCATCACCACGATCGGACCCCTGACTCCCGCCACCACCGCCGTCACGACGGTGGGTTCACGAGTCGCCAGCTCCAGCTGACGCAGGCGAATCCCTTTGTCCGGCAGGAGCGTCGACGGAGGGGGAGTACGCCAGAGGATGCGCGACGGCGCAAGCCCGCTCAGCGGCATACGACCATCTGGTGGCACTCCTATGACCCAGCGGTGGTCCCCGCGACTCAGCTCGAGCGGGTCGGCGATCTCGTCGACGGAGTCGACGCGCACCACCCAGTGGGCGAGCGCAGGTCCATCGGCCAGGCGCTCCCGCATCGCGGCCGTGTCCAGCTCGAACCACCGGGGACGGTCCAGCGACGGTGCGTCTGGGTCCACCGCGATGACCTCGAGGTAGCAGTCCGGCCCGAGCGAGACCAGCCGGTTGTGGGTGCCGAAGACGGCGTGCCGGCCGCCCGCTTCCAGGCCCACCCCGAGCCGTTCCGCCACCCACCGCGCGCCCTCCTCGAGGTCCGCGGCAGCGACGACGAGATGGTCGAGCGTGCTCACGCACGCCACCATACGGCCGTATGCCCCTGAGCTCGGTCGTGCGCGAGGTCCCCGGTTCCGCTCGGCCCGGCTTGTAGTCTGACCGGGATCTCGTGCAGGTGGAGCGCGCGGGTGGCATCGCAGTCGGACGAAGGAATCATCGGGTCGTGTACGTCAAGAGCCTCACCCTGAAGGGCTTCAAGTCCTTCGCGTCGGCGACCCACCTGCGGCTCGAGCCCGGCATCACGTGCATCGTCGGCCCGAACGGCTCCGGCAAGTCCAACGTCGTCGACGCGCTCGCCTGGGTGATGGGGGAGCAGGGCGCCAAGTCGCTGCGCGGCGGCAAGATGGAGGACGTCATCTTCGCCGGCACGACGGGGCGCGCACCGCTCGGGCGGGCCGAGGTGGCCCTGACGATCGACAACACCGACGGCGCGCTGCCCATCGACTACACCGAGGTGACGATCTCGCGGACGATGTTCCGCAACGGTGGCTCGGACTACGCGATCAACGGCACCCCCTGCCGCCTGCTCGACATCCAGGAGCTGCTGTCCGACAGCGGCATCGGCCGGGAGATGCACGTCATCGTCGGCCAGGGTCAGCTCGACACGGTGCTTCGGGCCACTCCAGAGGAGCGTCGGGGCTTCATCGAGGAGGCGGCCGGCGTCCTCAAGCACCGCAAGCGCAAGGAACGCGCGCTGCGCAAGCTCGAGACGATGGAGGCCAACCTCACCCGGGTGCAGGACCTCACCGGTGAGATCCGGCGCCAGCTGGGCCCGCTCGGGCGCCAGGCGGAGACGGCTCGCAAGGCAGCGGTGATCCAGACCGAGGCCCGCGATGCCCGGCTGCGGTTGATCGCCGACGACCTCGTCCAGCTCACGTCGACGCTCGAGCAGGAGGTGGCCGACGAGACGGCACTCATCCAGCGGCGCACCGAGGTCGAGGAGGCCATGGCCGGCCTCGCACAGCGCCTGGCCGGGCTCGAGGCCGCCGCCGAGGACGCGCGGCCCGCGTTGGCGGTTGCGCAGGAACAGTACGTGTCCGCCAGCCGCCTCGTCGAGCGGATGGCGTCGACTCTTTCGCTCGCATCGGAACGCGTGCGCCTCCTCAGCGAGGACGATGGCGAGGGCGAGGAGGCCGGCCGGTCGACCCGCGACCCGGAGCAGCTGCGCGCGCAGGCCGCCGAGGTCCGCGAGCAGGAGGAGATCCTGCGTGCCGAGATCGACGAGGTCAGGGCGGCCCTCGAGGAGGCGGTCCTCGCCCGCACCGAGGCCGAGCGCAACCATGCCGAGGAGACCTCGCGGCTCGCCCGGGCGGCGCGTGCCGCCGCC
>NZ_DATCWX010000320.1:0-16111 GCF_036566125.1 Intrasporangium sp.
AGCGCCCGGCGGTTCACCGAGTGCTCGGCCGGGCCCCCGGCGACCGGGACGGTGACCATCCCTTAGTGTGCGGCGCGTTCTCTATCGACTAGCGTTGTTCCCATGATGAGAATGTGCATCCCGCTCAGGGAGGTCACTCGCATGGACCTGGCCACGGCGGGCGGCAAGGGCGCCAACCTCGGCGAGCTGGTGCGGGCGGGGTTCCCCGTGCCGCGCGGCTTCGTCGTGACGACCGATGCCTACCGATCAGCGACGGCAGACCTGGAGCATCCGACGAAGGAGGCCATCGCGGCACGCCCACTCCCCGACGAGGTCCGCGAGGCGGTGGAGCGCAGTTACCGGGACCTCGGCGGGGGGCCGGTCGCCGTGCGGTCGAGTGCGACGGCGGAGGACCTGCCTGGTGCGGCCTTCGCAGGGCAGCAGGACACCTTCCTCAACGTCGTCGGCGCCGACGCCGTGGCCGCCGCGGTGCGGGCCTGTTGGGCCTCCCTCTGGAGTGATCGCGCCATCGCCTACCGCGCTCGCCTCGACGTTCCCGACGACTCGGTTGCCATGGCCGTGGTCGTCCAGCAGCTCGTGCCCGCGGACTGGGCCGGAGTCATGTTCACCGCGAACCCCGTCACGGGGGCCCGCGACGAGATCGTCATCGACTCCAGCCCCGGGCTCGGCGAGTCTGTCGTCTCGGGCGCCGTGACCCCCGACCACGCGGTCCTCGCCGCCGACGGGTCCGTGCTCGAGCGGCACGCGGGCCGGCACGAGACGGTGGTGCGGCCCACCCCCGGGGGCGGCACGTCCACGGAGGCCGGCGACCAGGGCACCCCCGCGCTCCCGGCGCAGGTGCTGGCGCTGCTGGCCGACCAGGCGCGAGCCGTCGCCGCGCACTTCGGGTCCCCTCAGGACATCGAGTGGGCCATCGCCGACGACACCATCCAGCTGACGCAGGCTCGCCCAATGACAGCACTGCCACCGGCTCCATTGCGGCTCAACCGGATCCAGCGGTTCATCGGTCCCGTGATCGTGGAGCTGCTCCCGCGGCGACCGCTGCCGATGGAGCTGACAGCATGGTCGGGGGACATCATCCTGCGCCACCTCGAGCGCATGTTCGCGGGTCTGGTGGGTGCGCGAGTGGATGCCGATGCGACGCTGCCCACCGTCGACGGGATCGTGCAGTCCTACGTCCCCGTCATCCCGCAACCGACCCTACGGACCCCGGCCCGGGTCGCGGGCTCGCTCGCACGTGCCTTCCGGCGCCGTCCGGCCGACTGGGTGCAGCATCCCTTGGCAGCCGAGATCGTCCGACGAGCCGGCGCGCTCGATGCGACGGACCTGCGGAAGGCAACCTGGGCCGAGCTCCTCGCCGTGCAGGGGGCGGCTCGCGGCATCGTCGAGGACGTCGCCGATCTGCGCGTCGAGTACCTGCCCGCGGCCGGGCGCGCCCTGGTCACGCTCAAGGTCGCGCTGGCGCTGCTCGGTGGCGAGCACGAGATGGCAGACCTGCTCATCGGCGCGGACACGCAGACGATGCAGGCCAACGCCGCGATCGAGGCCATGGCCGCCACTGTCAGCGGCGAGCCGGCCCTGCATCACGCCTTCCGGGCCACCGCGAGCGCCGAGCTCGTCGACCTCGTGGCCCTGGACCCCGCCGCGGCGACCCTACGCGCCCAGCTCGCCGAGTTCACCGAGCAATTCGGACATCGGGAGACGTCCACCCTCATGTTGCTCAAGGACCCTACGTGGGGTGACTCACCTGGGACGGTGCTCGGGCTCGTCCGCGTCATGCTGTCGCGGACCGAGCCGTCGGCGACCCCGGGGCAGTCGGCCCGCACCTACTCGCTCGAGCGGCTGGTCCGGGAGCCGCGGGTCCGGCGGTTCCACGCCCAACGATGGCTCCGCTCTCTCATCGAGCGGGCCAGCGACGGAGTCGCGCTGCGCGAGGACACCCACTTCGAGATCACGCGCGCCATGCCCGTCGTGCGCCGCGCCGTCCTCGAGATCGGCGACAGACTCGCGGCCCACGGCTGGATCGACGCACCGGGCGACATCTGGTACCTCCTCTGGGACGAGGTCGCCGCCCTCCCCGACCCCGTCGAGGGTGCGCGTGGCGACCGGCTCCGGGAGGCGGTCGCGCGCCGCCGGAGGGCGTACACCGCGCTCGCGTCGTCGCCCCTCATCGCGACGACGACCCTCTATCCCGGCCGGCCGGCGACCGGAAACGCCCTCCTCACCGGCATCGCCGGGGGCGGCGGACGAGCCGTCGGCAGCGTCCGCGTCATCCGCGACACCGACGAGTTCGGCTACGTGGAGGCGGGCGACATCCTCGTCTGCCCCGCGACCAGCCCAGCCTGGACGCCCCTCTTCGCCCGGGTCGCCGCGGTCGTCGTCGACCACGGCGGCCCCGCCTCCCACGCGGCGATCGTTGCTCGCGAGTACGGCATCCCCGCGGTCCTCGCCGTCGGCACCGGCACGTCAACCCTCGCCACCGGGCAACGCGTCCTCGTCGACGGCGACCACGGGCTCGTCCTCCCCGGCGACGACCACCCAGGGCCGTGAGCACCGACTTCCGCCGCAGGCCCCGACGACGCGGCGCTGCCCTCGAGGACGCGATTCTCGACGCGGTCGTCGAGATCCTCGACGAGTCCGGCTATGGCGAGCTCACCTTCGAGGCCGTCGCCCAACGCGCCGGCGCGGGCAAGGCGTCGATCTACCGGCGGTGGCCGACCCGGGTCGACCTCGCCCGGGCCGCTGCCCAGCGCCTCCTGGGCGAGGACGCGGCGCCGCCTGACACCGGCAGCCTCCGAGGGGATCTCAGGACGTGGATCCGGCTCGCGGCGGACCTGCTCACCGGCCCCCTGGGCGAGGCGCTGCGCGGTGCCTCGGCCGAGGCACTCACTCCGGCCTACGCCGGCGGCGGCCGACTCTCCCTCGCGAGCGGGTGGTTCGGCCCCAACGTCGACGTCATCCTCGATCGGGCCCGCCGGCGGGGTGAGCCGGTCGTGGAACCGAGCCCCATGGTCCGCTCGACACCGGCGACGCTCCTGCGCTTTCACTTCCTCACCCACGGCGCGCCGATCGAGGACGACGTCATCGACGCGATCGTGGACGAGGTGGCCCTCCCCCTGTTCACCACGCCACGCGCCTGAGCCAGCCTGGCGTCGGCCCTTTCACCCCGAAAGCCGGCCCGTTCAGGCCACACTGGAGGCGTGGACAGCGCGCGAAACCGGCAGAACACCATCGACGCGGTCGCGGCGTTCAACGCGGGCGCCCTGGACCGCTACCTGGCCAGCTATGCGCCCGAGGCAACCATCCACGGACTCCCCGAGCACCTCGAACCCAACCTCACGGGTCATCGCGAGTTCCTCACGCAGATGCGGCGGGCCCTGCCCGACTTCACGTCGACGATCGAGGACCTCGTCGCGGAAGGTGACCTCGTCGCGGCACGGCTGACCTACAGCGGCACCCACGAGGGCGTGCTTCGCGGGGTCCCACCGACGGGCAAGCGGCTCACGTGGGAGGCCATGACGTTCCGGCGGTTCAACGATGACGGCCTGACGGTCGAGCGCTGGATCCTCGGCGACAACCTCTCCCTGCTCCACCAGCTCGGCCTGGTCTGACCGGGCCGGCGCCCCCTCGTCGTGCGCTCTCATCAGGGCGACGTCGATGAGACGGAGATTCGGCGAGAGCACTTCGTCCCCCCGGGCGTACGGTCGGCACATGATCACCGCGGTGCACAACCTCATCTACTCCGATGACCCGGCCGCGACGCGGGCCTTCTTCCGCGACGTGCTCCAGTGGCCGTTCGTCGTCGACGCCGACGCATCCGAGGAGCCGGAGCCAGGTGCCGACGCCTGGCTGATCTTCCGGTCGGGCCCGAGCGAGCTCGGCGTCCACCCGACGTCGAGTGAGGGGTACTCCAGCCCCCGGCACCACGCGGTCTCGCTCATGTGCGACGACCTGCGGGCCACGATGGACGAGCTCGCCTCTCGGGGAGCGACGTTCACGTCAGATCCGGTGGACCATGGCTACGGCATCGTCGTCATGGTCGCGGTGCCCGGGGCCGACGACATGCAGCTGTACGAGCCCCGGCACGCCATCGCCCACTCTCTGGGGTGAGGTTCACCCGCCGGTCGACGCCCAGTACGACTTGCCGCCGGCCGCGGCTCCCCGGCTCTTCCTCCGGTCCATGAGTCCAAGCGTGGCCAGGTCACATGGGGGACGCGGCGATGCCGACCCCCATCGCTGCCCCGAAGGTCGCCCGCGATGCCAGCGCCTCGCGGAGCTCGGCATCGGCGTCCACGAGCGACCGGCGGACGGCGGGCGTGAGGTCGTCGCGGCGCAGCGCCGCCCTGCTCAGGGTCTCCGTCGCTTCGGTGAAGACCTTGGGGAACGCGGCCAGCACGACCCGGGAGAGGGCGTCCTCGCCCACCCACGCCGACATGGCCGGGACGTCCGTGAAGTACCGCTCCACGTAGTCCGCGACGAGGCCGTCGTCCGGTGACATCCACAGGCCCCTTGCGAGGTGGACCATCTCGTAGTTCGAGCGGCCGTGCCGGCCCGTCAGCTGGTCCCACGCCCAAGACTTCGCCTCCGGCACCGGCAGCGCGGCCCGGCACATGAGTGCGTTGAGGGCGCCCTGGAGGGTGTCGTCCCTGGACCGGAAGGAGTCGACTGCTGCGCCGTCGATCAGGCCGCGCGAGGCGAGGTTGCGGACCACGATCCAGCGGAAGTCCCCGTCGTCCTCGAGACCGCGCGGCAGGCCGGAGCCCTCGGCCCAGGCCCGCAGGAGCGACTCGTCGGCGCTCGTGCCGGCGAGGAGGCGGGCCGCGGCGAGGGACCGCGTCGTCCCCTCCTCGGCCCGGGCGAGCAGGTCCCCCGCGCTGCGCGCCAGCCGGGCGAGGGCCCGCGCCTGCCCCTGCCGCGGCACGAAATGGGGCACGACCCGGTGCTCGGCGTAGAGGGCCATCCGCGTCAGGATCGACGCGTTACCCTCCAGGACCCAGGTCGCCTCGAAGACGTCGAGGAAGGTCACCGGTGAGACGTCTGCCACGTGCACGCCGTCGATGAGCGCCGACCAGATCACCGCTCTGGCCTGGGCATCCGGGACCCGGCTGAGCTGGACCGGCAACGCGTCGAGCGTGCCGTCGTCGAGGCGCACCCGCGCCCAGGTCAGGTCGCTCGAGTTGGGCACGAGGACCGCAGGGTGCGCGCTCCCGGCCAAGCCGTCGAGCGGGGTTTCGTCCCCCACCGCCATGACGTCGACCCGTGACACTGCGACTCCGTCGGTCCAGCCCGCAACGTCGAGTGCGTGGGGCCGGTCGGCGGGATGTGCAGCGGGCACCTCGCGCAGCAGCCGCGCGGAGCGGACGACGCCATCCTGCTCCTCGAGGTCGACCGAGATCGTGTCACGGTCGGCGGTGAGCAGCCATCCTGATGACCAGGCACGGAGGTCCGTACCACTCGCGCGCTCGATTGCGCCGAGGAAGTCGGCGAGGGTGCCGTTGGAGTAGGACCGGTCGGTGAGATACGCGCGCACGCCCGCAATGAAGGCCTCGTCTCCGACGTAGGCGATGAGCTGGCGCAGGACCGCGGCACCCTTGGCGTACGCGATCCCGTCGAAGTTCTGCAGCGCGCTCTGTGCATCGAGGGCCTCGACACCCGCGACGGGGTGGGTTGACGGCGAGCGCTCGGCACCGTAGCCCCACACCTTGCGCACGATCGACGAGTCGACCCACGCGTCGGTGTACTCCGTCGCGTCCACGAGGCACCGGTGTGACATGTACTCGGCGAAGGATTCGTTGAGCCACAGGTCGTCCCACCACTTCATCGTGACAAGGTCGCCGAACCACATGTGCGACATCTCGTGGCTCACGGTGTTCGCCCGGCTGAGCAGCTCGTCGCGGGTCGCCGCCCCTCGGAACAGGTACTGGTCGCGGAAGGTGACGCAGCCGGGGTTCTCCATCGCTCCGGCGTTGAACTCCGGCACGAACACCTGGTGGTACTCGCCGAAGGGGTAGCGGATGCCGAAGAGCCCGTGGAAGTAGTCGAAGCTCTGCCGCGTCACCGTGAAGATCTCCGCGGCGTGCCGCTCGAGCGGCTCTCGCAACGAGGCGCGCGCATGGAGGCCGAGCGGGATGCCGTCGTGCTCGTCCCGCACGGAGACGTACGGGCCGGCGCACACGGTCACGAAGTACGTTGCGAGCGGCCGCGTCGTCGCCAGCCGCCACTCGCCCGGCGACGACGGGCCCGACGCCGTCGCGGCGCCGTTGCCCAGCACGACCCAGTCCTGCGGCGCGCGGACCGTGATGTCGTAGGGGGCCTTGAGGTCCGGCTGGTCGAAGCAGGCGTACACGCTCGGCGCAGCATCGAGGAAGAGGTGCCCGTAGACGTAGTCACGCCGGTCGGCCGGGTCCGTCGCCCGGTGCAGGCCCTGGCCGTCGTGGCTGTAGGCCATGGTGGCCCGCACGACGAGGACGTTCTCTGCGGCAAGGTCCCGGAGCGGCATCCGACCCCCAGCCACCTCGGCGGGATCGAGGGCCGTCCCGTTGAGCATGATCGACTCGATGGAGCGAGCCTTGACGTCGACCCAGCTGTCGGCACCCGGCGAGCCACACGTGAAGGCGATGCTCGAGACCGAGCCGAAGACCTCGGCACCCTGGTCGAGGTCGAGCTCAACGGCATACGACGTCACGGAGATGAGCTCGGCCCGCTCTCGGGCCTCGGCCAGGGTGAGGCTATGCATGGAAGGGAGCCTGCCAGATCGGCAGGGTCGCCATGCCCCGGACGGGGTGAGAGTTGTGGATTACCGCTGCGCCATGTTCTCCAGCCGTGCGATCCGCTGCCCCATCGGCGGGTGCGTCGCGAAGAAGCGCGACACGTCCTGGGTCCGGAACGGGTTGGCGATCATCATGTGGCTCGCGTTGACGATCTGCTGCTGGGGGGCGAGCGGCGCCCGCGCCACGCCGGCCTCGAGCTTGCGCAACGCCGAGGCGAGGGCGATCGGGTCCCCGGTGAGCCTCGCACCATCCTCGTCGGCGTCGTACTCACGCGTGCGGCTGATGGCGAGCTGGATCATCATCGCGGCCATCGGGGCGAGGAAGGACATCGCGAGGAGCGCGAGCGGGTTGGGCCGGTTCTCGTCCGAGCCGCCGCCGAACATGCTCGTGAACATGAGCATCTGGCCGATCGACGTGATGACACCGGCGATGGCGGCCGCGACGGAGCTCGTCAGGATGTCGCGGTTGTAGACGTGCATCAGCTCGTGCCCGAGCACCCCGCGCAGTTCCCGCTCCGTGAGCAGGCCGAGGATCCCCTCGGTGCAGCAGACCGCGGCGTTCTGCGGGTTGCGGCCGGTGGCGAAGGCGTTGGGGGCCTGCGTCGGCGACACATACAGCCTCGGCATCGGCTTGCCGGCAGCCGTGGACAGCTCGCGCACGATGCGGTACATGGCCGGTGCCTGGGCCTCCGACACCGGGTAGGCCCGCATCGCGCGGATCGCGAGCTTGTCGGAGTTCCAGTAGCCGTAGGCGGTCGTGGCGACACCGATGAGCGCGAACAGCCAGATGTAGCGGCCATTTCCGATGAGGGCACCGAGCCCGAGCAGGAGGGCCCAGATGCCGCCGAACAGGGCAGCCGTCTTGAGCCCGTTGAAGTGCCTGTGCATGCCGGTTGAACGAGTGGTCGGCTTCGCGTGTTCCTGAATGTCTCGCCGGGGAGATGAGGCCGTATGCCGCTGAGCTGGCTCGCGTTCACCGGGCCCAGTCGCGCTCGGCGCCAGTCCGTCAAGTCGCGCACGGCTGCCTTCTGCTCCCAACGCATCAGCCGAATCTGCCTGAGCCGGTATCGGATTGACGGTGCGCTTCCCGCACAGGGGCCGGGTCGTCGCGCGCGATCCAGTGTTGCCAGCGTCACATCAGGCTGATTTCTCAACTACTACGTGTAGTAGTAGTGTTCATCTCGCCAGGGGAAACCAGGGAACAGGGAACCAGGGAAACGGGAGTCCCTCCCACTCAAAGGAGAAGCGCGATGCGCAAGACGCTTGACCAGCTCATCTCATGGACCGGCCTCATCCTCGCCGTTGTCCTCCTCGCCGCAGGCGGCCTGCTGATGTACGCCAGCAACTTCGTCCACCAGAACGTCGAGAGCCAGCTCAGCCAGCAGCGGATCACGATGCCCGCGGCCGACCGCCTCGAGACGCAGGCTCAGAAGGACGCCCTCCTGCAGTACGCCGGCCAGCAGATGACCACGGGCGACCAGGCCAAGGCCTTCGCCGACCAGTACATCCTCGTCCACATGAACGCGAGCTCGGACGGCCGGACCTACGAGGAGGTCTCGGGCGAGTACATGAAGATGGCCAAGGACCCCAACGCCAACGCCGACGAGGTCAAGGCCCTCGGTGACCTGCGCCAGAGCCTCTTCATGGGCAACGCACTCCGCGGCATGCTGCTCAACGCCTACGCCTTCGGCACGATGGGCACCATCGCCTTCATCGCCGGGATCGGCGCCTTCATCGCCTCGGGCGTCCTGCTGGTCCTCTCGTTCTTCGGCTTCCGTCACGCGAAGCGGGTTAACGACTTCGTCCCGAAGGACATCGTGAGCGGGACCCCAGCCACGGTCTGACCCACTGCAGCCCGTAGCAAGCACCCCAGAGCCGCCCCGCTGGTCACCACCAGCGGGCGCGGCTCTTGTCGTACGGGGCCGCAGCGTGGCTACTGTGGGCCACATGCTGCCCTGGTCTGCTGAGCTCTCCGGACGGATCGACGAGCACGTCATCGACAGTGCGCTGCTGCGCGGCAACCCGCTCGGTGACCCACATGAGCGACCGCTCTGGGTCTACCTCCCACCCGGCTACGACGACGAGCCAAACCGCCGCTACGCGAGCGTCTACGTCATCCAGGGGTACACCGGTCAGCTGGCCATGTGGCGCAACCGGACCCCGTTCCGCCAACCGTTCCTCGAGACCGCGGACGCAGTCTTCGCCGGCGGCGAGGCGCCCCCAACGATCGTCGTCTACGTCGATGCGTGGACGGCCTACGGCGGCAGCCAGTTCGTCGACTCCCCCGGCACCGGGCGCTATCACTCGTACCTCTGCGACGAGATCGTCCCGTTCGTCGACCGCCGCTACCGGACGGTTCCGGACCCTGCGCACCGAGCCATCGCCGGCAAGTCGAGTGGCGGTTTCGGCGCGATGATCACGCCCATGCTTCGTCCGGACCTGTTCGGCGCGCTGGCCACCCACGCCGGTGACGCGCTCTACGAGTACTGCTATATCCCGGACTTCGCCAAGGCCGTCCGCCACCTGCGCGACTACGACGGCGACATCACCACGTGGTGGGAGGACTTCCGCGGACGGACGGCCTTCACGAAGGAGGCCGACCAGGCGCTGCTCATGCTGCTCGGCGTCGCCGCCTGCTTCTCGGCGGCGCCGGACGGCACGCCGCTGCTGCCCTTCGACCAGACGAGCGGCCGCCTCGTGCCGGACGTGTGGCAGCGCTGGTTGGACTGGGACCCGGTGCGCATGGTGGACCGCTACGCCGATGCGGTGCGGTCCTGGCAAGCGGTGTGGATCGACGCAGGCACTCGCGACGAGTGGTTCCTCGACCTGGGGGCCCAGGCGTTCCTCTCGGAGATACGGCGAGCCGGGTTGCAGGACGAGCGAATCCACTTCGAGACCTTCGATGCGGGCCACGGCGCCATCGAGTACCGCTATCCCCTCGCCTTGGCCTGGCTCGCACAGCGCATCGCGCCCTGAGCCCCGACTCGTGCAGCTGTCCCCTATCGGAGCTGCAGCGTGGCATCGGGCGTTGAGCACGGGGTCGCTGGGCGCTGAGCGCTGAGCGCGGGGCCGCCGAGCCAGCGCGGTCGCGCCCTGGGAGCGCGGGATGCATCCCGCGCGCCAGCCGGAAACCCGCGCGGCATCGCCCCACCCGCGCGGGGCGCGCCAGCCGGAAACTCGCGCGGCATCGCCCAACCCGCGCGGGGCGCGTCAGCCGAAGAGCCGGAGCAGGACGTCTGGTTGCACGCTGACCACCGCCAGGAGGGCCGAGCTGATGACAAGGCCCGCAATGATGATCCGGCGGTTGCCCGGGCCCCGGGCGGCGGCCCGTCTGGTCCGGGTGGTCTGGGTGGTCTGGGTGGTTTCGGCGGGCTCAGGAGCACCGGTCACCTCGGCCGTCGTCACGACCGGCCGCAACCACCGCAGGTACACGGCGACCCCGAGCACCGCGTTGGCGGCCGCGATGACGGCGAGCCAGATCCAGCCCTCCACGACAACCGGGCGAAGGGCGACGATCTTGCCGACGAGTCCGATGATGCCCGGTGGCAGGCCGGCCAGGGACATCAGGGCCAGCCCGAGGGCTCCTGCACGCCAGGGGCTGCGGCGCCACAGGCCCTCATACGACTCCAAGGATCGACCAGACCCCGATCGCTCGCGCACCGTCAAGGCAACGACTGCGAAGGCGACGACGGTCGCGGCGACATAGGTGAGCAGGTAGATCCCGGAGGCGCGGTTCCCGAGGGGGGAGACGCTGACCAGCGGCAGCACGACCCAACCCGCCTGCGCGACAGTCGACCACGCGAGGAGGCGCACCACGTCGTTCTGCCTCAGCGCCATGATGTTGCCGACCGTCATGCTGAGCGCGGCGAGCAGCGCGATCGCACCGAGGGCGGAGGCACCGAGCACACTGACCGCTCGCAGCACGACCAGCAGCGCGGCGAGCGCCCCGATCTTCGACACAGTCGCGAGGAAGGTGGCGACAGGGACGGTGGCGCCGGAGTACGCCGTCGGGGTCCACGCGTGGAACGGCACGAGCGACAGCTTGAAGGCGAGCCCCGCAATGATGAGGACGACGGCCAGGCCGAGGATCGCGGTCGAGGTGTCCGGGAAGGCCACGGAGGCCGGTCCGGCGGACTCGACGTGGTAACCCTGGCCGAGCAGGGCCGCGTTGGCGTCGAGCATCGGTGTGCCTGTTGCGACGAGCCAGAGCGCCGCGCCGAGCACGAGCAGCGCGAAGGACACGAGCGAGGTGACGAGCAGCTGGACCGCACCAGCGACGGCACCCCGGCCGCCCCTGAGGGCGACGAGCCCGATCACGGGCAGCGTGGCGATCTCGAGCGCGATGAGCCAGGTGCCGAGGTCCCGGCTCGCGGCCACGACGACGGTCCCGGCGAAGGAGACGAGGAACAGGATCGCCTCGATCGGTTCCCTGGTGCCGTCCGCGGCGGCTCGGGCTCGCGCGCGTGGCCAGGCCAGGAGCACGACGATGAGCGCAGCGACCCCCGCCCCCAGCTGGAGCGAGCTCGTCAGCGAGTCGGCCTGCCAGAAGCAGGTCTGGGGCAACCCCTCGACACCGGTCTGCAGCGTCCCGGAGCCGACGGCCTGGCCCGTCGGCTCGACGCACAACGTCGCCTGCGCATCACCCGGAGCCTGAGCCAGGCCCGGGATCGTGGCTGCGGTCGCCCCCAGGATGGCGAGCACCGCGATGACGTAGGGCGGCTGCCGCAGACTGGGCCGGACGAGGTCGGCGACGAGGACGAGGACGGCTCCCCCGATCGGGATGAGCGCCGGCAGCAGCGTGCCGTAGTCGATGGCGAGGCCGGTCATCGGGCCACTCCCGACAGGAGGGCCGCGGCATCGAGCTCGGAGATGGTGAGCAGCAGGTGCGGCACCACACCCAGGGTGAGCATGACCGCGATGAGGCTGACGACGACGCCCCACCGGATGCCGCGCTCGTCCGCGACGACGTCCCTGGCCACGGTGTCGGTCTCGGGCGCGCCCTCTCCGGCCCAGAGGATCCGGGCGACGCGAAGGGCGTAGGCGGCCGCGAGGGCGATACCGACGGCGCCGACCACCACTGTCGCGCGCAGCACCCCGACGTTGACCCCCTCGGCCGGCGACCACGCGGCGTAGAGGGCGAGGAACTCGCCCCAGAAGCTGACCAGACCGGGCAGGCCCAACGCGGCCGCGAGACCGAAGACGAAGGCGATGCCGAAGCGGGGCGCGCGGTCGCGCAGCGCCACTCGCGGGACGGTGAGGTCGGCCGAGCCCCACTGCTCCTTGAGGTCCCCGACGAGGAAGAAGAGCAGGGCCGCCACGATCCCGTGCGCGATGTTGCCGAAGAGTGCTGCCTGGAGCCCGGTGTGGCTTCCCGAGGCGATGGCGATGGCGATGAACCCCATGTGGGCCACGGAGCTGTAGGCGATGAGCCGCTTGAGGTCCCGCTCGACGAGGCAGGCGAGGCCTCCCCAGATCGTCCCGACGGCGCCGAGCACGGCGAGCACGGGACTCAGCGCCGCCACCCCGTCCGGGACCGCGGCGACCGCGAGCCGGACGATGCCGTAGGTGCCCATCTTGAGGAGGACCGCAGCGAGCAGCACCGATCCGGCCGTCGGCGCGATGGTGTGAGCCGAAGGGAGCCAGGTGTGCAGCGGCCAGAGCGGCACCTTGACGGCGAGCCCGGTGAGCAGGATGGCGGCGATCGCGATCTCGAGACCGCGCGAGAGCCCCTTACCGTGCAGCTGTCCGAGGAGCGTCAGGTCGGACGTGCCCTGGTGGGCCACGAGGAACAGGATGCCGATGAGCATCAGCGTCGACCCGAAGACGGTGAACAGGATGAACCGGCCCGACGCATCGGCGCGTGCCGTGTCGCGGACGTGCTCGTCGCCGAACCGCCGGATGAGCAGCCACATCGGTACGAGGACGACCTCGAAGGCGATGAAGAAGAGCAGGGCGTCACGCGCGAGGAACGTCGCGAGGGCACCGGCCTCGATGAGCAGGATGCAGCCCAGGTAGGTCGAGCGTGACCCGCCCTGCGGGGTTGGCGCCGCGAGGGCATGGAGCACTACCGCCACGACGAGCAGGGCCGTGAACAGGACCAGGGCCGCCGAGATGCCGTCCACGGCGAAGTGCCAACGGATCCCCAGACTGCGGATCCACGGCACGTCGACGCTCTGGCTGCCTGCCACGACGGCCACGGCCAGCCCGGCGGTGACGAGTGCGGCGACGAGCGCGCCGATGGCAACGCCCGGCTCGGTCCTGCTGGCCGTGCCAGTCGGCATCGCCAGCAGGACGGCGGCCGCGAGGAGCGGAACGAGGAGGAGCAGCGTCACAGCCATGCCGCCACCCCCACTGCGACGACCATGCCGACGCCGACGACGAGGCCGACGATGGCCAGGGAGGGGATGGCGCGGTGGCTGCGCTCGCCCAGGCGGCCGAGCCCACGCGTTGCCACGACGGTCGCGCGCGGATAGGCGTCGACCACGTCACGGTCCAGCACGACGACGAGCCGCGCCAGGGCGGTGACCGCCATCCCGAACCGGGCGTAGGCGGTATCGGCTCCGAGGCCGCGCTCGGCACCCGCCCGCACCGCGGCGGGCACCCGATCGGCGACGTCCTCGTGCCCACCGCGGCTCAGGACCCAGACCTCGAAGGCGGCACCGGTGATGAGCAGGATCGACAGGACTGCCGTGAGCCAGCCGAGGTGGAGCGCACCCTCGACGGTGGTGAGGAAGAGCGTGCCGACCACCGTCAACACGGCCAGGCCCGCTACCGCGAAGGCGGCCGACAAGGTGATGGGCGCGTGACCCTCGGCTCCTGCGTGCGGCTCGGGCACCTCAACCCCTTCGTCGTCGGAGAGGGCTCGGGCCTCGGCAACGGCCCCGGTCAGGCGGGCCGGAGTCAACGCGGCCGCCTTCCCGGATGGGTCGAACGGCCCGTCGAGGAGCAGCCAGACGCGCGTGCAGTAGGCCGCCGTCAGGAAGACGGTGATCAGCAGCGCAACGAGGACCAGCCAGGCGCCCAACCCGACACCCTCCGCGACGCCCTCGAGGGCGGTGTCGATGACGGTCTCCTTGGTGAAGAAGCCGATGAGCGGAGGAACGCCCGCCAGGGCCGCCAGCCCGATGGCCATCGACCAGCGCAGCGCTCCGCGCAGCCGCAGGCGACCGCGCATCCGGGCCAGCGCCGTCCCCCCGACGAGGACGGCGATCCAGCCGACGCCGAGGAAGAGCAGCGCCTTGAAGAAGGCGTGACCGATGAGGTGGGAGACCCCGGGCACCGGGCCGACCTCAGCCGGGGCCGCGGCCAGCGCGCCGAGCATGATGGCGACCTGGCTCAGCGTGGAGTAGGCCAGCAACCGCTTGACGTCGCTCTGCAGCAGAGCGAGCCCAGCGGCATACACCATCGTGACGGCAGCGAGCACCGCGAGCAGGAGCCGTGCCCCGTCGTCGACGGCGTAGAGGGAGAACAGGCGGGCGATGACGTAGGTGCCGGCGGCGACCATCGTCGCCGCGTGGATGAGGGCCGACGCCGGGGTCGGGCCCTCCATGGCGTCGGGAAGCCAGTCGTGGAAGGGGAAGAGGCCCGACTTGCCCGCCACGCCGATGAGCACACCGACGAGGCCCACGGTGAGCAGAGCGTCCGACCCGGGAACGGTGAGCACGTCGAGCAGGTCGGTGCTGCGGGCTCGTACCGACAGGGCGATCAGCCCGACGACCATGCCGATGTCCGCCACGCTCGTGACGACGAAGGCCTTGTAGGCCGCTCGGCGCGCGGCGTATCGCTCGCTGTCGTGCCCGATGAGCAGCCAGGAGCACCAGCCCATGATCTCCCAGCCCACGAGGGTGAGAACGAGGTCGGAGGACTGCACGACGAGGAGCATCCCGGCTGCGAAGAGGGAGATCGTCGCGGCGAACTGGCCAGCGCGCTTGTCGTCGCGCATATACCAGACCGTGAAGACCTGGATCGCGAGCACGACGAGGGCGACGACGAAGCTGACGAGTCCGGAGAGACGGTCGGAGAGCAGGTGCAGTGGGACGCTGAGGTCGAGGAGTGGCAGGCCGCCCAGCGAGTCGATGTCCGTGGCGCGAACGGGCGCAATCCACTGGAGCAGACCGAGGACGGTCACGGTGGCGGCCGCCCCGACCGCGATCCCAGAGGCGATGACCCGCTGGCGCCGGGCGAGCAGGCCGAGGAGTCCCGCGAGGGCGGGGACCAGGACCATGAGGCGGACGACCCAGGTCACGAGACTCCCTCCGGCAGCCGACGGACTCGCTCGTCAGACGGCTGCTCAGCGGTGTCCGGCGGCGCCGTGTCGACCACTCCGGCCTCGCTGGTCTCCACCGCCTCGCCGCCGTCATCGCCGTCGGTCGGCTCGGGCTCGTCCGTGAGGTCGGGGGTCGCCGTCAGGTCGATGTGGCCGAACCGGCGGAACATCACCAGGATGATCGCGAGGGCGACGACGACCTCGGCCGCCGCGATCGTGATGACGAAGAGCGCGAGCACGGGGCCAGCCGCGAAGGGCACGCCAGAACGCGAGCCGGCCGTCACGAGAAGCAGGTTCGCGGCGTTGAGGATGAGCTCGACGCCGATGAGGACGAGCACGGCATTGCGCCGAGCCAGGACTCCGTAGACGCCGATCCCCGCGAGCACCGCAGCCAGCGCCGCGGGGTAGACGAGGCTCATCGCGCCTCCCCCTCGCGGTGGAGGACGAGGCGTGACACCGCGAACGCCGTGATGAGGGCGACGAGCAGGAGCACCGACAACAGCTCGAAGGGCCACACCCACGTGCCGAAGATGGCCTCCCCGATCTGGGGCGTCCCGGGCACGTCGGCGGCCACGTCGGCGGTCGCGAAGAACGGCATGAGCACCGATGCGAGCAGTGCCGCGGTCGCACCTCCCAAGACGCTCGCGAGTGTGCGCTGCCACGGCGCCGTGTCGATCTGCGGGTGCGGTCCGATCGGTGCGCGCGTCAGCATGAGGGCGAAGAGGACGAGCACGACGATCGCCCCGACATAGACGAGCAGCTGGACCAGTCCGACGAGCTCCTGGCCGAGCACGACGTAGGCGCCGGCGAGGGCACCGAGCGAGACGAGCAGCCAGAGCGCGGCATGGACGACCTGCTTCGTGGTGACGGACAGCAGGGCGGAGAGCGCTGTGATGACGCCGACGACGACGAAGGCGATCTCGCGGGACGTCACGCGTCACCGTCCCCCGGGATCGGCGTCGTTCTCAAGCCTTCCGCGTCGCCGCTGGCTCCCCCACCGTTTGCCCCGGGAGTGATGCCCGTACCGGCGCGCCGCACTGGTGTCGCCGCGGGGCCGGCCTCCCCGGGGGCGCCTC
>NZ_DATCWX010000347.1:0-2134 GCF_036566125.1 Intrasporangium sp.
GCCGGGGGCCGGACGGCGGGGCCGCCCCGCGGAGCGAGCAGGGGCTTGCGCGGGCGCAGGGACGGGGCGGGCGCTGCTGCAGGTTCGGAGGCGGGGACGGGCGTGGGTGCGGTACCGGTCGTCTCGACCGGGCGGTTCACCGTGGCGGTCATATGGGGTGTTCCCTTCTCAGATGTCCAGGTGGACGGGTCCAGCGGCAGCGTTGACGCAGGTTTGAATGAGCTCGCCTTCATCGCCGTGCACCTCGCCGGTGCGCAGGTCCCTTACCCGGCCCGCGACGAGAGGCGTCAGGCAGCTGCGGCAGATGCCCATGCGGCACCCGCTCGGCATGACGACGCCGCACTCCTCGCCGGCCTCGAGCAGTGGCACGTCGCCATCGACCTCGATCTCCTTGTCCGACTTCTCGAAGGTGACGAGGCCGCCCTCCCCGCCGGCACCGGGAAGCAGGACCGGGGCGAAGCGCTCGATCGTCAGGTTCGTCTCGCCGTCATCGGCGCTGCCCTCCCAGAGCGCGGTGGCGGCGTCGAGGAACTCGGCGGGGCCGCAGGCGTAGGCGGCCCGCGTGCGCCAGTCGGGGCAGAGCGTCTCGAGGTCGGCGAAGTCGGCGAGGTCGAGCCGGCGGCCCTGCTCCTCGCGGGTGAACCAGTGCTTGACGGTCAGGCCCGGGAACTGGTCGGCGAGCTCGAGCAGCTCGTCGTGGAAGAGTGCGTCGGCCCGGGTGCGCGACGAGTGGATGAGCACGACGTCCGCGTCGGGGCGGCGGGGGATCAGCGTGCGGATCATCGACATGACGGGCGTGAGGCCGCTGCCCGCGGTCACCATGAGGAGCGGGCGTGGGTGCTGTGGGAGGACGAAGTCACCCTGCGGGACATCGAGGAAGAGCACGTCGCCCGGCTTCGTGTTGCGCACGAGTGCGGTGGAGACGTGGCCGATCGCGGTGACCGTGATGGCGGGGTCGGCACCTGCGGGTGCGGACAGCGAGTAGCTGCGCCACTGGCGGACCCCGTCGATCTCGACGCCGATGCGGGCCCACTGACCCGCCTGGTGGGCGTTCCAGCCCTTGCCCGGGTGGAAGTGGATCGTTGCCGAGTCGGCCGTCTCTGGGACGACCCTGGTCACGATGCCGCGGAGCTGGCGCGTTGACGCCAGCGGGTTGACCAAGCTGATGAAGTCCTCGGGCGCGAGCGGCGTCGTCAAGACTGACGCGACGCGGCGAAGAGCTCGGAACTGGGCCATACCTCGAATATCCTCCGCAGAGTGGCCACGCGTCTTGGGGCGACGGGTACTCTTTGCCACAGGAAACTGTCTTCTCGGGATAGATTGTGGGGAATCCAGCGTGCCCCAAGCCGCTTCTGATCCGCCGTGGTTGTCTCTACCCACCGAAATCAGTGATGTGCTGCGGCCCGTCGTGGGTGAGATCGTCGAGGCGATCATCGAGGGCATTCCGCGCGACGTCCCGGTCTATGCGATGCCGATGGAGGGGCGTTTTGGCCAGGGCGTCCGGCAGGGGGTCACCGTGGCGCTGCACCGGTTCCTCGACCTGCCGGGGACGCGGCTGCCTGCGCTGTCCGAGGATGGCAAGTGGGTCTACGAGAATCTCGGCCGTGGCGAGGTCCGCAGCGGTCGCAGCCTCGAGTCGCTCCTGTCGGCCTACCGGTACGGCGCCCGTGTGACGCTCCGGGCCATCTCCCGCACCGTCGATGTGTCGCGGCTCGCCCCGGACGTCATCCTTGCGCTGGGGGAGTCGCTCTTCGCCTACATCGACGAGCTGTCTGCAGCCAGCGCGCAGGGGTATGCGCTCGAGCAGTCGGATCGGGCCGGAGAGCACCAGCGCCGACGAGGCGAGGTGCTCGAGATGATCCTGCGCGGCGAGACGGAGACCGGCGTGCAGCGGGCCGCAACCGCCCTCGGGTGGCACCTTCCCGACGTCGTCGTCGTGGCGACGTTGCCCGCGAGCCGGCTCGAGGGGGTGCGGGCGGCTCTGGGGCCTGATGCCCTCGTCGCAGAGCGGGGGACCGAGGTGGCTGTCATCGTGCCGTTCGGCAGTCGCTCGGCCCGAACTCGGGAGCTCAACCGAGCGCTCCGCGGACGACACGCGGTCATCGGGCCGGCTCGCCCGTGGCAGCAGGCCGCC
>NZ_DATCWX010000358.1:0-6484 GCF_036566125.1 Intrasporangium sp.
ACCGGGGCCCGCCGTTCCCGCGTCGAGCCACCCCTCGAGCTCGTCCACGAGCTGATCACCGTGCGCGCAGAGGGCGTCCCTGAGGCCGGGGGTCTCCTGCCCCCGCCGCACGAGGCCGATGAGGTACGGCACGAGGGCGGCGCTCGGAACAGCGGCAGCCGCCATGAGCGCATAGGCCGACGTGGAGTCGTCATCGAGAACCTGGCGCCAGACGAGCTGAGCATCCTCACGCCGGCCGGGGTGCCCGCGTGAGACGGCCGCCGCCGCGCGGGCCCGCACCGCAACGTCGGGGTCGCGCAGGAGGTTGCCGACCTGCTCCCGAACGTCGGGACGGCGTATCGCCCCCACTCCCGCGAGCGCCTCGACGGCGGTGCAGCGCACGGAGGCGTCGCGGTCCGAGAGCGCGCTCATCGCTGCGTCGACAAGACGCGGCGACCGGGCGTCCCGGAGCACGTCGATCCCCGTGCGACGATCGATCGGGTCATCGCTGGCGAGAAGGCGCCCGATCGCCTCTGCCGCGCCGCTGTCGATGCGCAGCGCGACCGGATCCCATGACCGGTCAGCGAGCACCCCGCCCAGGTGCCCGGCGTAGCCACGGTGCGCCTTCACCGCGAGCCAGATCCACACGAGAGTGAGCACGCCCGTGGTCCACACCACCGCCTGCACGTCGAGGCCCACGGCCCGGACGACCAGCAGGTAGGCACCGACGAGTCCCACCGCGAGGGGGATTCCCGCCCCCTCGACAAAGGTCTGCGCGCGGAGCCGGTCGCCGCGCCGGATCCCCTGGTAGGTCGCGGCGATCGACGTCCGAGTGGTGCCGTCCGTCAGCGAGATGTCGACGATCTGGGCGGCGCACACGGCAAGGAGGTAGGTCAACGTCGCAATCCCGGGACCCAGACCGGCGCTGAGCACGACGATTGTCATGACGAGGACGCCCACCGGGTTCGCGAGCAGACCGAACCCGATGCCGAACCGACTGAGCAGCCGCCCAGCGAGCAGGAGGGTGAAGAGCACGGCAACGATGTTGAGGATCGCCCCGAAGGCACCCATGAACTGCGCGAGGCTGTCCGGGTCGGCGTAGTAGGCAGCCGCCCGATCCCAGACGACGTAGTCAAACAGCTGCGTCACGCCGGCCGAGACGATCTGGTACCCGAGGACGAGCAGGACGAACGGCTCCCGGAGCAACCGGAGGTCGGCGAGCCGGGATCTGGTCCTCCCCGGCTCGCGCCGTCCGGGCGCCTGCGAGGGCGCCGTGAGCAGCTGGCCCGGGAACTGCCGGCTCGTGGACCAGACGAGACTGATGAAGGCGAGCGCCATGACGAGGTCGATGAGCAGCAGGTTCGTCGGCCCACCCAGCGGCGCCACCAACGCCGCCGCCGCGAGGCCGCCGACCGCGAAGCCGATCGAGAAGCCGGCCACGACCCGAGGGAAATCCCGCTTGAGCGTCTGGACGTCGTAGAGCCGGACGGCCTGCGAGCCGACGAGCAGGAACCCGGTGGGGATCGAGAGCGGGAACAGGACGATGAGGACGAACGTCACCCACGCCATGTCCCAGCGGCTGAGCAACACCCAAGCGGTGGTGACCAGCACCACGTAGAGAACGAGCACTGCGAGCGCGAGCCGGCCCAGCGGCATACGACGTTGGGCGACCGTGACGGATGAGGAGACGGCCACACCGGCGATGGCCACGCCGATGTAGGCGTAGGGCAGCGCTCCCGCCCCGTAGGTGTGGAGGAAGACGGCACTCGCGGGCACCACGAGGAAGGCCACGGTCAGGCCCAGGGTCATCGCCTGACCGCCCAGGAGGGCGAGCAGCCGCATTCTCACGGTTGCGGCTCGCGGTTCTCACGGAGCCGGTCGACGAGGGCGAGGATGACCCCGCGGGCGATCTCCGGGCGGCTCTCGAGCGCCTCGTCGAAGTCGTCCTTGGAGAGCCGGAGCGCGGTGACGTCGGTGACCGCCAGGACGGTGGCGGATCTGGGCTGCGGGTCGAGGACGGCGAAGTCACCAACGACGACCGGCGCCTCGGAACGGATCCGGCCGTCCTCACGAACGATCTCGATGACCCCCGAGGTGACCACGTGCAGCCAGTCCTCGGTGGCGCCCCGGCGGATGATCTCCTCACCGGCAGCAAAGTCCTCCTCGATGAGGGCTCCGGCGAGCCCGGCGAGGACCCGCCCGGGCGTCGCCGCGAAGATACCCACGTGGCGCAGCATCGCCACGCGGTCGACGGTCAGGAGGCGTGCCATGGGCGCTCACCTGCAGCCGTCCTCGTGGGGATGCGCAGCTCGTGGACGCCGTCGACGGTGTGCACCTCCGCATCCCCGGCCGCGGTCAGGACATGGAGCATCGCTTCGTTGCCGGCGAGGACGTCCGCGGTGAAGGCCAGCACGCCGTGCCGGGCCGCGTAGTCGGACATGATGCCATGCAGCGCGTGCCCGAGGCCGAGCCCGTGCCAGGAGGAGTCGACCATGTAGGCGACGTCGGCCGAGCCGGTGTCCGCGTCGACGTAGTACTGGGCGGACGCGACGACCTGCTCGTTCTCCCGTGGCCCGGTCACCGCGACGAACGCCATCTCCGACTCGTAGCCGACGTTGGTCAGGTGCTCAGCGGCGTTACGGGTCAGCGAGGAGAGGTTGCGGAAGAAGCGTGTCTTGACATCCTCGGGCCGCATCCGGAAGAAGAGGTCCTGGAGGAGCGTGGCGTCCCCGGTGCGAGTCGGGCGGACGAGCACCGCGGTGCCGTTCTTGAGCGTGACGGTCCGCTCCTCCGTGGCCGGGTAGGGCAGCCGGGAGCGGAGCTTCTGGTCAGGCGGGACGAGGCCGCACGACCTGGCTGCGTCCAGGAGCGCCTCCCGGTCGTCCGGATGGGCCAGCTCGATGAGCGCGACCGCCCGTTCGCGAAGGGACCGGCCGTGGACGTAGGCGATCCCGAACTCCGTGGCGATCCAACGCAGCTCGTGCCGAGGGATCGCTACTGCCTCCTTCGGTGAGAGGCGGGCGACGAACGAGGGGGATCCATCGGGCTGCCGCGAGGCGAGCGCGACGATGGCCTTGCCGCCAGGTGACAAAGCAGCGGCCCGGTGGAAGTCGACCTGTGCGCCGAGCCCGCCGAAGACCTCTCCGCCGAGGGCGTCGACGCAGGCCTGACCGGTCAGGTCGACCCGGAAGGCCTGCGTCACGGAAACGAGCCGGTGCTGGGCCGCGAGCCCGGCCTGGACCTCGTCAATCGGGCGGAACTGGAAGTGCGGGTTGCCGTCGATCGCGTCATACAGGCGCTGCGTCCCCATGGCCGCGCTGGTCACCACGGTGCCCACATCGACGGTCTTGGCGGTCCCCGTGACGATGCCGGCCTCAATGAGGTCGAGGGCAGCATCGGTGATGACGTCGGAGTGGATGCCGAGGTCATGGCGCTGCAGCAGGTGCGCCAGGACGGCGGCTGGGATGCGGCCCAGACCGACCTGGAGGGTCGCGCCGTCGTCGATGACACGTGCGACATAGCCGGCGATCCGCTCGCCGACGTCGCCGACGCCGGGGTGCTCGTAGGCGATGACCGGTCCCGGTACCTCCACGAAGTAGTCGATCTGGTCGGTCGGGACAGTGCTCGCCCCCTCGGTCCACGGCATGGCCGGATTGATCTCGGCGATGACAAGGCCGGCTGATTCGATGGCCGCCGGCGCCGCGTCGACCGACACTCCGAGGCTGACCCGCCCGCCGCGTGGCGGGGTGACCTGGACGACCGCGACGTCCAGTCGCAGCCGCCCGGTACGGAGGCTGGCGGGCAGGTCGGTGAGACTCATCGGGACGTAGTCGACGGACACGCCGTGGGGCTGGACCTCACGCACGAGGTCCGCGAGCTCGGCGGCGACGAAGATCGTCCGG
Source organism: Intrasporangium sp. (assembly GCF_036566125.1). Taxonomy (GTDB): domain Bacteria; phylum Actinomycetota; class Actinomycetes; order Actinomycetales; family Dermatophilaceae; genus Intrasporangium. The sequence goes on from NZ_DATCWX010000358.1 coordinate 3,882, forward strand.
TGATCGAAGTTCGTGCCGGTGTCGAGCCTGTTGCGCACCCCGTCGGTGAGGTGATGCACGAGTCGCAGGCCGAGGTGCTCGAGCGGCTGCTCCTCGAGGGCCCGCACCACGGTGCGTGGCGTGGCGCAGGCGCTGCCCACGTAAACGGTCGAACCCGGCGGCACCGCGGAGGCCGCCGCCCCTGCGCTCACCAGCCTGGAACGCCACCCCTCATCGGATGCCGTTGCCGTCGCGTCCGCCCGCCTGGGCGTCGTCGTCACTGGGCCACACCTCCCTGAGCGCGGCGCGGCGACGCGCAGGACGGGAGGATGCAGCGCCCGGCAAGCCACCGCTGGTGGTCCTTCGTTCGAGGATGGCACGCGGCCCACCCCGGCGCGAGCAAACGCCGAAACACCACCACGCTCTGAAAGATCAACGCCTCAGACGCAGTCCCCGTGGCGTCATGTGGAACCCGGCCTGGGACAGCGCCTGGACCAGCGGGTGGTCCGAGCCGAGGACCGGCGAGCCGTCGGCCTTCTCGACGGTGAGCCGGCCCAGGGCGCCCTCGCGCACCGCCAGCGCCAGGGCGTCCGCGGCCGCCTGGAGCACCTCGAGGTCGTCCGACCAGCAGAGCATCGTCTTCCCCCCGCGCTCGACGTAGAGCACCAGCGCTCCGTCGACGAGCACGACGAGCGCCCCCGCCTTGCGGCCGGGTTGGTGGCCCTTGCGACCACTGGGCCCACCACCGCGCTCCCCCTGCGCACCCGGCCCATCAAGCCCCCGACTGGGCCGGTCGGGCCATCCAAGGGCAGCGCCATAGGGGTTGGCCGGGTCGCTCGCAGCGAGCACGAGCGCGCCTGGGCGCTCGGCACGTCGCATCGCGCTCGCCTGCGTCCCGCTCGGCCGCGTCGCGCTCGGTCCGTCGGCCCCCGTGACTCCGGGAAGCCTCGAGAACGACCGGAGCCGGTCGACCGCACCGGTCGAGGCGAACTGCGAGGCCCCCAGAGACTCGACGAAGTAGCCCCGGCGGACCTTGCCCGCCTCCTCGGCCGCGGCAAGCACGCGATAGACCGCGGCGAAGCCCCCCGGCACGTCCTCCGCGACCACGGATCCTCTGGTGAGCACGCCGTAGCGGTCAAGGAGGAGCTCCGCGCTCGTCACGGCGCGGACGGTCGGGTCGGTCTCGGCGACGGGCAGCAGCGTCCAGCGTCCGACGCCTGCCGGGGGTGCGGACTCGAGCGATCGAGCGCGCAGCGCCCTCGCGGATGCGGATTCCTCAGCAGCCGCAAGGCGCTCGGGGGTCACGCCGGCGAGCGAGCCACCCCCTGAGCGCGCTATCGAGCCCTGTAGTGATCCGAAGCGCCCGAGCGACGTCCGACGGCTGCCGTACCGCGCGGACCGTGGTGCCGTCGTCGTTCGCTTGTGGGCAGTGCGGCCGCCCAACAGCAGGCCGCGGAGCGGCGCGATGGTGTCGTTGGTGACGCGCCCGGCCCAGAGCAGTGACCACAACGCGTCGAGGAGGTCGGAGTCGCCGAGCTCCGTCCCTCGCGCGGTGCCCAGCGAGCGGACCCGGTCGGCGAGCGGGCGGAAGAACCAGGCACCGCCGCCCGCGAGGGCCTCGAGGACCGCGTCCTCGGCGTCGCTGAGGTCGGCCAGCTCCGGCGGGACCAGCGTCAGGTGAGCCGTGTCGGCGAGATGGAGGCTCACCCAGCCGTCGTCCCCCGGCAGTGAGCCGTGGCCGCGCCAGATGACCTCGCCGGCGCTCATCACCTCGTCGAGGAGCGCTGGGCGGTAGTCGGCAACCCGAGCGGGCAGGACGAGCGTCTCGAGCGCGCTCGCGGGGACGACTGCACCGGTCAACTGCTCGACGGCGCGCAGCAGGCCCTCGCGTCCACGCTGACCACTGCCGACGCCCTGCCAGTGCGGGAGGAACCGGGCCAGGTCGACCTGGGCGACCGGCTCCACCTCGTGGCGCAGGGCCGCCAGCGACCGCCGCCGCAGGATCCGAAGGACCTCGGCGTCGCAGAACTCGGCGCCGTGGCCCCCACCGTTCTCGGTGGGGAGCAGCTCGCCCTCGACGACTCGTCCGGCCGAGACGAGGCGCCGCAGGGAGTCGTGCACGACGGCCGGGCCGACGCCCCACCACGCCGCAACCGTGTGCACGGTGAAGGGTCCGTGGGTCCGAGCGAACCGGGCCACGAGGTCGCCCAGCGGGTCGGGCACCGACTCGAGGAAGGCGTCCGGCACGCCGACCGGAAGGGCGGTGCCCAGGGCGTCGCGCAGGCGGCCCGCGTCCTCGACCGCGGCCCACCGATCCTCACCGGCCACCCGGACGCCGATGATCCTGCGGGCCTGTTCGAGCGACCGGAGCGCCGCCTCCACGTCGGCGGCCGCGAAGCCCTCAGCCGAGCGGGCGATGACATCGCTCATCGAGAGCGGCCCGAGGACGCGCACGAGATCGGCCAGGTCCTCCGCGTCCCGGGCGGCTCGCTCCGGGGTGAGCCGCTGGAGCTCGGCCTCGGTCCGCGCGACGGCTGCCGGATCGAGCAGGTCCCGCAGGGCGAGCGCGTCTCCCCGGCCGAGCAGCTCTGACAGCAGCGACGGGTCGAGCGCGAGAGCGGCGG
>NZ_DATCWX010000028.1:0-16789 GCF_036566125.1 Intrasporangium sp.
TTCGGCGGCACCGTCGACGCGCAGGGCACGCCCGCCTTCCCGGACGCCGCATCGAGCGGGGGCGGCGGTGCGGCGCCCGAGTTCGTGCGGCGGCTGAGGGAGAAGGACACGTCCGAGGAGGACCCGGCCTCCAGCCCTCGAGTCATCCTCCGCAGCTTCTACGGGGCGGGCGCGAACGCCGCCAACGTGGACGAGGACTTCCTCCTCGCAGAGGCCCTGACGACCCGGGTCGGGGACGACTTCTACCCCGGCGACAGCACCGCGTCGGAGAACTGGCCCACGACCGCGCCCGGCAGCCGTGGCGTGCTCAACACGATGTCACCCAAGCACTTCAACACCTCCGCCATCGCGACGAGCACGGCCGGCATCCCGATCACGTGGATCCACGGCACCGAGGACCTCGTCTGCAGCGACCGGTCGATGTTCGACTTCGGCACTCTCGGCGAGCTCGGGGCCGTGCCGGGATGGCCCGGCGCCGAAACCCTGCCGCCCCAGCCCATGAAGGCGCAGCTGCGTGCCGTGCTCGACGGCTACGCCGCCCAGCCGGGCCAGGCCGATCTCGTCCGAGAGGTCGAGCTCGAGGGCATCGCCCACGGCCTCCCCCTTGAGGTCCCCGCTCGGATCGCGGAGGAGATCGTGGCGCTCGTCCACCGCTGACAGACACGTGGCCGTATGCCGCTGGGCTCGGTCCCAGCGACAGGCATCCCCACCGTGTGGTGACCGAGGTCATCCTCCAACGGTTTGGCTGGCTGCCCGCGGTTATCTACAGTTGGTTCCGTGCAAAATAGTCGGGCGAGTCAGACCCTCTCCCGGGCGGTCTTCCTTCTCCCGGCCGGGCTCGCGATGCTCGCGGGCGTCAACGCCGCGCTCGTGCTCGTCGGCGTCTCCGCGCCCGTGCGGTCGGAGCGGCTCGGCGACCTCCACGGCATGCTCATGGTCGGCGGGTTCCTCGGCACCCTCATCGCGATGGAGCGCGCCGTCGCGCTCCGCCATCCGCTGGGTTACCTCGCGCCGGGACTGCTCGGGCTGGGGGCACTGGCCCTCATCAGCCCCGCGCCCGTGCAGCTCGGCCAGCTCCTCCTCGTCGACGGCAGCATCGCCTTCGTGGCGGTGTACGCCGCGCTGTGGCGACGCAACCACGACGACGTCGTCGTCGTCGAGCTGCTCGGCGCGGTCCACCTGACCGTCGCCGCACTCCTGTGGCTTCGCGTCGACATGCCGTGGCTCATGCCCTGGCTCGTCGGCTTCCTCGTCCTGACCATCTGCGCCGAGCGGGTCGAGCTCGCCCGCCTTGCCATGCCGACAACCGGTGGCAGGACGCTCGTCCTCCATGCGGCCGCGCTGACCGTGGCGCTCGTGCTGACCCTCGTCTCGGCCGAAGCCGGGGCGCGCGCCACCGGGTTCGTCATCGCCTCACTCGTCGTCTGGCTCGTCCGCCACGACGTCGCCCGCCGGACCATCCGGACCACCGGACTGCCCCGCTTCAGCGCCGGCGCGCTGCTCGGGGGCTATGTCTGGCTCCTGCTCGCCGGCCTCACCTGGCTGGTGGCCGGCGCCCAGACCGAGGGCGCCCTCTACGACGTCGTCATCCACGCGGTCATGCTCGGCTTCGCCATCTCCATGGTGATGGCCCACGCACCGATCATCCTTCCGGCGGTGCTCAAGCGGCCCCTCCCCTACCGGACGGCCATGTGGATCCCCTTGGTGCTCATGCACGTCGGCCTCGCGGTCCGGATCATCGCGGGTGACTTCGCTGGGCTGCGCACGCTATGGCAGGTCGGCTCGATCACCAACATCGTCGCCCTGCTCCTCTTCTTCGCGATCGCTGCCGGATCGAGCATCGCGGGCGTTACCCCGCTGAAAAGGAAACCCCTATGAGCACCCGCGGTTCGTGGTTCATGCGCGACCGGCCCGTCGTCATCTGGTTGATGGTGGCACTGCTGGTCAGCCTGATCCACCCGTTCTTCGCCTACTCCCGGTGGCTCATGGTCCACCTCGTCGTGCTCGGCGCGGTGACCCACGCGGCCATGGTGTGGAGCGTCCATTTCACCGAGGCCCTGCTCAAGACCCGGTCCGGGTTCGAGGAGCGCCGCCTCCAGACGATCCGCCTGTCGGTCTTCCAGGTCGGCGTGCTGCTCGTCCTCGTCGGGGTCCCGACCCGCATCTGGCCGGTCACCCTCATCGGCGGCACGCTCATCTCCGCGGCGGTCGGCTGGCACGCGGTCATGCTCGTCCGGCGGCTCAAGGCGGCCCTGCCCGGCCGGTTCCGGATCACCGTCCGCTACTACATCGTGGCCGCGCTCCTGTTGCCCGTCGGCGCCACGTTCGGCGTCCTGCTCGCCCGAGGCAGCGGCGTCGCGGGCGCCACCGACACCGTGCACGGCCAGCTGCTCGTCGCGCACACGATGGTCAACCTGCTCGGCTGGATCGGCCTCACGGTGCTCGGCACGCTGGTCACTCTCTGGCCGACGATGCTGCGCACCAAGATGGCCGACAACGCCGAGTCCGCCTCCGAGCGCGCCCTTCCCGTGCTCTCTGGTGGCCTGGGCCTCGTCGTCGCGTCGCCCCTCGTGGACCACGCCATGATCGGCGTCGCCGGCATCGCGCTCTACCTCGCCGGCACACTCTGGGTCTACCGCCCGATCATCACCGCCGCGCGCCGGCGCCCGCCCTACGCCTTCCCCACGCTGTCCGCCGGCGCCGGACTCCTGTGGCTCCCCGTCGGCCTCGTCCTGATGGGCTGGTCCCTCGCCAGCCGCGGCTCATGGGCGGCCCTCGCCGACAACTACGGTGCGCTGACGACGATCTTCGTCGTCGGCTTCGCCCTCCAGATCCTCCTCGGAGCGCTCTCCTACCTGCTTCCCGTCGTCATCGGCGGAGGCCCGTCCGTCCTGCGTGCCGGTATGGCCGAGCTCGAGCGCTGGGGCACCGCCCGCGTCGCCGTCGCCAACCTCGGGCTGGCGCTCTGCCTGCTGCCGGTGCCGAGCCTGGTCCGTGTCGTCCTCTCGACGTTGACGCTCGTCGCCCTGGCCCTGTCGATCCCCTTGCTGCTGAGGGGCCTTCGCGCCTCCATCCGCGCCAAGAAGGCAAAGGAGGCCGCAGCCGCGGCGGGCAGGCAGTCCGGCCCGATGGCCAGGCCCTCGAAGTCCGAGGTCGTCGCCCTGACGACACAGTCGGCATCGCAGACCTGGTCCCGTCCCCAGCTCGTCGCCTCCGTCGCCATCATTGCCGTCGGCGCCACCCTCGGCGTGGGTCTCGACCCGGCCGCGGCGGGACTCAATGTCGCCGGCGCCGCCAAGCCAGCCGCCGCCGACGTCGCACCGACGGGCCACACGACCACGGTGAAGGTCACTGCCAAGGACATGCGGTTCACCCCGGCGGAGATCTCCGTCCCGCTGGGCGACCGGCTCGTCATCGAGCTGGAGAACACCGACCCCAGCGACGTGCACGATCTGGTGCTCGCGACGGGCGAGAGCACCGGCCGCATCAGCCCCGGGGCCAAGGGCTCGCTCGAGGTCCCCGTCGTCGGCAGCTCAATCGACGGCTGGTGCTCGGTCGTCGGCCACCGCCAGATGGGAATGGTCTTCAACGTCAAGGCGATCGGCGGCTCGCCCGCGGCTGGTGAGGTGGCCTCCGGCACCGCAGGCGGCACGGCGGGCACCCACGGCGGACACGCGAGCTCTGGACCCAGCCCCGCGATCGACTTCATGGCGAAGTGGAAGACGAGCTCAGCGGCATACGACCCCGTCTTGCCTCCCCTCACCGACGAGAAGGTGCGCCGCGCCACGCTGACGGTCCGCGAGGAGAAGCTCGAAGTGGCGCCCGGAGTGACGCAGACACGCTGGACCTACAACGGCTCGTCCATCGGACCCACGCTCCATGGCCGGGTCGGCGACACCTTCGAGATCACGCTCGTCAACCACGGGTCCATGGGTCACTCCATCGACTTCCACGCCAGCGAGCTCGCGCCCGACGCCCCGATGCGCACCATCGAGCCGGGGGAGAGCCTCGTCTACCGGTTCACCGCGAAGCGCTCGGGGATCTGGATGTACCACTGCGCCACGATGCCGATGGCGACGCACATCGCGGCCGGCATGGCGGGCGCAGTCGTCATCGAGCCCGAGGGGCTGCCCAAGGTCGACCGCTCCTACGTCATGGTCCAGTCCGAGATCTTCCTTGGGGCACAGGGGGATCCGGTCAACGCCGACAAGGTCATGGCCGAGCAGCCGGACGCGGTCGTCTTCAACGGCCATGCCAACCAGTACGTCGACCACCCGCTCGAGGCTCGCGTCGGCGAACGCGTGCGGATCTGGGTGCTCGACGCCGGGCCGAACCGGCCCTCCTCCTTCCATGTCGTCGGTGGGCAGTTCGACACCGTCTACAAGGAGGGCACCTACCTGCTCCGGAACGGCCGTGGTCCGCTCGACCCGCCCGGCACGACGACCGGCGGCTCGCAGGCCCTGGACCTCGCGGCGGCGCAGGGCGGTTTCGTCGAGCTGAGCTTCCCGGAGCCGGGACGCTACCCCGTCGTCAACCACGTCATGGTGGATGCCGAGCGCGGCGCCCGAGGCATCGTCGAGGTCACCGGTCAATAGGGTGACGGGCATGAGCACCCGCAGCCTCGAGATCGCGCAGTCCATCGCACCAGAGCTCGTCGCGCTGCGGCGGCGCCTGCACCAGACGCCTGAGATCGGCCTGGACCTTCCGCAGACCCAGGCCGCCGTGCTGGAGGCCCTCGACGGCCTGGACCTCGAGGTCACCCGCGGGCGTGCCCTGTCGTCGGTCGTGGCAGTGCTCCGCGGTGGGGCGGCGCCGGACGAGGGACCACGACCGTCCGTCCTGCTGCGCGGCGACATGGATGCCCTGCCCGTCGTCGAGGAGGTCGAGGTCGACTACCGCTCCACGAACGGCGCCATGCACGCATGCGGCCACGACCTCCACGCAGCCGCCCTCGTCGGGGCGGCCAGGATCCTCCACGAGCAGCGCGAGGAGCTCGCGGGCGACGTGGTGCTCATGTTCCAGCCCGGTGAGGAAGCGCCCGGTGGCGCCGCGCCGATGATCGAGGAGGGCCTGCTCGAGGCGAGCGGCACGCCGGTCAGCGCGGCCTACACCTTCCACGTCTTCTCGGCAGAGCACTCCCTCGGCACGTGGTTCGGTCGGCCCGGCCCGCAGATGGCCGCGGCGGACGAGTTCAGCGTCCGCGTCGTCGGCCAGGGCGGCCACGGCTCGACGCCGCACCGGGCGAGCGACCCCATCCCGGCGGCCTGTGAGATGGTCCTTGCCCTGCAGACGAGGGTGACCCGCGGCTTCGATGTCTTCGATCCCGTCGTCGTCACGGTGGGCAGATTTGCCTCGGGGACCAAGGACAACATCATCCCCGACGACGCCATCTTCGATGGGACCGTCCGGACGCTGTCGGTCGCCGCGCGCACCCAGGCCATCGCCGACATCGAGCGAGCCTGCCGGGGGATCGCGAGTGCCCACGGCCTCGAGGTGGAGATCGACTGGATCTCGGGCTCCTACCCGGTGACGGTCAACGACGAAGCCGAGTTCGAGCACGCCCGCGACACGGTGGTCGACCTCTTCGGCCCCGATCGCTGGGTCGACATGGTCAACCCCGAGCTCGGCTCCGAGGACATGGCCGTCGTCCTCGAGCACGTGCCGGGCGCCTACCTCAACCTCAGCGCCTGCGCCACCGGCGATCCCGAGATGGCCGACGACAACCACTCACCGCGGGCGACCTTCGACGACTCGGTGGTCGCGGACGGCGCGGCCTTCCTCGCAGAGGTGGCTCGACGCCGCCTCGCCACCCTCGCGGGCCAGTCGCAACCGGGGTAAGGATAGGCATACTTGTTTTGACTTATTCCAGATTGGCTGGTTGAGTTGAGGGTGTGACGAGGAGTGACCCGACGACGATGCTGCGAGAGGCGCAGCTGCGGGCCACGAAGCCCCGGGTCGCGGTCCTGGACCTGCTGGAGCGCCATCCCCACGCCGACGCCGACACCATCGCCCGCGCCGCTCGCGAGATCCTCGGCACGGTCTCGACCCAGGCGATCTACGACGTCCTCGGCGCCCTGACCGAGGCTCGTCTCGTCCGCCGGATCGAGCCGGCCGGCTCCCCCGCCCGCTACGAGCTGCGCGTCGGCGACAACCACCACCACCTCGTCTGCCGCACCTGCGGCAGCATCGTCGACGTCGACTGCGCCGTCGGCGATCGCCCCTGTCTGCACGCCTCGGACGACCACGGCTACGACATCGACGAGGCCGAGGTCATCTACTGGGGCACCTGCCCTGCCTGCAAGGCCGACCGCCCCACTGAGGCAACGGCACCCGCGGACTGAGCCCAGCGGCATACGACCTGCACAACGGCAACAACAACAACACGAGGAGACACATGTCTGTCGAAGGACCCCGTCAGGACCCTGGCAACACCCAACCGCTGACCACGGTCGCTGGCGCACCCGTCTGGGACGGCGAGAACAGCGTCACGGCCGGCCCCCGCGGCCCGATGCTGCTCCAGGACGTCTGGTTCCTCGAGAAGCTCGCCCACTTCGACCGCGAGGTCATCCCCGAGCGGCGCATGCACGCCAAGGGCTCCGGCGCCTACGGCACCTTCACGGTGACGAACGACATCACGCAGTACTCCTGCGCCAAGATCTTCTCCGAGGTCGGCAAGCAGACCGAGATGTTCGCCCGCTTCTCCACCGTCGCCGGTGAGCGTGGCGCGGCCGATGCCGAGCGCGACATCCGTGGCTTCGCGGTGAAGTTCTATACGGAGGAGGGCAACTGGGACATCGTCGGCAACAACACGCCCGTCTTCTTCTTCCGCGACCCGCTGCAGTTCCCCGACCTCAACCACGCCGTCAAGCGTGACCCGAAGACGAACCTGCGCAGCGCCGAGAACAACTGGGACTTCTGGACCAACCTGCCCGAGGCCCTGCACCAGGTCACCATCGTCATGTCCGACCGCGGCATCCCGGCCTCGTACCGGAACATGCACGGCTTCGGCTCGCACACGTACTCGTTCTACAACGCGGAGGGCGAGCGCTTCTGGGTGAAGTTCCACCACCGCACCCAGCAGGGCATCAAGAACCTCACCGACGCCGAGTCCGCCGCCCTCATCGGCGAGGACCGCGAGTCGCACCAGCGCGACCTGTTCGAGTCGATCGAGAAGGGCGACTTCCCGAAGTGGAAGCTCTACGTCCAGGTCATGCCCGAGGCCGACGCTGAGAAGGTGCCCTACCACCCGTTCGACCTGACCAAGGTGTGGCCGAAGGGCGACTACCCGCTCATCGAGGTCGGCGAGTGGGAGCTCAACCGCAACCCGGAGAACTACCACCTGGACGTCGAGCAGGCTGCGTTCAGCCCCGCCAACGTCGTGCCGGGCATCAGCTTCTCGCCCGACCGGATGCTCCAGGGGCGGCTGTTCTCCTACGGTGACGCGCAGCGCTACCGCCTCGGGGTCAACCACCACCAGATCCCGGTCAACAGCCCGCGCGGCGTGGCGAACCCCAACGACCCGCACCGCGACGGCGCGATGCGGATCTCGGCGGGCGCGACCCCTGCGATCACGCCGAACTCCTACGGTCGCTACTCGAGCCAGCCGCAGTACCGTGAGCCGGCGTTTGGGATCGGCTCCACCGGTGACCGGTTCAACTTCCGCGAGGACGACGACAACTACTACTCGCAGCCGGGCGTGCTCTTCCGCGAGAAGATGACGCCCGCTCAGCAGCAGGTCCTCTTCGAGAACACCGCCCGGGCCATCTCGGGCGCCTCGAAGGAGACGATCGAGCGGCACATCGCCAACTGCACCAAGGCCGACCCGGCCTACGGCGCCGGCGTCCGTGCAGCGATCGACGCGCTCAATGCGGCCGCTGCTGAGGCCGACGACGTCGCCAAGGGCGCGGCCAATGCCAACGCCCCGGTCGACTTGGCCGACGTGCACTGACACGCGGATAGTCGACAGACAGGAACCCCGCCACTTCGGGACCACGGTCCCGAGGTGGCGGGGTTTCTCGCGTCAGGCGCGCCTTTCGTGGACCGCGGTCCCCGTCTGGCGGCCGTATGCCGCTGGGCTCGCCGGGAGCCCAGCGGCAGTGACGTCTCGGTCGGGTCCTCAGCAGCAGCGGCCCTGGGGGTTCTTCTCCATCCAGTCCATGTGCTCCCGCCAGAACTCGCGCTCCGTCTGGGGCTGCTGGTCGGGATGGTGAGCCGCGAGGTGGGCGCAGTAGCGGTCGTAGGCGTCCGCACCCATGACGGCACCGAGGTAGCCGACGGCTTTCCGGGCCGTGGAGACCGACCCGGAAAACAGTCGCTTGACCGTCAGCTCGGCAGCCATGTCAGTGGTGCCTCACCGGTCGGGTCACCGGGATCTTCGCCCACTGCTCCTCGAGCTCGCGCTCGGGCGGCGTCGGGAACAGGCCGGCCGGCGCATAGATCTTCGACTCGATGTACGGGTCCTCGGTGTTGACACCACGGTGCCCCTGCCAGGCCCGCACGGTCGCGATGATCGACATGAGCAGGACGATGAGGGTCAGGACGACGAAGAGGATGGACAGCGTGCCCTGGACCGTCGTGTTGCGCACGACGGCCTCCATCGCATCGACGTTCTTCGCGGTGCCGAAGCTCGTCTGTCCTTCTGCGAGTGCGTTACGGAAGGCGCTGTTCTGCGCCCAGTAGCCCACCGCAGGCACCGGCGAGAAGATCTTGTACATCGACGCGGTGACCGTGATGACTGCGGCGAAGGCAAGCGGGACGACCACCACCCACAAGTACTTGAAGTTCCCGCGGCGCGCGACGATCGCCATGACGACGGCGAGCGCGATGACGGCCAGCAACTGGTTCGCGATGCCGAAGAGGGGGAAGAACGTGTTGATGCCACCGAGCGGATCGGTGACGCCGAGCACGAGGATGTAGCCCCAGCCGGCGACCATGATCGCGGTGCAGATCCAGGCTCCTGCCGTCCAGGAGGTGTCCTTGAACCTCGGGATGAAGTTGCCGATCGTGTCCTGCAGCATGAACCGCGCCACGCGCGTGCCGGCGTCGACGGCGGTGAGGATGAACAGTGCCTCGAACATGATCGCGAAGTGGTACCAGAAGCCCATCAGCGCGGTGCCGCCGAACCACTGGTGCAGGACGGTGGCGATGCCGACGGCCAGGGTCGGCGCACCACCGGTGCGCGAGACGACCGACTCCTCGCCGACGTTCTGGGCGAGCTGCGTGAGCATGTCCGGCGTGAGGTGGACCCCGCTGAGACCGAGTTGGTTGACGAACGCGACCGCGCCCTCGACCGTGCCCTGGGTGACCGCCGCCGAGGAGTTCATCGCGAAGTAGATCCCGCGGTCGATGGTGATCGCGGCGACGAGCGCCATGATCGCGACGAAGGACTCCATGAGCATTCCGCCGTAGCCGAGGAAGCGGGTCTGCCGCTCCTTCTGGACCATCTTCGGCGTCGTGCCGGACGAGATGAGCGCATGGAAGCCCGACAACGCTCCGCAGGCGATGGTGACGAACAGGAACGGGAAGAGCGATCCCGGGACGACGGGTCCGTCATCGCGGCTCGCGAACTCGGAGACCGCCGGGACGTTGACCTCGGGCCGGACCACGACAATGGCGACCGCGAGCAGGAGGATGACGCCGATCTTCATGAAGGTCGACAGGTAGTCGCGCGGGGCGAGCAGCAGCCACACAGGAAGGACGGCCGCGACGAAGCCGTAGATGATGAGGAGCCAGGCGATGGTCGTGCGATCGAGGTGGAAGAGGTCTGCGCCCCACGAGGACTCGGCCACCCATCGACCGGAGATGATGGCGAACATCAGCAGCCCGAAGCCGATGAGGGAGACCTCCATGACCTTGCCCGGCCGGATGAAACGCAGGTAGACGCCCATGAAGAGCGCGATCGGCAGGGTCAGGCCGACCGAGTAGACGCCCCACGGCGAGGCGCCGAGCGCGTTGACGACCACGAGCGCAAGGATCGCCACGATGATGATCATGATGGTGAGCGTCGCGATGAGGGCGGCCGTGCCCCCGATGACGCCGAGCTCCTCGCGGGCCATCTGCCCGAGCGAGCGGCCGCCGCGCCGCATCGAGAAGAACATGACGAGGTAGTCCTGCACCGCGCCGGCGAGGATGACGCCGACGATGATCCAGAGCGTGCCCGGCAGGTAGCCCATCTGGGCTGCGAGCACCGGGCCGACGAGCGGTCCGGCGCCGGCGATGGCGGCGAAGTGGTGGCCGAAGAGGACGCGCCGGTCCGTCGGCATGAAGTCCTTGGCGTTGTCGTTGTACTCGGCCGGCGTCGCGCGGGTGTCGTCGGGCTTCGTGATGTTGCGCTCGATGTACTTGGAGTAGAAGCGGAACCCGATGAGATAGCTGCAGACCGCGGCGAAGACGAACCAGATCGCGTTGATCGTCTCGCCCCGGACGATGGCGATCATTGCCCAGGACACTGCACCCAGCAGCGAGATCGCGGCCCAGACGACGATCTTCTGTGTGGTCCAGCGCCGGTCGTGCTCCTCGATGACTTCTGGATCTACTGCTGCCGGAGGCAGCTCGGCTTGTTCAGGCGCGATGTTGCTCATCTACCTAACCTCCAAGGACAAAAGGTGGGGTGGCGCGCCGAGGAGGCCGAGCGGTCGACCTCAGCGGCGACGTCATGTGCGTCACGCTACCCCTGCTGTCGCCGGAGAGGCACGTTGTCCATACCGTGGCATTGCGCCCAGACGGTAACAATCCGGTCAGGCCAGGCTGAGCACCGTGGCTGGGTCCTCGAGGTGGGCGTTGTGGCCGAGGCCCGGGAGGGTCAGCGGCGCTGGAACGAGCGCCCGGAGGTGGGCTTCGCTCACCATGTGGTCGGACTCTCCGCGTGCCAGGACCACCTCGGCCGGGCACTCGGCAAGCAGTCCAGCCATGTCGGGCCGCCCGACCGCGAACGTGAGGGGATCGAGAGCCAGCCGCCACCGGCTGCCTTCCTCGACGACTCCCATTCGGGCGACCTGGTCATCGACGAGCCCAGCCACTCCGGAGACCTTCCGGTGGCGCGCCACGGCCTCCGCCTCGGTCTCGAACCAGGCGACCGGCCGCTCGGCCATCGCTCGCGCCCGAGCCAGCTCGTCGTCGCTCCACTCGACCTTGATCCCGAGCCCGACGACTCGCCGCACCGCTGGCACGAGCCCCGCCAGCCCGAGGCCGACCACGCCGCCCAGCGAGTGACCGACCACGACGTAGGAGCGCGCCTCCGGCAGCCGAATCGCGAGGTCCTCGGCCAGGGCGCCGAAGGTGTAGCCGTCCAGCCGCGCTCCGCTCGTCCCGTGTCCAGCCAGGTCGGGCGCCCACCACCAGCCGGGCCACCGGTCGTGATGGCCCTCGAGGCCGGGCACCCAGATGTCACCGGTACCCCCAAGGCCATGGAGCACGACGAGCAGCTCCTCGTCGTGCATGGCCGGAGCCGAGGCTGACCCGCCGTGGTTGGAACCGAGCACCGTCCCCACCGCAACCCCCTGATTCGCCCCTAGCTGAGGATGTCGACCCGGCGGAACCTCCGATAGGCCAGCATCGTGAAGGCGACCGCCCACACGAGCGACCACAGCGTCCCATGGATCATGTCGGTCCACTGCGGTTCTATCGCCAGGGCATCCTGCCACGCGCGGTTGTAGTGACCGGGCAGCGCGTTGCGGTACGGGTCGAGCGCATCGAGCTGGTCGAGGATGTTCGCGAGGATCGAGATGAGCACGGCACCCCCGACTGCAGCGAGCGGCGCATCCGACCGCGTGCCGAGCCAGAAGGCGATGGCGGCGATCGGCAGGAGCGTGACGAAGATGTAGGCGCAGGCGAGGGCGAGCCGCGGGAGGAACTGGCCCCAGGTCAGGTTCTCGCCAAGCGGGTTGGTCAGCGGCTCCCAGCCGTAGGCGATTCCGCCGACGACCAGCGCCCACGCGGGCAGCAGGACGGTCGCGAGCGCTGTCGAGCTGATGCCGACCACGGCCTTGCTCGTGAGCAGGCGGGCGCGGCGCACGGGCGCAACGAGCAGGTAGCGCAGCGACGCCCACGATGCCTCGCTCGGCACCGCGTCCCCGCAGAACAGCGCGGCCACGAGGACGAGAAGCAGCTCGGAGGCGAGGAAGACGACGACGAGACTGAAGTTCGCCGCCCCGCTCTGCGCGAGGTCGAAGATCCGTGTCGTCGCGCCGCCACGCTGGTTGCGGTCGTCCTCGCCGAAGGCGAACGCGATGACCAGGATGATCGGCAGGGCCGCGAGCAGCCCGAACGCGACCAGCGTCCGCCGCCTCCCCAGCTGCCGCCGCCACTCGGCCCGCCAGGACAGCGGTTCACGCACACGCGTGATCCCGTATGCCGACCCACGGGGGCTCCGCCCCCGTGCACCCCCGTCGTGCTCACTGCCTGTGCTGGCTTCCAGCGCAGGCTCGTTGGTCTTCGGCTGGCTCATCGTGCCCTCACCTGCCTCAGGCGCTCGATCAGGGATGCGTCGGAGGCGTCGGTCGGCCGGGACCCGTTCCCGGACGACGCCGCGGAGATGACGCCGAGGAAGACCTCCTCGAGGTGCCGACGACTGCTCACCCCGATGACGGGCAGGCCGGCCTCGACCGCCGCCCCGACGACCTCGACGCGTGGGCGCTCGGCCACGACGACGACGCGGGTCTCGGTGTCGCGCCGGACCTCGGTGACCCCGTCGATCCCACGGAGCGCGGTGAGCCGGCTCGGGAGCACTGGCTCGGCTGCGTCCTCGTCGGCCTCGACCGCGATCGGGTCGAGGTCGAGGAGCGTCGTGTCGTCGCTGTCCACGAGGTCGGCGACAAGGCCTTGGGTGACCACCCGGCCGGCGTGCATGACGACGACGTGGGTGCACGTCATCTCCACCTCGGCGAGCATGTGGCTCGAGATGACGACAGTACGACCGGTCTCGGCGTAGCGGCGCAGGATCGGACGCATCGCCGCGATCTGCGGCGGGTCGAGGCCGTTCGTCGGCTCGTCGAGGACGAGCAGCTCCGGAAGGCCCAGCATGGCCTGGGCGATGCCGAGCCGCTGCTTCATGCCATGGCTGTAGGAGCGCACCGGCCGGTCGACGGCTCCGCCGAGTGCGGCCACCTCGAGCGCCTCGTCGATGTGCGCCTCTTCCGACCGCCGGCCGGTCGCGGCCCAGTAGGCCTCGAGGTTCTGCCGGCCGGTGAGGTGCGGGAGGAAGCCCGGGCCCTCGATGAGCGCGCCCACCCGTTCGAGGACATCGGAGCCCGCTGACACGGGGTGGCCCAGCACATGGACCGTGCCCGAGTCGGGGGCGATGAGGCCCATGACCATCCGCATCGTCGTCGTCTTGCCGGCGCCGTTGGGGCCGAGCAGTCCCACGACCTGGCCCTTCTCAGCTCGCCATGAGACGCCATCGACGGCGCGGTGGCCGTCGGCATAGGACTTGACGAGGTCCGTGACGACGAGCGGCATCTCGGCGAGGTCCGCGCGCGGCTCCTCGTGCCGGCGCTGCCGACGCCGCCAGAGCGCCGCCACCCCGGCGAGGATGACGAGCGCGGCGAGCATGCCGCCGGCCAGCGCGGACTCGGTGTCGGTGCCGGCGATGGAGGTGCCCACCGGCGTCGCGTCGACCACGGGGACGGTGAGATCGGCGCCCGCCTCGACGGCGATGCGGGCCGGCTCCCGGCTGTTGGCGTAGGTCGCCTCGGTGCTCGTCAGCAGCACGCGCCAGCGACTGCCGGTCGGCATCTCGTAGGTCGCGGCCGGCAGCGACACGGTGACGGTGGTCGGCCGGCCCGGCGTGACTGGCACCCGGATCGGCGCGACGAGCGAGGCGGGCAGCGTTGCCTGCTCACCGGAGACGCGCCACAACGAGGCGAACAACGTGACCGTCGGCTGGTCCGAGGTCAGGGTGAGGGTGATGGTCGGCGAGCCCGCGACCAGCACGCTGCGCGGCGCCGGATCGGTGTCGAAGTACGTGGACAGCCCGGGAAGGGCTGCGATCTGGTACGACGACACGGTGAGGCCCAGGGCTGACAGTCCGGGAATCGCGACCATCGACGCCGGTTGCCCACCGGGCGGGTGCAGCAGTCCTCCGGCCGTCGCGGCGAGCGGGAGGCGCTCGGTGGTAACAGCGGTGCCGTCGAGACCTGGATACCGAGGCATCGTCCACAGGTCGGCGGGCTCGTTGCGGCGGCTCGCCGGCGTGGGGAAGGTGAACCCAGCGACCGGCAGAGCGGATTCGGGCCCTGCGCCGTCCCGGACGTAGTGGTCGAGCCATGCGTACCCCGCCTCGGTCTCCTCCGCCTGGCGGGTGCTCGGAGCATCGTGGCCGCCGTCGCTCCAGCGCACCGCTACGGGAGTCCCGGCCGCAGCGAGTGCGCGCGCTGTCGCGTCCGCGTGCTCCAGCCCGAAGAGGGAGTCGGCGATCCCCTGGACGAGCAGGGTCGGCGCGGTGACCTTGCCCAGCGTCGGCTTGGGGCTGTGCTGCCGGAGCAGGGTGACGAGCCCGGCACTCGGCTCACCGGTCACCGAGGCGTCGAGGAACCCGGCGCAGATCGTCGGGTCGAAGCGACCGCAGGTGACGGCGTCCGACGAGTTCCGCCCCGTCGACGGAGCTGGGTCGGACGAGGGGGTTGGCGCGGCCGGTGGCGACGGTTGGCCGTCCGACCCGGCGGAGGGAAGGGAGAGCAAGCTCGCGTTGGCGCCGAGGAAGAAGTTCGTGGCCCAGACCTGCTTGAACGGGCCCGGGGTGTCGATGGGTTGACGGCCTGCCGGAGTCGGGCCAGTCGCCGTGACAGCCGACTGCGGGAAGAACGCGTCCGCGAGATCGTTCCACGTGATCGCTGCCACGACGGCGTCGATGCGCTGATCGGCTCCGGCGAGCATGAGCCCGAGCGCGCCTCCATAAGAGCCGCCCATCACGCCAACGCGAGGGTCGCCCGCCGCGTCGAGGAGCACATCCGGCCGCTGGGCCACGAGGTCCACCAGCGCCTTCGCATCCGCGATCTCGAACTCGGGGGCGTTGAGATGGATGCGACCACCCGACGCGCCGTGTCCGCGGGCTGACCACGTGACGACGACGTAGCCACGCTCCTGCAGCCCGATTGCCTCGGAGGTCACCGAGTCCTTGGAGCCGCCGAAGCCGTGCGCCAGGAGCACGGCGGGGTGTCGCCCACCACCTGCCGGTGTCCGTACTGCCGCGTCCAGGATCACCGCGGTGCCGTCCGGCTCGGGGCCCACCGGCACCTTGAGGTTCTCTGTTGTCTCCGCCGAAGCCGCCGCGACCGACGTGCTCCCGGCCGCCTGGGCGACCGGCACGACTCCGACGGCCACGGCGAGGGCGACCCCCATCGCAGCCACGCAGGCGCGCAGTCCACCCCGTGCGCGGGGTGGACCGGTCACCGACATTGGGTAATCACATCACGCCGCATTGTGAAACGAGCGAGGGTCTACGACTCCGCCGCCCCGCGCTCGAGGAGGTACGCGATGACGAGAGAGGTCACGAGCACCATCGCCGGCGGCAGGAAGCGCGCCGCACCCTCGAGCTCGAGCCACTCGTAGGGCGCGACGGTGAAGTCGAACAGGTCGAGGTCGAGCAGGTACTTGACCATGGGCAGGAAGCCGAAGACCAGCCCGACGGCTCCGACGAGGTTGATGACCATGCGCCGCCCGGCGCCGCTCTGACTGCTGGCCTGCTGCGTCACGACTCGCCCTCGAGGAGGTGGGTGCGGCCGAACAGCTCCGCCGCCTGCCGCGCCGTCGGCGTCCCCGCGTCGAGGTCCGCCCCGGCGGCAACCAGCGCCCGCACGACCGAGTCCTCTCCCTTGAAGATCGCTCCCGCGACAGGCGACTGGTCCCTCGTGTTGCGCAGGTTCACGTCGGCGCCGCGCGCGATCATGGCGAGCACCGTCTCCTCCCTGCCGTGGTACGCCGCCAACATGAGGAAGGTGTTGCCATCCGCATCGGTGATGTCGACGGGCACCCCGTGGTCGAGGAAGTCGAGCAGGTCCCCCGTCTGTCCCGTGCGGGCCAGCTCCATCGCGATGTCGATGATCCGCCGCTGCTCCTCCGGTGTGAGCGACCTGCCGCCGGGATTACCTGTCATGGCCACCAAACTACAAGCCTGTCCGGGACCCGGGACGCGGTGGCAACTGGCGGGTAACCGGGATACAAACAACCCATGGCTACCACTGCACTGCGCGGCACCCCCGTCGAGACGATCGGGGACCTGCCCACCGTCGGCGACGTGGCCCCCGAGTTCGTCCTCGCGGGCGCCGACCTGGGCGACGTCCCCCTCAAGCACGGCACGCGAGTCGTGCTCAACATCTTCCCGAGCATCGACACCGGAGTGTGCGCACAGAGCGTGCGCCGCTTCAACAAGATCGCCAGCACGCTGGAGAACACGCACGTGATCTGCGCCTCCGAGGACCTGCCCTTCGCGCTCAAGCGGTTCTGCGGCGCGGAGGGCCTCGACAACGTGATCGCGGCCTCCGCGTTCCGGTCGACGTTCGGCGAGGACTACGGCGTGACCCTGGCCGAGGGGGCGATGCGCGGCCTGCTCGCCAGGTCCGTCGTCGTCATCGACGAGGAGGGCACGGTGCTGCACACCGAGCTCGTCCCGGACATCTCGCAGGAGCCGGACTACGACGCGGCCATCGCCGCCCTCAACTGATATGTAGCTGTTCCTGTCAAGTGGGCAGGGTGAAGCGGGGTCCTCTCTGGCCGGAGGGGACCCCGCTTCGTCGTTCACGGGGGTGGCGTGCGGAGGCGGCGTGTCAGGCGACGCGCGGTCAGTCTGATATGC
>NZ_DATCWX010000043.1:0-3837 GCF_036566125.1 Intrasporangium sp.
CATAGGCCGAGTCGCCAGCAGTTCGGCTGCGGACTGCCCGCGCCGAGGCCATCCCAAACGACTCCTTGTACTGCCTCCCGTCGTTGTCGGTGTAGAGGTCGCCCGGGGACTCGAGCGTCCCGGCGAACCACGACCCGATCATGACGTTCGACGCACCGGCCGCGAGCGCCAACGCCACATCGCGGGGGTGGCGCACACCGCCGTCGGCCCAGACGTGCTTGCCCAGCTCCCTTGCAGCACTGGCACATTCGAGAACGGCGGAGAACTGGGGCCGACCCACTGCCGTCCTCATCCGGGTCGTGCACATCGCGCCGGGACCGACGCCCACCTTGATGATGTCCGCGCCCGCCTCGATGAGCTCGCGAGTCCCCGTGGCGGAGACGACGTTGCCGGCGACGACCGGCACCTGCGGGTCGATGGCGCGCACCTTCTGCAGCGCGTCGATCATCTTGTCCTGGTGTCCGTGTGCCGTGTCGATGACGAGGCAGTCGGCCCCCGCGTCGAGGATCCGGGCCGCCTTCGCAGCGACGTCACCGTTGACGCCCACGGCTGCGGCGACTCTGAGGTGGCCTGCTGGATCGACCGCGGGCGTGTAGAGGCCCGACCGCACGGCTGCCTCCTTGGTGAGGATCCCCACGAGCGTGCCGTCCGCCGCCACGACGGGCGCGACCCGGCGCCGCTCCGCGGTGAGCCGCTCGAACGCATGCCGCGCGTCGACGTCCTCCGGCAGGACGACCATCTCCCGGAACATGACGTCCTCGACCTGCGTGAACCGGTCCACGCCGGTCAGGTCCTTCTCCGTGACGATGCCGACCGGGCGCCTGCCCTCGACGACGATCCCTGCGCCGTGCGCGCGCTTGCCGATCAGGACGAGCGCCTCGCCGGCCGTCATGTGGGGGTCGAGGGTGATCGCCGTGTCGTGGACGAGGTGACGCTCCTTGACCCAGCCGATGACCTCGCTGACGACGTCGACGGGGATGTCCTGCGGGACGACGGTGAGCCCGCCGCGTCGTGCCACCGTCTCGGCCATCCGCCGCCCGGCGATGGCGGTCATGTTGGCGACGACGATCGGGATGGTCGTGCCCGTGCCGTCGACCGTCGCGAGGTCGACGTCGAGGCGGCTCGACACGGACGAGCGGCTCGGCACCATGAAGACGTCGTCGTAGGTCAGGTCGTACTGCGGCTGGAGCCCGTTGAGGAAGTGCACGCCACGACCTTATGCCGTATGCCGCTGAGCTCGCTCCTCGTCGACCGTGCAGTAAGTGCCCCCTCAGACGTCGACGACCTCGCGCTCGCCGGGCAGCCAGACGCGGCCACTCGGCGAGCGAAATACGATCGGCAGCCCTCTCGTCGTGCCCCAGTCGGTCGAGTCTGTCACCTGGACATGGACGTGCGGCTCGGTGCTGTTGCCGGAGTTGCCGCAGGTGCCCACGACATCTCCCGGCCTGATCGGGTCGCCGGGCCGCACGGAGACGCTGCCCCTCCGCAGGTGGGCGAGCAGGACGAAGGGCCCAGTCTGCGCGAGCGCGATGACCACGTGGTTTCCGGCGATCGCGGTCGGACCGCGCCGCACTCGCCCAGCCTGGCTCAGCGCGTAGGCAAGAAGCGCGGGCTGCGAGCGCCGTGCCTCGTGGTCTGACTCCCCGTCGTGGACTGCGACCACGGTTCCCGCGACCGGTGCGAGGACAGGTCGCCCAAAGCCGACGAAGGTCTCCGGTGACTCGACCGATACCAGCGAACGCCAGGTGCGAGGTGCAGATCGACCGCGCTCGTCGACCGGCACGAAGTCGATCGCGTAGGTCGTCCCGAAGAGGTGCGTGCCATGGCTCGGGACCCGACGGTCCGGGCTGTTCTGCACGAGCCAGCGGCCGCGGAAGGGGAAGTCGAGCTCGACGGGGGTCGACATGCCGGTTCGGCTGGGAGCTTCCTGGTCGTCCATGTCGACGACGGTAGGCAGACGCCGTGACGAGCGCGACTCGGGGACAGCCCTGATCCGCCCCTGAGGCCATCCCCCAATCCCCCGTAATTGCGGTGACGGACCCCGGTGCAGTCCCTACCGTCGAATGGTGGTTGCCGCACGAGGCGGCTTCTGAATCAGGGGGGAAAGGCACTCACCATGACAGAAACACGCATAGGGGACGTCGGGCGGCTCGCGTGGCTGCCGTCGTCGCGCGTGACGAAATGGCTTGTCCTCGGCTTCTGGCTGGCCGTCCTCGCCGTGTCATTCGGCCCGGCGGGCAAACTCCAGGGGGCACTGAACAACGACGCCACCTCCTGGCTTCCGGAGAACGCCCAGTCGACGCAGGTCGCCAAGGAGCTCGAGGCGTTCCAGAGCAAGAACGAGGCGCCAGCTGTCCTCGTCTACGAGCGTCCTGACGGTGTCACAGCGGCCGACCTCCACGCGGTCGCAGGACACATCACCGCTTTCAACGCCATGGAGCCGGTCAAGAAGGACTCCGTCGGCCCGATCCCGTCCGAGGACGGCAAGGCCATCCAGGTCATCGTCCCGATGGACATCGGTGAGGACGGCTGGGAGAACCTCCCGGAGATCACCGACCAGCTGCACTCGATCGCAGCCGACCGCCCCGCCGGACTGACGATGCACGTGACCGGCCCCATCGGCTTCGGCGCCGACTCGTCCGAGGCGTTCGCCGGCATCGACGGCAAGCTGCTCTACGCCGCGATGGGCGTCGTCATCCTCATCCTGCTCATCACCTATCGAAGCCCGATTCTCTGGCTCATCCCGCTCATCTCCGCGGGCACCGCCCTGTTCATCTCGCAGGGCGTGATCTACTACCTCGCGGACAGCGACACCCTGACCGTCAACGCGCAGAGCTCGGCCATCCTGACCGTCATCGTGTTCGGCGCCGGAACCGACTACGCGCTCCTGCTCGTCGCCAGATACCGCGAAGAGCTACGGCGCCACCAGGACCGTCACGAGGCGATGGCCTTCGCCCTGCACCGTGCCGGCCCGGCGATCTTCGCATCGGGCTCGACCGTCATCGCGGGCATGCTCTGCCTCCTCGTCGCGACGATGAGCTCGACCAGCGGCCTCGGACCGGTCGCGGCGATCGGCATCGGCGTCGCCCTGCTCGTCATGCTGACCCTGCTGCCAGCCCTGCTCGTCGTCTTCGGCCGCTGGATCTTCTGGCCGGTCCGGCCGACCTACGGGTCCGCGGACCACACCCGCGACGGCTTCTGGGCTCGCACGGGCAACCGGATCTCTCACGCCCCGCGGCGCACGTGGGTCGTCACGTCGGTCATTCTTGCCGTCGCCACCCTCGGCGTGCTCCAGCTCAACGCGACCGGCTTGGCGAACAAGGACGCCTTCTACACGACGCCCGAGTCCGTCGTCGGCGAGCAGGTGCTGGCCAAGCACTTCCCAGCCGGGTCCGGGTCACCCGTCCTCGTCCTGGCCAACACGGACCAGGCCGCGGCCGTCCAGGACCGGCTCGAGAACGTCCAGGGCGTCAGCTCGGTGGCGGATCCGATCGCCCGCAACGGGCGGTCGCTCATCCAGACGACGCTGAGCGACGCTCCTGACTCCGACGCGGCCACGAAGTCGGTCGACCGGATCCGGGACGCGATCGCCGAAGTGCCAAACGCGGATGCGATCGCGGGCGGTGACACCGCTGCTCGCGCCGACACGCTGCGCGCTTCGGACGACGACAACAAGAGGACGATCCCGCTCATCCTCGGCGTGGTGCTGCTCATCCTCGTGCTGCTGCTGCGCGCGGTCACGGCGCCGTTGCTTCTCATCGGGACGGTCGTGCTCTCGTTCGGCGCGGCGATGGGCTTGAGCGCGCTCGTCTTCCGGCACGTCTTCGGATTCGCCGG